>JBIIUM010000082.1:0-12346 GCA_044339985.1 Burkholderiales bacterium | reverse complement strand
CCGAGGAGGAGCAAAGGACGCTCACCTACGTGTACGCCGAGGAAGACCGCGCCATGCGCTTCTCCGCCGCCGGCAGCGACAACATGGAGGGCCAGCGCTTTGCCCTGTCCGACCTCGGTGCCAAATACCAGAAAGCGCTGGTGATCAAGGTCACCGGCATCTTCTCTGCCCGCATGGACCGGGTGGCAGCCGCCTTGCCCGAGGCGGCGCGCGCCCAGTCGGCCCTGGCCGACGGCTACCTGGCGCGTTTCCGGGCGGCCAATCCCGGTTGAAGCGCACGCTGCGATGCTCGAAACCGACCGCCTGATCGCCCCGGCCGCACGGGGCCCCCAGGAGGAGGTTATCGAGCGTGCCTTGCGCCCGCGCCAGCTCGAGGAGTACGTGGGCCAGGAAAAAATCCGCGGCCAGCTCTCCATCTTCATCGAGGCCGCCCGCAATCGCCGCGAGCCGCTTGATCACGTGCTGTTGTTCGGCCCGCCCGGTCTGGGCAAGACCACCCTCGCGCATATCGTGGCCCGCGAGATGGGGGTGGGCCTGCGCCAGACCTCCGGGCCGGTGCTGGAGCGCGCCGGCGACCTGGCGGCGCTGCTCACCAACCTCGAACCCAACGACGTGCTGTTCATCGACGAGATCCATCGCCTCTCGCCGGTGGTGGAGGAAGTGCTCTACCCCGCGCTCGAGGACTACCAGATCGACATCATGATCGGCGAGGGCCCCGCGGCGCGCTCCGTGAAGCTCGACCTGCCGCCCTTCACCCTGGTGGGCGCCACCACCCGCGCCGGCATGCTCACCAACCCGTTGCGCGACCGCTTCGGGATCGTTTCGCGGCTCGAGTTCTACAGCGCCGCCGAACTCACCCGCATCGTGCTGCGCTCGGCCGGACTGCTCGAAGCCGATATCGCCGATGAGGGCGCTCTGGAGATCGCCTCGCGCTCGCGGGGCACACCGCGCATCGCCAACCGCCTGCTGCGCCGCGTGCGCGACTACGCGCAGGTCAAGGCCGACGGGCGCATCACCCGCGAGGTGGCCGATGCGGCGCTCGCCATGCTCGACGTGGATGCCGCCGGACTGGACGTGATGGACCGCAAGCTGCTGCTGGCGGTGATGGAAAAATTCTCCGGTGGCCCTGTGGGCGTGGACAATCTCGCCGCCGCCATTGGCGAGGAGCGCGACACCATCGAGGACGTGCTCGAGCCCTTCCTCATCCAGCAGGGCTATCTTCAGCGCACACCCCGGGGCCGCATGGCCACGGTGTCGGCGTGGCGCCATTTCGGGCTCGCCGCGCCGGCGGTGGCGGGCACCCCCGATCTTTGGGCAGGCCGGGCCGAGTGACTCCGGCGCCGCGCCGCGAGGGCCGATGCCCCTCACGCTGAAACCCCCGGCGGGGGAGCGCCGCTTCGCCGTGCCGGTGCGGGTCTATTACCAGGACACCGATGCCGGCGGCATCGTGTTCCACGCCACCTACCTGGATTTTCTCGAGCGCGCCCGCATGGAATGGTTGCGCACCCTGGGCTGCCCGGCGTCGCGCCTGGTGGCCGAAGAGGGCTGCCTGTTCATCGTGCGCGCACTGCGGCTGGAGTATCTGCGTCCGGCGCTGCTCGACGAACTGCTCGACGCCACCCTGGCGGTGACGGCCGTGGGCGGCGCGCAATTCACACTTCACCAGACGGTGTCGGGCAGTGAGGATTGCGTGCGCGCCGAAGTGAATCTTGCCTGTGTGTCGGCGTCCAGACTGCGCCCCGTGCGCCTGCCCGCCCGGCTGCGCACCGCCCTCCTCGATTGGTTGCCCAACCCAAGCGCGAACCCGCAATGAACGCCACCACCGACCTGTCCATTCTCCACCTGGTGGCCAACGCCAGCCTGATCGTGCAGCTCGTGATGGCGCTGCTCGCCGGGCTGTCCTTCGTGTCCTGGTGGTTCATCTTCCACAAGCTGTTCCAGCTGCGCGCCGCACGCCGGCAGACCGAGGAGTTCGAGCGCCGCTTCCGCTCCTCCCAGAGCGGGCAGGACCTCAATGCCTTGCTGCAGGACGCCGCCAGTCATGGCGAATATGCCGGAAGCCTCGAAAAGATCTGCCTGGCTGGCAGCCGCGAGTTCCTGCGCCTGCGCCGCCAATCGGGCCAGAGCACCGCCACCATCATGGATGGCGCCCGCCGCGCCATGCGCGCCACCTGGCAGCGTGAGATGGATGAGCTCGAATCGCACCTCAACTTCCTCGCCACGGTGGGTTCGGTGAGCCCCTACGTGGGCCTGTTCGGCACGGTGTGGGGGATCATGAATTCGTTCCGCGGCCTCGCCAATGTGAGCCAGGCCACCCTGGCCGCGGTCGCGCCGGGCATTGCCGAGGCGCTGGTGGCCACGGCCATCGGCCTGTTTGCCGCCATCCCGGCGGTGATCGCCTTCAACCACCACGTGCGCGACGTGGACCGCCTGGCCTCGCGCTTCGAGAGCTTCATGGAAGAGTTCTCGAACCTGCTGCAGCGCCAGACGGCAAGCTCCTGAGGCTGCTGCATGGAAACCTCGCGCCGCTCGCGCTCGCGGGTGATGAGCCAGATCAACGTGGTGCCCTACATCGACGTGATGCTGGTGCTGCTGGTGATCTTCATGGTCACCGCCCCCATGATCAACACCGGCCAGGTGGAGCTGCCCCAGGTGGGCAAGTCATCGGCCGCGCCCGCCCAGCCCATCGAGGTCCGCGTCCTGGGGGGCAATCAGGTGGCGCTGCGCGATGGCAGCACGGCCTCCGAGCGGCGGGTGAACCTCGATGAGCTCGGCGCGATCGTCAAGCAAGGCCAGAGCCAAACCCCGGGCGAGACGCGGCCGGTGGTAATCGCCGCAGATCAGCGCGTGGAATACGGCAAGGTGATGGAAGTGATGGATCGACTGCAAATGGCTGGCGTCCAGCGCATCGGCTTGCTCACGAAGGCCAAGGGCGGTAACTGATGCAGGCCGTGCAGCGGCCCGGCTACCTGCTCCCCGCGGTCTTGGCCGCCTTTGTACACCTGCTGTTCGGGGTTTTTCTGGTGCTTGGCCTGGCGTGGCAGAGCAAGCCGCCGGAGCGCGTGGAAGTGGAATTGGTGGCGGAGCTGCCCAACAGACCGCGTGTTCCCGTGGCCGTCCCGCCGCCACCCATGCCGGAACCGCCGCCCGAGCCCGCCCTGCCGGCGCCCAAGCCGGCTCCGCCAGAGCCCCAGCCCCCGGCGCCGGTACCCAAGCCAGCACCGCCAGTCCCGAAACCCCCGCCGCCTGCCGCCCAGGTGCGTCCTGCGCCCGAGCCACCGGCGGCCAAGCCCGACATCGCCGTGCGGGAAAGACGCGAGCGGGAGCGGAAACTTCAGGAGCGCAAAGCTGCCGAAGCGCACGAAAAAGAACAGCAGCGCAGGGCCGACGAGGCGCAACGCAAGGAGCAGGAGCGTCAGCGCGCGGAGGCGGCCAGGGTGGCCGAGGAAGAGCGTCGGCGGCAGGAAGAGGCGCGCCGCGCGGAGGAGGCAAGACGCCGCGCCGACGACGCGCGGCGCCAGGAGGAGAGCCGACAAGCTTTGCTTGCCCAGCAACGAGCCATCGACGAGGCGCGCCGCGCGCGCGAGCGCGCCGACGCCGAAAGGCGCGCCGCTGCCCAGGCGGCGGCGGCGGCGCAGAAGGTCATCGATGAGTACACGGCCCGGATTCGCAACGCCATCCGGGAAAAAGTGGTGGTGCCCCCGGGCATCGTTGGCAACCCTCAGGCGGAGTTCGAGGTGAAGTTGCTGAAGAACGGAACCGTTGCCACCGTCCGGCTGGTGCGCGCCAGTGGTTCGAACGCCTATGACCGCGAAGTGGAGCGGGCCATCGAGCTTGCCCAGCCCTTGCCTGTGCCCGACGACCCGGAGCTGTTCTCCCAGCTGCGCGATCTCAAGCTGCTGTTCCGGCCGCGGGACTGAAGCCCCGCCAGCCTATAATTTCATCATGTCCGAGAAGCCGATTTCGTGGATGCGCCGCAGCCTGATCCAAGGCTCCGGTGCAGGCGCTGCCCTGGCCCTGACGCCAGCGTCCAGGGCCGCCCTCACCATCGAGATCGTCGGCGGCAGCGGGCGCGAAGTACCCATCACCGTGCTGCCCTTCGTCAATCAGGACCGCCATGGCGACAAGGTGAGCGAGATCGTGCTCGCCGACCTGCTCAGGAGCGGCCTGTTCCGCGAGAAGTCCGCTGGCTGGATGCCGCGCTTTCCTTCCGAGCCGGAGGAGGTGGACTGGTTCAATTTCGGCAATCGCGGCGTGGAGAATCTGGTCATGGGCATCGTTGCCGAGCGCTCGGACGGCCGCGTGGCCGTGCGCTTCCGTCTCATGGATGCCTTCAAGAAAACGCAGCGCATCGGCTTCAGCTACACGGTGCCAGCCAGCCAGCTGCGCGGTATTGCCCATCGCATTGCCGACACCATCTACGAGGAGCTCACGGGCGAGGCGGGCGTGTTCTCCACCCGCATCTGCTACGTGGTGCGCGCCCGCGATCGCTTCGAGCTGCACGTGGCCGACGCCGATGGCGCCAATGCGGATTTCATCTTTGCCCATCCCGAGCCCATCGTCTCTCCGGCGTGGTCGCCGGACGGTTCGCGAATCGCCTATGTGTCTTTCGAACGCCGTAAACCCATGGTGATCGTGCACAGCGTCGCCGACGCGAGCAGGCGGGTGCTGGCCAATTTCGATGGCGCCAACAGTTCGCCGGCGTGGGCGCCGGATGGCGATCGTCTGTCGCTTACCCTGTCGCGCGACGGGGTTGCGCAGATCTACACCATGCGCGCCGATGGCAGCGAGCTTGCCCGCCTTACCAATTCGTCCGGCATCGACACCGAGGCACACTGGTCGCCCGACGGGCGTTCGCTGCTGTTCACCTCCGACCGCGGCGGCAGCCCGCAGATCTACCGCATGCCCGCCAGCGGCGGCGGTGCCGAGCGCATCACCTTCGAAGGCAACTACAACGTGACGCCGCGCTGGTCGCCGGATGGCCGCAGCTTCTGCTTCATCCAGCGCAATTCCGGCCGCTACAACGTGGCCATCCAGGACGTGGGCAGCCGCAACGCGCAACTGCTCACCGATGGCCGCAACGACTCATCTCCCACCTTTTCCCCAAACGGCCGCATGATCCTCTACGCTTCCGAACTCAACGGGCGTGGCATTCTCGCGGCGGTATCGCGTGATGGCCGGATCAAGCAGCGCCTCTCCGAGTCGAGCGGTAACGTGCGCGAGCCGGCCTGGGGGCCGATGTTGAAACCCCGCTGAAACCCACCGAGGAACCCGTCATGATCAAACGAATCCTGCTGCTGTCGATGCTGGCGCTGTTGGCCGCCGGTTGCGCAAACCAGGACATCAAGGAGCAAAGCAAGGCCAACGTGGAGCAGCGCGACCTGCTTGAGGCGCAGCGCAAGAAAGAGGCAGAGGAACGCCGTGTGGCCGCCGCCCAGCGCGAGCAGGAAGAGCTCAACCGCCGCCTGCGCGAGGAAGAGGAGCGCCGCCGCCGCGAACAGGAGACTGCCGAGGTGAAGCCCCTGCCTGGCGGCGGTGGGGCAGGGCGGCCGCTCACCGATGCCGCCACCCAGTTGCGCGACCCGTCGAGCCCGCTCTCCAAGCGCAGCATCTTCTACGATTTCGACAAGTTCGAGATCGCCGGCGAGTACCGTGATCTGGTCGATCTGCATGCCCGCTTCCTGCTCGACAACCCCAAGTACAAGCTGCGCATCGAGGGCAACTGCGACGATCGTGGCTCCACCGAGTACAACCTCGCCCTCGGGCAGCGGCGCGCTGACGGCGTCAAGCGCGCCATGGTGCTGCTGGGCGTGCCCGCAACCCGCATCGAGGCCGTGAGTTACGGCGAAGAGAAGCCCAAGGCGCTTGGCAAGGACGAGGACTCCTACGCCGAGAATCGTCGCAGCGACCTCATCTACCCGGACGTGGACAAGTAATCGCGCGGGCCTGACAACCGTGTCGCGTGTCTCGTCCGCCTCCTTGCTGGCGCTGGTGCTGGCGGCTTCGTCTCCGGCCTGGGCGCAGCAACCCGCTGCGCCGAAGCCTGCGCCCGCGCCGAGCGAAAACCGCGTGCTGCTCGATCTATCCGGGCAGATCGACGCGCTCGGCCGCCAGGTGCGGGAATTGCGCGGTGCCATCGAGGAAACCGGCAATCGCGTGGAGGTGTTCAAGGATCGCCAGGACAAGTCCGAGCGCCGCCAGAGCGATCTCTACAACGATCTGGACGGGCGTGCGCGCCGGGTCGAGCAACTCGCCAAGGAAGATGCCGAAGCACGCAAGAAGCTCGCCGCACAGCTTGCCGAAGTGGAGGGCCGCCTCAAGAAGCTTGAAGCCGCTGCCCAGGCGGCCAGCCCGGCTTCGGCCCAGCAAATTGTCGAACTGGATGCCCGGCTGAAAAAGCTCGAGAGTGCCGGTGGCAGCACCAACGCCGTCGTCGACCTCGATGCCCGCCTCAAGAAACTCGAAGCCGCCGGTGGCGCCGCGGCCAGCCTTTCGCAACTGGGCGAGTTTGATCTTCGTTTGCGGAAGCTTGAATCAGCGGCGATACCTTCGCCCGTGATCGCGGCGGTACCGCCGCCCGGCGCGGCTTCGGCGCCCGCCGCCGGTGCGACTGTCCCCCCCGTGCGGGAATCAGAAGCCGCCCGCATGGCCTACGAAGCGGCCCTTGCCAAGCACCGGGCGGGCGACTCCCAGGGCGCGGTGAACGACTTCGACGCCTTCCTGGGCACCTACAAGCTCCATGAGTTGACGCCCAACGCCCAGTATTGGCTGGGCGAGGCCTATTTCCGGCTGAAGAAGTATCCCAACGCCATCGCGGCATTGCAGAAGCTGCTGGTGAGCTATCCCGAAACCAACAAGGTGCCTGACGCCATGGTGGTTCTCGCCAATGCGCAGAGCGAGTCGGGTGACACCGTCGGCGCCCGCCGCACCCTCGAAGAGCTCATCGCCAAACATCCCTTGACCGACGCTGCCGAGAAAGCCCGGCAACGGCTCGCCAGGCTCAAGTAGGCGCTCGCAGCAAGGGCGCGTTTAAACGATCGCTCGCGGTTCGCGCCTTGGCGTTCTTGCGTTGACACCCCTGGGGTCGGCCAATAGAATGCGCGTCTTTTTTCGACGGGTGGTTAGCTCAGTCGGTAGAGCAGCGGACTTTTAATCCGTTGGTCGGGAGTTCGAGCCTCCCACCACCTACCAACCTCCCGCCGTACCCCCGGGTCGTTAGCTCAGCTGGTAGAGCAGCGGACTCTTAATCCGTTGGTCGAAGGTTCGAATCCTTCACGGCCCACCACTTCTCCTGGTGTTTGCTGACCGCCCCTTTGTGGTTTTGGCGTAGTTCCTTGCACCGGGAACTGCCTGGAGCGCATCGCGGTCTCTGACCCCATGTCTCGATGCGTTGACTTTCATCGCCGTCTGCGCGCCCTGCTGCTGTTGGTGCTTCTGGTGCCAGTGCAGTGTGTGGCGCCGCTGCTGCACGCCCATGCGCTGGATGATCCCTCGCGCGTGGTGTCCAGTTCGATACACCTGCCTGGGCTCGAGTCGCTCGATCGGTCGCGCGCCACCGGTCCTGAGCTGCGCGAGCGCAGTTTCCCTCTCGTCGAGGAAGCCGATCTCGCCCCCCGCAAAGCGGCCGGGGTCGCGCTGCCGTCCGATTTCCCGCAGGCTCGTGCGCCGTTGTTCCCGGCGCATGCAATTCCTGTCCGGTCCACCACCTTGGTGCGCACCGGCGGTGCTGGCTGTCCGCCGCCGCCCTCCCGGGCCCCCCCTTCGCTCCTGCAGTCCTGACCCGTCGGCTGGGCCGCTTCTCGCGGCCTGAGCCCCTTCACGAGTCTGCCCCGATCGCCTGGCGATCTGAGGGCGAGAGCTCGTCGGTCATGGCCGATGCACTCTTGCTTTCAAGGGGCACTGCATGCGCCCTCGGGCGCATCGAGGAGCCTCGATGTCCCTCCTGTCCCGCTTCCGGCCGTTGGGCTGGACCCCTGCGAGCCTGGCCCGCGCCTCGCTGCGCGGTCTGCCCAATGTGCCCTCGCGCGTTCTAACCGTGCGCTATCCCTTTCGCCTGCTGCGCTACTGGTTCATGCACGGGCTCTTGAACGAAGCCGCACGCGAGCGCTCCACGCCCCTGGCCATCGCCGAGGTAGGCGTGGACCATGGCCAACAAATCGCCTTCGCCCTCCACGCTGACACTCACCCCTGGTGGCAGCGTTGGGATGCCTACGACTGCGCACCGCGCAATGCCGAGCTTGCCGCCCGCGGCTACACCGGGATCGTCACCGTGGATCTCGAGTCGGCGGGCGCGCCCGCATTGCTGCCCGCCGATGCCTATGACGTGGTGATTGCCTGCCACGTGCTGGAGCACCTGCACGACCCCGAGACCGGCGTGGCCCGGCTGGCGCGCATGCTCAAGCCGGGCGGGATGCTTATCGGTGGCGGCCCGGTCACGCCCCATCCGGGATTGGCGTGGCGCGAGCGGCGGCTGCGCCGCACCGCGCAGCCCCACGGGCACGTGAGTGTGCTCTCGCCGCGCCGCCTGCGCCGCATGGCCGTAACCGCAGGGCTCGAGCCGCTGTTTCATTCGGGTGCGTTCCTCATGCGCAAGCGCGGCTTCGTCCTGGAAGATCAAGGCTGGTGGCTGCGCGCCAATCTCGCCTTCGGCGCGCTCTTTCCAGGGTGGCCGGGCGAGATCTACTTCGCCTGGCGGCGGCCGGTCCGGCAAGCGAGTCACCCGGTGGCGCAGGCCGCTCCAGCAGCCGCCCCGCAGACGGCGACCGCCGCGCCGACGCTCACGCGTGCGTCAGAAGGCGGCTGAGCAGCGTCGCCTTCTATAATCGCCGCCTTGTCCGCCCCCGCGGAATGACCAGGAAAACCCGAATGCGTCTTTGCACCGTCGTCCACGAAGGCCGTGAACAAGCCGCTGTGGCGCTGCCCCACGGCGTGGTGCTGGTGGCCGACATCAACGCGCGCCTCGGGCGTGCCTGGCCCACCGATCTGTTCGCGCTGATTGTCCAGGGCCTGAGCGAGGCCCTGGCGGCCGACGCCTTCGCCACCGCGCGCTACCGCGACCCCGCCACGCTGCGCTACGGGCCGCTGTACCGCCACCCGCGCAAGATCTGGGGCATCGGCCTCAACTACCGCGACCACGCTGCGGACCTGAACGCCGTGTACCCCGACGAGCCCGCCTCCTTCATCAAGGGAGATCACACCATCATCGGCCCCGGCGACACCATCGAGCTGCCGCCCGAGTCGCAGCGCGTCACCGCCGAGGCCGAGCTGGGCGTCATCATCGGCCGCACCTGCCGCCGCGTGTCCGAAGACCAGGCCCTCGATTTCGTGGCCGGCTACTGCCTCATCCTCGACATGACCGCCGAGGACATCCTGCAGAAAAATCCCCGCTACCTCACGCGCTCCAAGAACTTCGACACCTTCTTCTCCTTCGGCCCGCACCTCATCACCCGCGACGAGGTGGCCGACGTGCTGGCGCTGGAAGTGGGCACCTGGAACAACGGCACCCTGCACCGCGCCAACGTGGTGGCCAACATGCAGTTCCCGCCCGCCTACCTGGTGGCCTTCCACTCCCATGTGATGACCCTGCATCCAGGCGACATCATCTCCACGGGCACGCCGGGGGCGGTGGTGATCGAGGACGGTGACACGGCGGCGTGCCGCATCGAGGGGTTGGGGCAGCTGGTGAACCCCGTGCAGCGTGTGGGCTTGGCGGTGCGGGCCGTCTGAGGGCTAAGGCAAGCGTCCCCGACCGAGCCGCCGTTTTCCCCCGGCGCCTGGGCGGCGCCGCCCCGGGCAGGCTACTCCCCGCAGCGCACGAAATTGCATACTGGTTCGCACGCCGGGTTGCGGCCGCATTCGAACAGCCCCGACTTGGCCGCGCCGCCGGATTGCGTGCCGCACTGCTCGGCGGCGGCCATGACCTTGGCGCGGGGGCGCCACTCGCAGGTGTGGCACATGCCGGCACCGTAGATGTCGAGGCGCTCGCTGCGCGCCGGCAGGTTGGGGATGCCGTCGGTGGCGGCATCGTCGCCCGACTGGGCGGCCGCCGGCAGGGCGAGCCACGCACAAGCGAGCAGGGCAGCGGCGAAGCGGAGCGGTTTCATGGCGGGCGGCGGCGGGTGCGAGTGTGGGTGGAGACGGTGCGGGCGGAGAGCCGTGCTGCCGGCATCTTCAACCCGCCCTCATGCTGGCGCACTCAGCCCGCGGGCGGCTTGACGGAAGTCAACGCCGCGGCGTCGCGCCGGGCGCGGGCATGGCGCCGCTTCACCCACCAGCCGGCCCCCAGGATGCCGCCCACCATGCCTGCGTACAGCAGCACCAGCAGTGCTCGATGGGCGTCGAACAAGGGCGTGAGGTACGGCTCGTGGTGGATCATGGCGGCGGCGGTCCAAGCCAGCACGCCCGCGCCCAGGTAGATGATGACCGGGAAGCGCTCCACCCACTTGAGGATCAGGGTGCTGCCCCAGATCATGATGGGGATGCTGATGGCCAGCCCCAGCATCACCAGCAGGAAGCTTCCCTTGGCGGCGCCGGCCACGCCCAGCACGTTGTCCAGGCCCATCACCGCGTCGGCCACCACGATGGTGCGGATGGCGGAAGCGAAGCTGGCGCCCGCGGCGGCAGGCGCATCGGTGACGTCGCGGCCCTGCTCCTCGGCTTCGTCCTGCTCCTCGGCCAGCAGCTTGAAGGCGATCCACACCAGCAGCAGGCCGCCCACCAGGCGCACCCAGGGGATGGTGAGCAGCCACACCACCACCAGCGTCATGACCACACGCAACGCGATGGCGCCCACGGTGCCCCAGACGATGGCCTTTTTTTGCAGGTTCGCCGGCAGGGTGCGGGCGGCCAGAGCGATGACGATGGCGTTGTCGCCCGCCAGCACCAGATCGATGACGACGATGGCGAACAGGGCGGAGAGGAATTGGCTGGAGAAGATGTCCATGGGCACGGGGGGGTCGAACGGGCGGCCAGGCGGACCGCCCCGGGGAAAGGGGGTGTCGGTCAGCCCTTCAGGCGCGTGATGCGGATCACCTCGGGAATGCGGCGCAGGCCGCGCATGAGGTGGGCCAGGTGGAGGCGGTTGTTCACCTGCAAGGTGAAGTGGATGTTGGAATAGGCGCTGGAATCGCCCGGCTCGAGGCTCACGTTGTCGATGTTGGAGCCCGCCTCGGCAATTTCAGCGGCCAGCTTGGCCAGCACGCCGCGCTGGTTGGACACCACCATGCGAATGTTCACCGCGAACAGCTTGCGGGTGTCGGGCGACCACTCCACGTCGAGCCACTTGTCCGGGTCGCCGCGCATCTTGCGCGCCACCGGGCAGTCGTGGGTATGCACCACCAGGCCCTGGCCTTTTTTCACGTAGCCGATGATGGGGTCGCCGGGGATGGGGTGGCAGCACTTGGCGAACTGCAGCGCCATGCCCTCCGAGCCGCGGATCACCACCGTGCCGGGCAGGCGGTTGGATCCGCCTTCCTGCTCGCGAAGGCGCAGCAGTTGCCTGGCCACCACGATGGCCAGCAGCTTGCCCAGGCCGATGTCGGCCAGCACTTCCAGACGAGGCCGGTTGCCGTGGTCCCGGGCGTAGCGTTCCCACTGGGCCTCGTCGATCACCACCTCCTTGCCGCCGATGGCCAACACCGCCTGGTTGAGCAGCCGCTCGCCCAGTTGCGCCGATTCCTCGTACTGCATGGTCTTGAGGAAGTGCCGGATGCTGGAGCGCGCCTTGCCTGTCACCACGTAGTTGAGCCAGGCGGGGTTGGGCTTGGCGTGGGCGGTGGTGATGATCTCCACCCGGTCGCCATTGCGCAGCTCGCTGCGCAAGGGCACCAGCTCGCCGTTGATGCGCGCCGCCACGCAGCGGTTGCCGATATCGGTGTGCACCGCGTAGGCGAAGTCCACGCAGGTGGAGCCCTGGGACAGCGACAGGATGCGGCCCTTGGGGGTGAACACGTACACCTCGTCGGGGAACAGGTCCACCTTGAGGTGCTCGAGGAATTCCACCGACGAATCGCTGCGGGTCTGCATCTCCAGCAGGCTCTGCAGCCAGAGGTGGGTCTTGCGCTGCAGGTCGGTGAGGTCCGAGTCGGACTGCTTGTAGAGCCAATGGGAGGCCACGCCTGCCTCGGCGATGCGGTGCATGTCGGCGGTGCGGATCTGCACCTCGATGGGCATGCCGAAGGGGCCGAACAGCGTCGTGTGCAGCGACTGGTAGCCGTTGGTCTTGGGAATGGCGATGTAGTCCTTGAACTTGCCGGGGATGGGCTTGTAGAGCCCGTGCAGCGCGCCCAGCGCCAGATAGCAGGCGGGGATGTCGCGGGTGATGATGCGAAAGCCGAAGATGTCGAAC
>JBIIUM010000292.1:0-3325 GCA_044339985.1 Burkholderiales bacterium | reverse complement strand
GCACGTTGCCCTGGCCGCGCAGCGGGTTGACCCCCACGCCCTCGCGCCCGAGCATGCCGCAGGCGAGCGCCAGGTTGCCCAGGCACATGACGCCGGTGGAGCCCTGGCTGTGCTCGGTGACGCCGAGACCGTAGTAGATGGTGCTGCGGGGACCCGAGGCATACAGCCGGGCGGCGCGGCGGATGTCCTCGGGCTCGAGGCCCGCCTCCGGGCCCACCGACTCGGGGCTGTAGCGCGCATCTCCCACCAGCGCCATCCACTGCTCGAACTCGTGCCCGTGGCAGCGGGCCCGCACGAACGCCTCGTCGTAGAGCTTCTCGCGCACCACCACGTGGGCGATGCTGTCGAGCACCGCCACGTTGGTGCCCGGCCGCAGCGCCAGGTGGACGTCGGCGCGGCAATGGGGCGATTCCACCGTCTCGGTGCGACGGGGGTCGATGACGATCAGCCGGGCGCCCTCGCGGATGCGCCGTTTCATCATCGAACCGAACACCGGGTGGCCCTCGGTGGGATTGGCGCCCACCACCAGGATCACATCGGCCTGCAGGATCGAGTCGAAGTGCTGGCTGGCCGCGCCCGCCCCCAGGGTGGCCGACAGGCCGAACTGGGTGGGCGAATGACAGATGCGCGAGCAGTTGTCGATGTTGTTGTTGCGCAGCGCCACCCGCGCGAACTTCTGCATCAGGAAGATCTCTTCGTTGGTGCAGCGCGAGGAGGACACCGCGCCCACCGAGCCCCGGCCGTGCTCGGCCTGGATGCGCTTGAACTCGGCAGCCGCGTGGGCGATGGCCTCGTCCCAGGACACTTCCCGCCAGGGGTCATGGATGCTGGCGCGGATCATGGGCGCGCGCACCCGATCGGGATGGCGGTAGTAGTCGAAGGCGAAGCGGCCTTTCACGCAGCTATGGCCGTGGTTGGCCTTGCCTTCCTTCCAGGGAATCATGCGCACCACGCGCCCCTCCAGGGTCTCGGCCCTGAAACCGCAGCCCACGCCGCAGTAAGCGCAGGTGGTGGTCACGGAACCCTCAGGCTTGCGGGGGATCGGCACGGCGGTACCCTCCTTCGAACAGGCTCTTCTCCACCAGCGACTGCGTGGGGCAGGCCTGCACGCAGGCGCCGCAGCTCACGCACTCGCTGTCCAGGAACGGCTCGCCCTGGCTCGCCACCACCTTCGACTCGAAGCCGCGGCCCTGGATGGTGAGGGCGAAGGTGCCCTGCACCTCCTCGCAGGCGCGCACGCAGCGCGAGCACACGATGCACTTGGCGGGGTCGAACAGGAAATAGGGGTTGGACTCGTCCACCGGCGCGGCGAGGTGATTCTCGCCCGCACCGTAGGCATGTGAAGACGCGCCGGTGGCCGCGATGACCTCGTGCAGCTCGCTCCATCCGCCAGGCACGTCCTCGGCGGGGAAGTCGGACAGGTAGAGCTCCATCACGCCCGCGCGCAGTTCGGCCAGGCGGGGCGTGCCGGTGCGCACCGCCATGCCCGGCTCCACTGGCGTGGTGCAGGCGGCCGGAAAACCCCGGCGCCCCTCGATCTCCACCAGGCACACCCGGCAGCTGCCGAAGGCCTCCAGCATGTCGGTGGCGCAGAGCTTCGGCACCGGACGGCCGGCGGCGGCCGCCGCCAGCATCACGCTGCTGCCCGCGGGCACGGTGACAGGCACGCCGTCCACCGTGAGCGCCACGGGCTCGCCGTCTCGCGGTGGCGTGCCGTAGTCCACATCCTCGCGCAGCGCTCGCAGTTCAGACCACATGGGCGGATTGCCTATGGGGTTCGAGACCGAAGTCTTCGGGAAAATACTTGAGCGCCGACAGCACCGGCCATGGGGCCATGCCGCCCAGGGCGCACAGCGAGGCGTTCTCCATCACGTCGCAGAGCTTGAGCAGCTGGACATGGTTTTCGCGCGGGCGCTCGCCGCGCACGATGCGCTCGATCAACTCGCGCCCGCGAGTGCTGCCCACCCGGCAGGGCGTGCACTTGCCGCAGGATTCGATGGCGCAGAACGCCATGGCATAGCGGGCCTGCTCGGCCATGTCCACGGTGTCGTCGAACACCACGATGCCGCCGTGGCCCACCATGCCCTTGTGACCGGCCAGGGCCTCGTAGTCGAGCGGCAGGTCCAGCAGGCTGGCGTCGAAGTAGGCGCCCAGCGGACCGCCCACCTGCACGGCGCGCACCGGGCGGCCGCTGCGCGTGCCGCCGCCGAAGTCGTCGATCAGCTCGCGCAGGGTCACGCCGAAGGCCTTTTCCACCAGACCGGCGCGCTTCACGTTACCCGCAAGCTGGATGGGCAGCGTGCCACGCGAGCGGCCCATGCCGTAGTCTGCATAAAACAGCGCGCCCCTATCGAGAATCGCGGGGACCGAGGCGAGCGACACCACGTTGTTCACCAGGGTCGGCATGCCGTACAGGCCCTTCAGGGCCGGAAGCGGCGGCTTGTAGCGGATCATGCCGCGCTTGCCCTCGATGGACTCGAGCATGGCGGTTTCCTCGCCGCAGATGTAGGCGCCCGCGCCAACCCGCACCTCGGCGTCGAAGCTGAAGTCCGAGCCCTGCACGCGGGCGCCGTACCAGCCGGCGGCACGCAGGGTGGCGAGCGCGGCTTCCAGCGCGGCCACCGCGTGGGGATACTCGGAACGCACGTAGATGTAGCCGTGGCTAGCGCCGGTGGCGTAGGCCGCGATGGCCATGCCCTCCAGCAGCAGGAATGGATCACCCTCCATCACCATGCGATCGCTGTAGGTGCCCGAGTCACCCTCGTCGGCATTCACGGCCACGTACTTGCGCGGCGCCCGGGCACCCGCCACCGTGCGCCACTTGATACCCGTGGGAAAGGCCGCGCCGCCCCGGCCCCGCAGGCCGGAGGCGTGCACTTCGTCCACCACCGCCGCGGGTGCCATGGACAGGGCGCGCCGCAGACCTGCCATACCGCCGTGGGCCTGGTAGTCGGCCAAGGACTGGGGGTCCGTCACACCGGCGCGGGAAAAGATCAGGCGCTCCTGTCGCGCCAGGAAGGGGATTTCCTCCACGAGACCAAGGAAGCGGGCGTGCCCTCTACCCTGCAGGAAGCCAGCCTCGAAGAGACCCGCCACCGCCTCCGGCTCCACCGGACCGTAGCCCACGGCGCCCGTAGCCGTGAGCACCTCCACCAGCGGTTCCAGCCAAAACAGACCGCGGCTGCTGGTGCGCTTGATCTCCACCGGCAGCGCCCGACGAGCCGCCTCGGCGGCGATGGCTGCAGCCACCCCATCGGCGCCCACGCTGAGGGCCGTGGAGTCGCACGGCACGCACACGGTGAACGTCACGACCCTTTCCTCGCGT
>JBIIUM010000291.1:0-3338 GCA_044339985.1 Burkholderiales bacterium | reverse complement strand
TTTGCCGTAGATACGCGCCGGATCCTGCAACACCGCCTCGGTGCTTTCCCAGACCTCGCCGCGCAAGCGGCGGAAGAAGCAGCGCTCCCTACCGGTGTGGCAGGCAATGCCGCCGGCCTGCTCCACCGCCAGAAGGACCACGTCCCCGTCGCAGTCCAGTCGCAACTCGCGAACACGCTGCACATGACCCGATTCCTCGCCCTTGTGCCAAGGACGGCCGCGCGAGCGCGACCAGTAATGCGCTTCACCAGTGCTGGCGGTGCGCGCAAGCGCCTCGCGGTTCATCCACGCCACCATCAGCACCCGTCCGCTGTGGACATCCTGCGCGATGGCAGGTACGAGCCCGGCAGCATCCCATTTCACTTCATCGAGCCAGTCGCTCATGGTAACTGCCTCACCTCGATGCCGCGAGCGGCCAGAAAGCGCTTGGCCGCACCGATGGAGTGCTCGCCGTAATGGAAAATGCTGGCGGCCAACACCGCGTCGGCACGGCCCTGGCACACCCCGTCGGCCAGATGCTCCAGGGTGCCAACGCCACCGCTGGCGATGATGGGAACATCGAGCGCGTCGGAAAACGCCCGAGTCAACTCCAGGTCGAAGCCCTGGCGAGTGCCGTCCCGATCCATGCTGGTGAGCAGAATCTCGCCCGCGCCCGCGGCCTGCATGCGCCGGCCCCAGAGCACGGCGTCCAGACCCGTGCCACGGCGGCCGCCGTGGGTGAACACCTCCCAGCGCGGCGCGCCTTCGCCCGGCACGCGCTTAGCATCCACCGCCACAACGATGCACTGTGCGCCGAAAAAACCCGACGCCTCGGCCACGAACCCAGGATTCTGCACTGCGGCGGTGTTGATGCTCACCTTGTCGGCGCCGGCGTTGAGCAGGCGGCGGATATCGGCCACGCTGCGAACCCCGCCGCCCACGGTGAGCGGGATGAACACCTGCTCAGCCACCTGCTCCACCACGTGCACGATGGTGTTGCGCCCATCGGAGCTGGCGGTGATGTCGAGGAAGGCGATCTCGTCGGCGCCCTGTTCGTCGTAGCGGCGCGCCACCTCCACCGGATCGCCCGCGTCGCGCAGGCCCGTGAAATTGACGCCTTTCACCACGCGGCCGCGGTCCACGTCCAGGCAAGGAATGATGCGGATGGCAAGGCCCATGGTGGGATGGCGGCGCAGAGCGCGTGGCGCTGGTGCGGACGCGTCAGCCGCCCAGCTCGTCGGCAAGCTTCTGGGCCGCCGCCAGATCGAGCCGGCCCTCGTAGAGCGCGCGGCCGGCGATGGCGCCGTTGATACCCTCGAACTGCACCGCGCACAGCCGGCGCACGTCCTCCAGATCGGTGACGCCGCCACTGGCAATGACAGGCACCGACAGCTGCCGTGCGAGCGCCACGGTAGCCTCCACGTTGACCCCGTTCATCATGCCGTCACGCCCGATATCGGTATGGATGATGGCCTCCACGCCGTAGTCCTGGAACTTGAGCGCCAGGTCGAGCGCATCATGCCCGGTGAGCTTGGACCACCCCTCCACCGCCACTTTGCCGTCGCGGCAGTCGAGGCCGACCATGATGTGGCCCGGGAATGCGTAACAGGCGTCGTGCAGGAAACCCGGGGTCTTGACGGCGGCCGTGCCGATGATTACGTACGAGATGCCGTCGTCGAGGTAGCGCTCGATGGTGTCGAGGTCGCGTATGCCGCCGCCCAACTGCACGGGAATGCTGTCGCCCACCGAGCGCAGGATGGCTTTCACAGCCGACTCATTGAGCGGCCGCCCGGCCACGGCGCCATTGAGGTCAACCAGATGCAGGCGGCGCGCCCCCTGATCGACCCAATGGCGCGCCATGGCGCCCGGATCTTCGGAAAACACCGTGGCGTGGTCCATCTCGCCTTGGCGCAAACGGACGCAGTGACCGTCCTTGAGGTCGATGGCCGGGATGATGAGCATGGGGTGCCTGGGCGTTTTGCTGCCGCGCGGGGCGGCATGAAGGCGGTGGGGGGACGGGGCAGACGATCCGTTTGCAGTCACCGGGGCGAGTCAGGATCCCAGGACATGAAATTGGACAGCAGCTTAAGTCCGCCAGCATGACTTTTTTCGGGATGGAACTGAACGGCAAACAGTCTAGCCTTCGCCACAGCGCAGGTAAACGGCCCGGGGTAGTCGGTGGTGCCAGCCACCAGCTCCGGATCCGTCGGCTCGACGACATAGCTGTGCACGAAATAGAAGCGCTCACCCTCCGGGATTCCAGCCCAAAGCGGATGCGCCCGGGCCTGGTGCACACGGTTCCAGCCCATGTGGGGCACCTTCAGGCGCCGGCCATCGGCGCCCACCAGGCCCTCGGCCGCAACGCGCCGCACCCGGCCGGGGAGAATTCCCAACCCCGCCACGTCGCCTTCTTCGCTACGTTCAAACAGCATCTGCAGCCCGATGCAGATGCCCAGGAAGGGCTTGTGGGCGGCGGCGCGCAGCACCGCCGCGCGCAATCCCCGGGCATTCAGCTCACGCATGCAATCGGGCATGGCGCCTTGCCCGGGAAACACCACCCGCTCCGCGGCATCGATCTCCTCTGGCCGGTCCGTCACCCGCACCACGCAGCCAGGGGCCACGTGCTCAAGGGCCTTCGCCACCGAGCGCAGGTTGCCCATTCCGTAGTCCACCACCGCCACGCCCATGGTGCTACAGACTACCCTTGGTGGAGGGCAGCACACCGGCAGCGCGCGGATCCAGTTCCACGGCCATGCGCAGTGCCCGGCCGAAAGCCTTGAACACGGTTTCGCACTGGTGATGGGCATTCACGCCATGGAGCATGTCCACATGCAGCGTGACCGCGGCATGATTCACGAAACCCTGAAAAAATTCGTAAACAAGCTGGGTTTCGAGGGTGCCGATCATGGCGCGTGTGAACTCACCGCGAAACTGCAGGCCCGGCCGGCCGGAGAGGTCCACCACCACCCGCGACAGCGCCTCGTCCAACGGCACATAAGCGTGGCCATAGCGGCGCACGCCCTGCTTGCCGCCTACGGCTTTCGCGAAGGCCTGGCCCAGGGTTATGCCCACGTCCTCCACAGTGTGGTGACCGTCCACGTGCAGATCGCCGCCGGCCTCGATCTCCAGGTCGAACAATCCGTGGCGGGCGATCTGCTCGAGCATGTGGTCGAAGAAACCGATGCCGGTGGACAATTGCGCGCGGCCGCTGCCTTCCAGCGCAATGCCGGCGCGGATGCGCGTCTCCAGCGTGGCGCGTTCCACTTCAGCGCGGCGGATGAAGGAAGTGTGGGACATGGCGATACTCACGGCAGCAGGGATTCATCCAGCGCTTGCAGGAACAGGTGGTTCTCCTCCGG
>JBIIUM010000290.1:0-3354 GCA_044339985.1 Burkholderiales bacterium | reverse complement strand
AGACCGCGGGGCCCGCGCCCCGGGATGCTCGGGCGGTCACGCAGGCCGAGATGGATGAAATCGCGACCGCCTGCAGGGCGGGACGTCTCGGCGTGTGCAGAGCGCTCGCGACCCACCTGCTCGCCGTGGGCGACGTGGAGGCTGCCCGAAGCCACCTATCCTTCGCCTGCGACCAGTCAGCGCGCTTCTGTGCCGATGCAGCCGAGTTGTTGCACAAACGCGGGCAACCCGTGCTCGCCGCAACATTCCACAGCGCCGGTTGCGACGCTGGAAACACGGCAAGTTGCCTCGCCCTGCTGGACCAGGCCGGCCTGTCGGGCGAGGCACGCGCTCACCTGGAGCGGCGCGCCTGCCTCCTCGGCTCGGATGAGGCCTGCGACGGCATGCTTCGCCGGGACTTCCACGACAGCTGCAACCGAGTGTGCGGCCTGGACGATCAGCGCGCAGCCTACGTGTGCGCCCTATGCGCGCGGCACGCGGCGCTGCGGGACGACGCCGCGCGTGCACGGGGGTGGATGGAACTGAGTTGCGCACATGGCCTGAAAGCCGCGTGCCGGGAGACGGCAGCGTCGGCTGGCTCCGAAAACCCACCCGCGCCAGCGCAGCCAGCGCAGCCAGCCCAGCCAGCGCAGCCCAGACCACCCGTTGCACAAACCGTTCGCAGCCAGATCGAGGCGCTGATGCCGGCGGGCTGCCAGCTCGTGGATGCGCGCGACGAGGGCGGCTTGACGACGATCACCGGGCTCGCCCCCAACACCGGGCGGGTGTCGGAGGCGCTGCGCGCCCTCGATGCCCGTGGTGCACAGCCCCAGTTGCTGGACATACAGGCCGAGGACGGTCGCTACCGGTTCCGCGCGTCACTCAAAACATCGGCTCTGGCCGCTCGCTGACGCGGGCGGGGTCCTCCGCAGAGAAACAGCTGCACCCAGACGAGGGCGGACCCGCGCCTCGCCCCAAGCGGGCGGGAAACAACTCGATCGGGGGTATAGCGGCGTTGCCACAACCATGCAGAGGGTGTCCTGCGGTCGACGCGCTAAACGTGGACAAGTCGAATTGGTCTCCAGCCGGCGCGGATCGGTCGCTTGTCCAACACACGCGTGCCTCCTCAGGTGCACCCAATTACTCCGGAGGCGCCCATCCCCTTTAAAAACTTCATTCGGCCCTCATAACCTCAGCACGGGGTTGGTGGTTGTTCTTCCAGGCGCGGGCAGGGGCTGCAGTCGAAGTCGTGACAGCAGCGTCCGCATGGCGGCGCCAAGGCAGCGGAGAATGCTGGTTGAGGCAACCATGACCGTCTGCCGGGCGACCGATTTTTCGAAGAACCTTTTACTTTTAGATATTCATGTTTGTGGCCCGCGACTTGCTTTAACCTGTAACGGGATAACTGTTTCCACCACCCGATTCGCCTCACTCGCCATCCATCATGAATTCAAAGCGCCGGGTGCCCGATGTACGAACACCCGCCCCGCGTCCGGCCGTCTCGATAGCCCACGGGGCTACAGGTGTGTTCAAGACCCTGCTCACCGTCTTCGCACTCCTGGCCGGTACAGCCGTCCGGGCACAATCGATAGACGGTGGATTGACCTGGGACGGCTGGACGGATCGCGGTGCCTCGAACGAGCTCGGAGTGGGCTCGGGACCCGCTTCCGAGGTGTACCGGGTTTACTCCACCTTCTTCTACTTCAATAACCACACGCGAACGAACACCGGGGAAATCGGTGGCGGACCCACAGGCGGCACCACCGGTTTCGGCACCGGGAGCTTTTCGGCAGGCGCATTTGCCACCGGCAACGCCATCCTGGGAATCGGTCTGCAGGTGGTCAGTGGCGGGAGGGTGGGTGACTGGACCTTCGTCAAATTCGATCTTGACAACGATAGCTTCCGGCCAGCGACGACCGTCGGTGGCACTGACGGCCAAACCAGTTTCAGCACCTGGTCGGAAAAGGGCGACTTCACGGTTTCGTTCGCCGGTATCGGATCGGGTGCTTGGACAGCACAGGAAATCAGCATCCAGAACGGTAACGGCACCGCCTACGGGGGCACGTCGCAGGCAGGCCTGGGGTTTCCTGGCTACATCGCCGGGGGAAGTACGGGCTATGACTTTCCCGTCAGGGCGTTCCGCAGGGGTACCGACAGTTTTCAGGCGTTCTTCGACGCGACCGCCATGCAATCTCGGTATGGCCCTGTGGGCATGGGCGCATTCGATCAGTCGGTCGGCATCGCGATGCAAGGTTTTTCCGGCGGGTCGAACAACGTGGCCTTCAGCGTGCCCCTGACGCCGGTTCCTGAACCGTCCACTTCTTCCATCCTGGTCGCCGGCATCGCGATGATGCTCTTGGTGCGGCGGTTCTTCTCCGGGACGGCCTAGAAAAGCCCTGCCACGTCGCGGCCCCAGGCGAGCCGCAGCGGCGACGCGGTAATCCCGTCTGCGGCCACGACGCGCGACACATCCGCATTCCTGAGCGGGTAACCTGTACACGGCTCTCGCCGGGTTCGCAGTACGGGTTATCGGCGATCCGCAGCGACCGCGCGCGCGAAACGCGCACGAAGGAACCGGCAAAGCCCGCGCGCCACCACGGCCGCCGACACTCCCGCCGCCACCCCCAGCGCGAAGCGACCTCCGCCTTGCAGGAAACGCTTCCACAGCACCAGCGCCGATGTTGCATCGGGCTCAAGGGCCTCCAGCACCATCGCCCACAGTTCACCAGCCAGAACGAGCGGCATGTCGGTCAGCACCAGTATTGCCAGCAGTGGCACTAGCACGGCGCCGCGCACGCTCCACTCCAGCCACGCGCCCGACCCCCTGAGAGAAAGATCCCGCTCGCGGAGCGGCCACGCAATCGCTGCAAGCAACGCTGCCAGCGGGCCCTGCAAGGCATGCGCCATGAGGGTGGAAGCATCGGCAACACCGCGCGGATCGGGATAAATGACCGTGTCGCCCACGACAACGATATGGCGCCACGTTACCCGGGCGCGAAGTACTCGGTCGACACCCTCGTGGTCTATGTTCAGGCTGAGGAGCTTGAAATCATCCGCCACCCAGGCGAAGACCGCCCGGTAGGCGTTCAGCCAACCGCTCACGAGGGTTTCACCGCAGACAATCACCACCGGGAGCAGCAAACTCGCTCCGATCAACAGGCGAAGCACAACCGGCAGGGCGCCGCGAAGGCTTGCGCCACGGGTGTCTTCCATCCCGCGCATCGGTCAGGTGGAGGTGGTCAGGTTGGCACCGGCTGCGTGGCGGCTGAGCCAGAGTGCGTAGAAAATCGCCGAAACGGCGATGAGCACCAACGGCCCGGCAACACCGTGCATCCATTCAAAGGCGGCCTTGTCGCCTCTCGAAGCGTAGAAGAG
>JBIIUM010000081.1:0-12532 GCA_044339985.1 Burkholderiales bacterium | reverse complement strand
CGAACAGGACCGTGAAACGAGACCGCGCCAATGATAGTGCGGAGCTCCCGTGCGAAAGTAGGTCACCGCAAGGCTTCCCCTTACCAACAAAAGCCCTCCTCAAGAGGGCTTTTGTGCTTCGGATTGCGCAATGCAGACTTCGCTCAAGCGGGCGAGGGTGCGTGGTCCAAAGCTCGGAATAGTCGTTCTCTCGCCGCGTTCGTTCTGCTAGAATCAGGTATCTTTCAATATGGGCTTCGGCCCATTTTTTGTTTGTTGCCCGACATTTGGACTTGCAACTCATCGTCAGCCGGGCGGTAGGACACCTCGGTTTCGAGTTGGTCGACCTGGATGTTTCAGGTCGATCTGGGTTGTTGCGCGTGTTTATTGACCGTCCTCAAGGTTCTTCTCTGCCCGCGTCTTTGCAAGGTAACGCCATAACGCTCGATGATTGCGTCTTGGTGAGTAACCACCTAACGAGGGTGTTTGAAGTTGAGCACGTGGACTACGGTCGGCTGGAGGTGTCCTCGCCCGGGCTTGACCGCCCCTTAAAGGCAAAGAGTGACTTCGAGCGTTTTTCGGGTGCGAGGGCTACGATTACCTTGCGGCTCCCGTTAAACGGACGTAAGCGTTTTTCGGGTACCTTGATGGGGCTAGATGGCCAGGCAGTGGTACTTGTTGTTGACGGCAGTCCTGTTCAACTGCCGTTGATGGATATCGATAAAGCCCGGCTCGTGCCGGACATTTGAGAAAGGGTGAAAGTCAATCGGTTATGTCCGCTGTGACTGGCAGAAGCGAGATGGTCGCCGCTGGCGGTGCCTGTTACAGCCCGAGTCGTGGGTTTGCCGGGCGCGCTTGTTGACGCGCCTTGGTTAACTCTCGCCGGCGCACTCGATTCACTCCCACCAGCTGACTGGAGACACCGTGAGCAAGGAGATTCTGCTGCTCGTCGATGCACTCGCACGCGAGAAGAATGTTGACCGGGAGACAGTTTTTGGGGCTCTGGAGCTTGCTCTCGCATCGGCCACCAAGCGCCGATTCCGGGAAGAGTCGGACATCCGTGTGTCCATCGACCGGGAGAGCGGTGACTATCGAGCGTTTCGCCGATGGACGATTATCCCCGAAGAGGAGTTCACAGATTCGGGGATTCACATGCTCATTGATGAAGTCCTGCCAGACCGCCCGGATGCAAAGTTTGGCGATGTGGTGGAAGAGGAACTCGAGCCCGAGGATTTCGGACGGATCGGTGCCCAAACTGCCAAGCAGGTCATCCTGCAGAAAATACGTGACGCTGAACGGGAACAGATTCTTAACGATTTCCTAGAACGCCAGGAGCATTTGGTTACCGGCACGATCAAGCGTATGGAGCGCGGGAACGCGATCATAGAGTCTGGTCGCCTCGAAGCGATGCTGCCCCGTGAACAAATGATTCCCAAGGAAAATCTCCGGGTTGGAGATCGTGTTCGGGCTTTTCTTCACAAGATCGATCGGACGGCGCGCGGACCGCAGCTACTCCTCTCGCGCATTGCTCCTGAGTTCCTGGTGAAACTGTTCGAGTTGGAAGTCCCCGAAATCGAAGAGGGCTTGTTGGAAATCAAGGCCGCTGCCCGTGACCCAGGCTCCCGGGCGAAGATCGCTGTCAAGTCCAATGATTCGCGCATCGACCCGATTGGTACCTGCGTGGGGATGCGTGGGTCGCGTGTGCAGGCAGTCACTCAGGAACTGGCTGGTGAAAGGGTCGATATCGTTTTGTGGTCGCAGGAGCCAGCGCAGTTCGTCATCAATGCCTTGATGCCTGCCGAGGTATCCAGCATTGTCGTGGACGAGGACACCCATTCGATGGATGTGGTGGTGGATGAAGAGAACCTCGCCCAGGCAATCGGTCGCACAGGTCAAAATGTGAGGCTTGCCACAGAGCTTACGGGTTGGACGCTTAACCTCATGACCGAGAGTGAATCGGCCGAGAAGCAAGAGCAGGAGGCGGCCAGCGTCAAGGACCTCTTCATGTCCAAACTTGATGTAGATGAGGAAGTCGCGGAAATACTTGTGGGAGAGGGGTTTTCCACCTTGGAAGAGGTGGCCTACGTCCCCATCAACGAAATGCTGGAAGTTGAGGCATTCGATGAAGACACTGTGAATGAGCTACGGGCACGCGCTCGTAATGCGCTGCTAACCCAGGCTATCGCGAGTGAAGAGCGTGTGGAAACCATGGCGCAAGACCTGCTGGGTCTTGATGGCATGGATGACCAGACCGCGAGAGTGTTGGCTGCCAAAGGTATTCACACCCAGGAGGACCTTGCAGACCTGGCAGTGGATGATCTTGTGGAACTCACCCAGATGGACGCGGAGCGGGCTAAGCAGCTCATCATGACGGCTCGGGCGCCGTGGTTTGCCTGAAGGACTCTGGAGCGTTTTCCACATGGCGCAGATGACGGTTGCAAATTTTGCGGTAGAGCTCAAGGTCGAGCCCTCTCGGCTGCTTGAGCAGCTCAACGCAGCTGGAGTGCACAAGTCTAGGCTCGACGAGCCCTTGAGTGAGCATGACAAGGCACAGCTGCTTGATTACCTGTCTCGAATGCATGGAGCCTCCGAGCCACGCAAGAAGATAACGCTTACGAGGCGGCAGACTACCGAGATCAAGCAGGCTGATTCCACGGGACGTGCCCGGACCATTCAAGTGGAGGTCCGCAAGAAACGCGTTTTTGTGAAGCGGGACGCGGTTTCTGACGAAGTCCCCCAGGAAGCCACTGTCGCGGTCGAGCCTGCTGAGGTTGCAACACCCCCTGCGCCCGTTGTGGACGACGCACAAGTCGCTCTGCGCGAGGAGGAAGCCCGCAAGCAGGCTGAACTCATCGCACGCCAAACGGAAGAGGCCAAGGCCAAGAAAGAACGGGCAACGCGAAAGAAGGGCGAGGAATCGGCTGCCTCCGAGGCGCCGCTTGCGCCTCCTCCGTCCGTCGTTGAGCCTGTCTTGCCCGTCAGCCCGCCGGCTACTGCACCGGTAGTGGCAGCTCCTAATTTGGGCACCCTCCATCGCCCCGCTGCAAAACCCGGTGAATCCGGGGACAAGAAAAAGGCTTCCAAAGACGGCTGGAGAGACGAAAGCGCTAAGCGTCGAGGGCTCAAGACGCGTGGCGACACGGGGGCGGCCGATGGATGGCGCGGCCGCAAGGACCATGGGCGTCGTTCTGAAGGAACGCAGCACCAGTTTTCTTTGCCTACCGAGCCCATGGTGCGTGAAGTTCTCGTGCCCGAGACCATTACCGTGGCGAACTTGGCGCAACGCATGTCCGTGAAGGCTGCCGAGGTGATAAAGGCGCTCATGAAACTTGGCACGATGGTCACCATCAACCAAGTCCTTGATCAGGATACGGCCATGATTTTGGTCGAGGAAATGGGGCACGTTGCCAAGCGCGCCAAGCTTGACGACCCCGAAGCCTATCTGACAGACGCTTCCCGGGAGCCCGAAGTGGTCGCCGAACCACGTGCTCCCGTGGTGACGGTGATGGGGCACGTGGACCACGGCAAGACATCGCTGCTCGATTATATTCGGCGGACCCGCGTGGCAAGTGGTGAGGCGGGTGGCATAACCCAACACATCGGCGCCTACCACGTGGATACGCCCAGGGGCACGGTGACTTTCCTCGACACGCCGGGGCACGAGGCGTTTACGGCCATGCGCGCGCGTGGTGCCCGGGTGACCGATCTGGTCGTGTTGGTTGTTGCTGCAGACGATGGTGTCATGCCGCAAACCATCGAGGCTGTTTCCCATGCCAAGGCAGCCAAGGTTCCTTTGGTAGTGGCCGTCAACAAGATCGACAAAACCGAGGCGAATTCCGAGCGAGTTCGCCAGGAGCTCGTGGCTCGCGAAGTGGTGCCCGAGGAGTGGGGCGGTGACACCATGTTCGTGGATGTATCGGCTCGCACCGGCCAGGGTGTTGATACTCTCATCGAAGGCATCCTTCTGCAGGCGGAAGTTCTTGAACTGCGGGCGCCCCGCAGCACCCCGGCCAAGGGTATCGTCATCGAGTCACGGCTGGACAAGGGTCGTGGACCGGTGGCGAGCGTGCTGGTTCAGTCTGGCACTTTGAAGCGCGGTGATGTGGTTTTGGCGGGGGCGGTATTCGGCAGAGTGCGGGCTTTGATCGATGAGGCGGGCAAGAGCGTGCAGGAGGCCGGGCCCTCGATTCCGGTGGAAGTCCTTGGTCTTTCCGAGGTGCCGCTGGCGGGCGAGGAGGTGCTCGTGGTGGCCGACGAGCGAAAGGCTCGCGAGATAGCGCTGTTTCGCCAGGGCAAGTACCGAGATGTGAAACTCGCGAAGCAGCAGGCGGCCAAGCTCGATAACGTTTTCGAGCAAATGGCCACAGGGCAGGCTAAGTCCCTTTCGCTCATCATCAAGGCCGACGTCCAGGGCTCCTATGAGGGGCTTACTCACGCACTGGAAAAGCTCTCCACCAACGAGGTTAAGGTAAACATCATTCACGCGGGTGTGGGAGCCATCACCGAGTCGGACGTCAACCTGGCACTGGCCTCCAACGCAGTGGTGATCGGGTTCAATACCCGTGCGGACGCTACCGCCAAGAAACTTGTCGCCGCTCACGGAATCGATGTCCGCTACTACAACATCATCTATGAAGCCGTGGATGACGTTAAGAGCGCCCTCTCGGGAATGCTGGCGCCGGAGCGCAAGGAAAACATAACTGGCTTGATAGACGTCCGCCAGGTTTTCCACATCTCCAAGGTGGGTACCGTGGCTGGTTGCTATGTGCTCGAGGGGTTGGTGCGCCGTAACTCGCTGGTGCGGGTGCTGCGCGACAACGTCGTGATTCACACTGGGGAACTGGACTCCTTGAAGCGCTTCAAGGACGACACGCGCGAGGTCAAGGCAGGCTTCGAGTGCGGGCTCTCGGTCAAGGGATTCGACGATGTAAAGGTTGGCGATCAGGTCGAGACCTACGAAGTGGTTGAAGTGGCACGATCGCTTTAATGCCCTCGGCAGCGCTGGCAAGATGACCAAGCCAGGATCGCGCACGTCTCGTCTCGCAGAGCAGATCCAGCGCGATCTTGCGGAGATCTTGCGCATTGAGATGAACGACCGGCGCCTCGGCTTGGTGACGCTGACCGACGTAGAGCTTTCTCCCGATCATTCCCATGCGAAGGTGTTCTTCACCACCATCGGCGGGACCGAAGGCCCCTCGGCCTGTGAGGCTCTGTTCGCGACCGCATCAGGATTCCTGCGCTCCCGACTCGCCCATGAGATGAGTACCCGGACAGTGCCGCAACTTCAGTTCCAGTTTGATGAATCCGTCGAGCGCGGCATGCGCCTGTCGCGCCTGATAGACGACGCAGTGGCGGATGACCGTCGCCGCGGAGACGAGTGAACATCCGCTGCATCGCCTGCGTGGCGTCAGTTGCATGAAGGCACCGTGGCGTTGCGTCAATGGTGTGCTTGCACTGGACAAACCCGTAGGGCCATCTTCCACGTCAGTGCTCCAGCATGTCCGCCGCTTGTATCGGGCACAGAAGGCAGGGCACGGTGGCACCCTTGATCCTGCTGCCAGTGGGTTGTTGGTCCTGCTGTTTGGAGAAGCGACGAAGTTTTCCCAGTGGCAACTCGGCGGCGCAAAAACTTACACCGGTACGATCCGCCTTGGAGTCACGACGTCCACGGATGACGCGGAAGGTGAGGTGTTGCAACGATGCCCAGTGGCTTCAGAGTCTGTTGACCTGTCTGCCCTGGCCAGCCGCTTCACGGGCACGTTATTGCAAAGACCACCAGTGTTCAGTGCATTGAAGCGCGAAGGCAGGCCGCTGTATGCCTACGCTCGTAAAGGGCTCGCTTTGGACATTGCTCCCCGGGAAGTGGTGATCGAACGGCTGGTTCTGTCGCGCCTGGGGGCCGAGCAACTGCTCTTCGCGGTGGACTGTGGCAGCGGCACCTACATTCGTTCTCTCGCCCGTGACATTGGCGAGGTTTTGGGTTGCGGTGCACACCTTGAGTCCTTGCGCCGAACCCATGCAGGTGGTCTTGACTTGGCGAAGGCTGTATCCGTGGAGGCACTTGAGGCCGCGACTGCGGACCAGCGTGACGGGCTACTCTTGCCTCCCGACACATTGCTCTGGGGATTGCCACGTGTGGACTTGCCGGCTGCTGCAGCCAAGGCCTTGTCTGCTGGCCAGTCGGTTGTTCAGGAAACAAAGGAACAGATTGGTGTTTCAAGGGTTTACGGCCCTGACGGTGATTTTCTTGGCGTCGCGGAGGCGACTCCCTCGGGGCGGTTGCTGGCACGGCGGCTGGTGGCTGCAACCTAGTCCGCAACATGGTGCTAAGCCGCTAAATTTGCTTGGAAACACGAGCGGCTATCCGTACAATCCGCGGTTTTGAAAGGAGCTACAGACGATGTCCGTGACCGTTGCCGCCAAGGCGCAAATCGTCCAAGACTACCAGCGCAGCAAGGCCGACACCGGATCCCCCGAGGTGCAGGTCGCCCTGCTCACGGCCCGCATCAATGGACTGACTGACCATTTCAAGGCTAATGTCAAGGATCATCACTCGCGGCGAGGTCTGCTGCGGATGGTTAGCCGTCGGCGGAAGTTGCTGGATTACCTGCGCTCCACCAACGCTGACGGCTACCGCAAGCTGATCGAGCGCCTCGGTCTTCGCAAGTAACGGTTTTTCCCGCCCGCCGACAGATCGTCCGCCGCCTCGTGGGCGATTTGCCACCCTCCCAATTGCGGACGCATTGGCCGAATCGAACGTCTTCGTGGCGGCCACCCAAGAATGCCTTTGAGGCCACTTTGGGATTACGTCCGTTTGTGCCAGGACTGAACCAACGCGATGAACATCGTTAGCAAAACCATCCAGTACGGCCGCCATACCCTGACCATCGAGACGGGTGAGATCGCCCGTCAGGCCTCTGGAGCCGTGATGGTCAACCTTGACGAAACCGTGGTGCTCGTCACCGCCGTTGGCAAGAAAAGCGCATCGCCAGGGCAGGATTTCTTCCCTCTTACGGTCGACTACCAGGAGCGCACCTACGCTGCGGGCAAGATCCCCGGGGGGTTCTTCAAACGCGAAGGCCGGCCGTCAGAAAAGGAAACCCTTACCTCCCGCCTGATCGACCGGCCCATCCGGCCTTTGTTTCCGGATGGGTTCTACAACGAAGTCCAGGTGGTTGCCACGGTGATGTCGTCAAACAATGAAGTCGACGCTGACATCCCTGCCATGATTGGAGCGTCGGCTGCGCTTGCGCTCTCTGGCATCCCGTTTAACGGTCCTATCGGCGCGGCGCGTGTTGGTTACCTGGACGGGCAGTACGTTTTGAATCCAACCGCCACTGAACTGAAGTCTTCGCGACTCAATCTGGTGGTTGCCGGTACGGCACAGGCTGTTCTCATGGTGGAATCCGAGGCACAGGAGCTCTCTGAGGAGGTGATGCTTGGCTCCGTGGTGTACGGGCACGAGCAAATGCAGGCGGTGATCGAGATGATCAACCAGTTGGTCGAGGAGGCCGGCAAGCCACTCTGGGACTGGCGGCCTCCAGCGCGCGACGAATCTCTGGTGAACCGCATAACCTCCCTAGTGGAGACCGACCTGCGCGAAGCGTACGGACTGCGCCAGAAACAAGCGCGTTCCCATCGCGTTGACGAAATCCGCTCGCGCATGTTGCTCCAACTCGGCGAGGGCATCGATGAGCGCACCGCCAAGAACGTTTTCAGCGATCTGGAAGCACGCATCGTGCGCAACCAGATTCTGGATGGCGAACCGCGTATCGACGGCCGCGACACCCGCACCATTCGCCCCATTTCCATCCGTACCGGCGTGCTGCCGCGCGCCCACGGCTCGGCGCTGTTCACACGCGGCGAGACGCAGGCGCTGGTGGTGGCCACCCTTGGTACCGCTCGCGACGAGCAGATCATCGATGCGTTGCAGGGCGAGTACACCGATCGCTTCATGTTCCACTACAACATGCCTCCCTACGCCACCGGCGAGACCGGGCGCGTGGGTTCGCCCAAGCGGCGAGAGATCGGGCATGGGCGCCTGGCCAAGCGGGCCCTGGTGGCTGTGCTGCCCACGCCTGAGGAGTTCAGCTACTCTTTTCGCGTGGTCTCCGAGATCACCGAGTCCAATGGCTCGAGCTCCATGGCCTCGGTGTGCGGCGGCTGCTTGGCCATGATGGACGCCGGCGTACCCATGAAGGGCCACGTGGCTGGCGTGGCCATGGGCCTCATCAAGGAGGGCAACCGCTTCGCCGTGCTGTCCGACATCCTGGGCGATGAGGATCACCTCGGCGACATGGACTTCAAGGTGGCGGGCACCGAGGGTGGCGTCACTGCCCTGCAGATGGACATCAAGATCCAGGGCATCACAAAAGAGATCATGCACGTGGCCCTGTTGCAGGCTCGCGAGGGTCGCCTGCACATCCTCGACCACATGAAGGGCGCCCTGGGCGCACCGCGCGCCGAGCTGTCCACCTTCGCACCGCGGATGATCACCATGAAGATCAAGCCCGAGAAGATCCGCGACGTCATTGGCAAGGGCGGCGCCGTCATCCGAGCCCTCACCGAGGAAACCGGAACCACCATCGACATTCAGGACGACGGCACCGTCACGATCGCGTGCGTTTCTTCCGAAGGGGGTGAACTCGCGCGTAAGCGCATCGAAGAAATCACCGCCGAGGTGGAGGTGGGTCGCATTTACGACGGCACAGTTCTAAAGCTACTCGACTTTGGCGCCATTGTGAGCGTGTTGCCTGGCAAGGATGGTTTGCTGCACATCTCGCAGATTGCGAACGAGCGCGTCAATAGCGTGGCCGATCACCTCAAGGAAGGTCAGGCCGTACGCGTGAAGGTGCTTGAAGCGGACGAAAAAGGGCGCCTGCGCTTGTCCATGAAAGCGATTTCCGCTGACGCTGGAGGCTAAACCGCTTTGTAGCGATTACGCGCGAAACAAAAAGGCCCGCTGGACTCGCGGGCCTTTTTGTTTGTCGGCGGGGTTGGGGGGGGCGATAGCCCCTCTGTTCAGTGCGCCGCAGCGCCCGCTGCACCGCTAACCACCAACTCCGTGAAGGGCGGTACATAGGCCTGCAGCGTCACTACCAGGCCCACCAGGGCCGCCAGTACGATGCTGTGCCAGAACACGTAGCGCAAGATGTCGCCTTCATGACCGTACCAACGCGTGGCAGTGGAAGCCACGACAATGCTCTGCGCATCGATCATCTTGCCCATCACCCCTCCGGAGCTGTTGGCCGCAGCCATGAGTTCCGGACTCAGGTTGAGTTGCTCGGCCGTGACGCGCTGCAGTCCTCCGAACAAGACGTTAGATGCCGTATCGGAGCCCGTCAGTGCCACGCCGAGCCAGCCCAGCATGGTGCCGAAAAACGGGTAGAGCACACCGGTATGGGCGAAGGCGAGCCCCAGGGTGGCGTCCGTGCCCGAGTAGCGGGTCACAAAGCCCAGCGCCAGCATGGCCGAAATGGTCATCAACGAATAGCGTGTGAGAACAATGGTTTCCCAATACTTGCGCAGCATGCCTGCGAAGGAATACCCCATGAACAAACCCGACAGGATCGCCGCGATGAAGATGCTGGTGCCTGTTGCAGACAGCCAATTGAGACTGTAGACGGCTTTTTCCTTGATGGGCTTTGCCACCACGGGCGGGACTTTTTCGATCTGCTCGTGCAAGCCCGCCAGCGGGAAGTCGAGCTTGGTGCTCCCCTTCCACGCATAGGGCACCTGCTCGGTCTTTTCCTTGCCGTCCACCACGACGACACGCTTTTCCTGGGAAAGGCCGTTCAGGGCGTCCTTAACCGTGGGGAAGCCCCATGCGAACACGAAGATCGTCAAAATGAACCAGGGAATCCAGGCGCGCACCACGAGGCCGCGGTCATGTTGCGCAAAAGCCTCGGGCGCTGATTCCGCTCCACTGTTGCTTTCGTGGCCCTTGAGCTTGGTGGTGCGCCAGACTTCCTTCGGTTTCCAGAACTTGAGGAACACCGTGAGGCTGGCCATGGAGACCATGGCAGCGCCCACGTCCACCAGCATGGGGCCATGGAAATTGGAGATCAAAAACTGGGGAATGGCGAAACTCACGCCGGTCACCAGAATGGCCGGCCACACCCCCTTCACGCCTTTCCAGCCCGAAAACGCCCAGATCAGCCAGAAGGGTACCAGTACCGAAAAGAACGGCAGCTGGCGGCCCACCATGGCAGACAAGGCCATTTCGTCCAGCCCTGTGACCTTGGCAAGAGTGATAACGGGAGTTCCCAAGGCGCCGTAGGCCACCGGAGCGGTATTTGCTATCAGGGACAAGCCAGAGGCGGCCAGGGGGGAAAAGCCCAGCCCGATAAGAATGGCGCCGGTCACTGCCACGGGAGTGCCAAAGCCCGCTGCGCCTTCGAAAAAGGCACCGAAGGCGAAAGCTATCAACAACAACTGCAGTCTACGGTCATCGGTGATCGTGGCGATGCTGTCCTGGAGAACCTTGAAGTAGCCTTTGTCCCGGGTGAGCTGGTAGAGAAAGATGATGTTCAAGACGATCCACCCAATGGGCAGAAGGCCGAACAGAGCGCCGTTCAACGCCGACATGCCAGCCATGGAGGCGGGCATGTCGAACACCAACACGGCAACCGCCAGTGCCGAGACGAGACCCCAGAAAGCTGCCACGTGGGCCGACCAGCGCAGGAAGGCTAGACCGCCCAGCAAAACCACCACGGGAATGGCCGCGCACAACGTGGAAAGCACCGCGTTGTTCAACGGGTCGTATACCTGGGCCCAGATCATTGTGTTCACTCCTCCCGAGGCGCGCCAATTTGTTTTGAGCAATAAGGAACAGCCGCTTCAACGCGCAGGTGCGCGAGTATACCAACGCGCCCCCCGTCACCGCGCTGCCTATAATCAGCGCTGCAGCGATGGCATGTCGCGCGCTGCTCGATTGCGACATCACAAGGAGTTTCAGCGCCATGTCCGAAGCCACCGGCGCCGCCCCCGGCGGCAAGATCCTGGTCGATAGCCTGCTCACCCACGGCGTTGACCTCGCGTTTTGTGTTCCTGGTGAGAGCTACCTCGCGGTGCTTGATGGCCTCTACGACGTGCGCGAGCAACTCAGGCTGGTGGTGTGCCGTCAGGAGGGAGGCGCTGCCTTCATGGCCGAGGCCTATGGCAAGCTCACCGGGCGTCCCGGCGTGTGCTTCGTTACGCGTGGCCCGGGCGCTACCAATGCCGCCATTGGTGTGCACACCGCGCAACAGGACTCCTCGCCCATGATCCTCTTCGTCGGCCAGGTGGGCAGCGATGTGATGGAACGTGAGGGGTTCCAAGAAGTGGACTATCGCAAGATGTATGGCTCCATGGCCAAGTGGGTGGCGCAGATCGACCGCGCCGATCGGATCCCGGAGATGGTGAGTCACGCGTTTCATCTGGCGGTTTCCGGGCGGCCCGGCCCTGTGGTTCTGGCCCTGCCGGAGGACATGCTCATGAGCGAAGCCGTGGCACCACGGGTCGAGCGTTATCGCCGCGTGGCGGCCAATCCTGGCTCGCGGGAAATGGCCCAGCTTCGCAACCACCTCATCCAATGCAACCGGCCGATGCTCATCCTCGGCGGGGGCGACTGGACCGTACAGGCCTGCAAAGACATCCAGCGGTTCGCTGAAAAAAACTACCTGCCGGTGGCCTGTACGTTTCGCCGCCAGGATCTGTTCGACAACCGCCACGGCCTGTATTGCGGCGACGTGGGTATTGGCATCAATCCCAAGTTGCAAAAGCGCATTGCCGAGGCTGACCTGCTCATCGTTGCCGGGGCGCGCTTGGGCGAGATGACCACCGGTGGCTACACGCTGCTGTCTGTGCCGAGACCGGAGCAGCGCATCGTGCACGTGCATCCCGGCGCCGAGGAACTCGGCCGGGTGTATCAGGCAAGCCTGATGATCAACTCGGGCATGCCGGAGTTCGCCGAATGGGCCGCGCAACTCGGTGCCGCCGAGTCTGAACGCTGGCAGGACTGGAGCGATGGGGCGAATGCGGACTACCTGGAGAACGTGGCGCCAGTGTCAGTGCCAGGTGCGCTCAACCTGAGCGAGGTGGTGCATTGGCTCGATACCCACCTGCCCGAAGACGCCATCATCGCCAACGGTGCGGGTAACTTCGCTGGATGGGTCTCGCGTTTCCATCGCTACACGGGCTTTCGCACCCAGCTTGGACCCACCAACGGTGCCATGGGCTACGGTGTTCCGTCTGCCGTGGCGGCGAAGTGCGTGCATCCCGACCGCATGGTGCTGTCCTTCAACGGCGACGGCGATTACCTGATGAACGGCCAGGAACTCGCCACTGCCGTGCAGTACGGCCTGCCCATCGTGTTCTTCGTGGTCAACAACGGCATGTACGGCACCATCCGCATGCACCAGGAGAGGGAGTTCCCGGGGCGGGTGCACGGCACGGAGTTGCACAACCCGGATTTCGCAGCGCTGGCGCGCGCCTTCGGGGCGCACGGCGAGTCGGTGACGACGAACGCGGAGTTCGTCCCGGCGTGGGAGCGCGCGGTGGCTTCCGGAAAGCC
>JBIIUM010000080.1:0-12657 GCA_044339985.1 Burkholderiales bacterium | reverse complement strand
TGGATCTTTCAGGCCCGCGCCACGCTGTTCGCCACCGGCGGGGCGGGGCGCATCTACGCGGCCTCCACCAACGCCTTCATCAACACGGGTGACGGCCTGGGCATGGCGGCGCGCGCCGGCATCCCGCTCGAGGACATGGAGTTCTGGCAGTTCCACCCCACCGGCGTGGCCGGGGCTGGTGTGCTCATCACCGAGGGCGTGCGCGGGGAGGGCGGCTATCTGCTCAACAAGGACGGCGAGCGCTTCATGGAGCGCTACGCCCCCAACATGAAGGATCTCGCCTCGCGCGATGTGGTGTCGCGCGCCATGGCCACGGAGATCAAGGAGGGGCGCGGCGCCGGCAAGGACGCCGACCACATTCTCCTCAAGCTCGACCACCTGGGCGCCGAGAGGATCGAGAAGCGCCTCCCGGGCATCCGCGAGATCGCCCGCAAGTTCGCCAACGTGGACCCGGTAAAGGATCCCATCCCCGTGGTGCCTACCTGTCACTATCAGATGGGCGGCATTCCCACCAACTATCACGGCGAGGTGGTGGTGCCACGGGGGGGCGAGCACGCCGCCGTGGTGCCTGGCTTCTACGCAGCGGGCGAGTGCGGCTGCGCCTCCGTGCACGGCGCCAACCGCCTGGGCACCAACTCCCTCACCGACCTGCTGGTGTTCGGCCGCGCCTCGGGTGAGAGCGTGATCCGGTACCTGCGGGAGAACCCGGGCCACAAGGACCTGCCCGCCGACGCCGCCGATCTGTCCCGGGCGCGTCTGGCACGGCTCGATGGTCAGGCTGGCGGCGAGAGCGTCCACGAGGTGGGCGCCGAGATGCGCCGCACCATGCAGGCGCACTGCGGCGTGTTCCGCTTCCCCGACATGCTCGCCGAGGGGGTGCGCCGCATGCAGCAGGTGGCCGCGCGCGCCGCGCGCACCGGCATCGCCGACAAGAGCCGCACCTTCAACACGGCCCGCATCGAGGCGCTGGAACTGGACAATCTGGTGGAGGTGGCCATGGCCACCATGGTCTCGGCCGACGCCCGCCGCGAGAGCCGCGGCGCCCACGACCGCTCCGACTGCCCCAAGCGCGACGATGTGAACTGGCTCAAGCACTCCCTCTGGTACAAGGATGGCAGCCGCTTGGCTTACAAGCCGGTGAACCTCACGCCGCTCACTGCCCAGACCTTCGAGCCCAAGGTGCGCGCCTACTGAGGCCGCCTGCCAGATCTTCCGGATACCGCCATGAGATTCAGCGTCTACCGCTACGACCCCGACAAGGACTCCAAGCCCTACATGAAGGACTACGAGGTTGCCCTCGAGCCCTCCGATCGCATGCTCCTCGACGCTCTGGTGCGCATCAAGGCCCTGGACGACAGCCTCAGCCTGCGCCGCTCCTGCCGCGAGGGCGTGTGCGGTTCCGACGCCATGAACATCAACGGGCGCAACGGACTGGCCTGCATCACCCGCCTGGCCGACCTCAAGGAGCCGGTGGAACTGCGCCCGCTTCCCGGCCTGCCGGTGATACGCGACCTGGTGGTGGACATGTCGCAGTTCTTCAAGCAGTACCACTCCATCAAGCCCTACCTGCGCAACGACGCGCCCGCACCCGAGAAGGAGCGGCTGCAGTCCCCGGCCGAGCGCGAGGAGCTCGACGGGCTCTACGAGTGCATCCTGTGCGCCTGCTGCTCCACTTCCTGCCCGTCGTTCTGGTGGAACCCGGACAAGTTCGTGGGGCCCGCCGGCCTGTTGGCCGCCTATCGCTTCATTGCCGACACCCGCGACCAGGCCACCAGCGAGCGCCTGGACGACCTGGAAGACCCCTACCGGCTGTTCCGCTGCCACTCCATCATGAACTGCGTGGACGTCTGCCCCAAGGGCCTCAACCCCACCCGCGCCATCGGACGCATCAAGGAACTGATGGTCAAGAGGATGGTATGAGGGGGGGGCGCGCCTGATGCCCGGTGCAGGCTACGCCGCGCAGGACAATGCTGCGGCCCGCGTGGCGCTCGATCGCGTGCGCTGGCACTGCCGCCGCGGCCTCCTGGAACTCGACCTTGTCCTGGGGCGTTTTCTCGAGTGCCATTGGCCGCAGCTCACGGCGCAGCAGCGCGACGCCTTCGTGCGCCTGCTGGAGCTGCCCGATGGCGATCTGTGGGATCTCGCCTCCGGGAGGACCGAATGCCACGACCCTCGGGCGGCCCAGGTGGTGGAGCGGCTGCGCGAGGCGTGATTCATGATGCTATGCAACATCGTCAGGGAAAACCCCCTTAAAATGAGCCTTGAACGCACAAGGGAGTGGAGTCCATGAGCAGCCCAGGCAAGGCCACCGTCACTTTCGACGATGGCACCGCGACCGTCGAACTGCCCATCCTCAAGGGCAGCGTCGGTCCGGACGTGATCGACATCCGCAAGCTGTACCCCCAGACCGGCAAGTTCACCTACGACCCGGGCTTCCTCTCCACCGCCTCGTGTAACTCCACCATCACCTACATCGACGGTGACAAGGGCGAGCTGCTCTATCGCGGCTACCCCATCGAGCAGCTCGCGGTGCAGTGCGATTTTCTCGAGGTTTGCCACCTCATTCTCTACGGCGAGCTGCCCAACGCGGCCCAGAAGTCCGAGTTCAACGAGCGCGTGACCCGCCACACCATGGTTCACGAGCAGATGCAGTTCTTCCTGCGGGGCTTCCGCCGCGACGCCCACCCCATGGCGGTGATGACCGGCCTGGTGGGCGCGCTGTCGGCGTTCTATCCCGATTCCATGAACGTCAACGACGCGAAGCAGCGCGAGATCTCCGCCATCCGGTTGATCGCCAAGATGCCCACGCTGGTGGCCATGGCCTACAAGTACACCGTCGGCCAGCCCTACATGTATCCGCGCAATGAGTTGTCCTACACCGGCAACTTCATGCGCATGATGTTCGCCACGCCCTGCGAGGACTACAAGGTCAACGACGTGCTGGTGCGGGCGCTGGATCGCATCTTCATCCTGCACGCCGACCACGAGCAGAACGCCTCCACCTCCACGGTGCGGTTGTGCGCCTCCTCGGGCACCAACCCCTTTGCCGCCATTGCCGCGGGGGTGGCCTGCCTGTGGGGCCCCGCCCACGGCGGCGCCAACGAGGCCTGCCTCACCATGCTGGGCGAAATCCAGGCCATGGGCGGCATGGCAAAGATCGGCGAGTTCATCACCCGCGTGAAGGACAAGAACTCCACCGTGCGGCTGATGGGTTTCGGGCATCGGGTCTACAAGAACTACGATCCTCGCGCCAAGCTCATGCGCGAGACCTGCCACGAGGTGTTGAACGCCCTCGGCCTGCAGGGCGATCCGCTGTTCGAGCTCGCCATGGGCCTGGAGAAGATCGCCCTCGAAGACGACTATTTCGTGCAGCGCAAGCTGTACCCGAACGTGGATTTCTATTCGGGCATCGTGCAAAAGGCCATCGGCATCCCGGTGTCGTTGTTCACCGCCATCTTCGCCCTGGCACGCACCGTGGGCTGGGTGGCGCAATTGAACGAGATGATCGCCGACCCCGAATACAAGATCGGCCGCCCGCGCCAGCTGTTCGTGGGATCGCCGCGCCGCGACGTCAAACCGCTGGCCGCGCGCGCCTGAGCGCCGCCGGCCCCGAAGGAGGAACAGCCATGATGAAGGACCTGATGTCGGGCTCCTACCTGTTCGGCGGCAATGCGCCCTACATCGACGAGCTCTACGAGAGCTACCTGGAAAACCACGACTCCGTGGCGCCCGAGTGGAAGCGCTATTTCGATCAGATCCAGGTGCTTCCAGGGCCGCGTGACGTACCCCACGAGCCGGTGCGCGAGCTGATCGCGCGCATCGCCCGCCAGCGCACCACCGCGGGGAACAAGGCCTCTCCGGCCGAGGTGGCCGAGCTGTTCAGGAAACAGGCCGGAGTGTTCCAGCTCATCAGTTCCTATCGCTTCCTGGGAGTGCAGCTCGCCAACCTCGACCCGCTCAAGCGCGTCAAGCCGCCGGCCATTCCCGAGCTGGACCCGGCCTTCCACGGCCTCACCGACACCGACATGGACGCGGTGTTCAACACCGGCACCTTCGTGGGGCCCGAGCAGATGACGCTGCGCGACATCCTCAAGGCGCTACGCGAAACCTATTGCGGCACCCTTGGCCTGGAGTACATGTACATCACCGACATGCGCCAGAAGCGCTGGCTGCAGCAGCGCTTCGAGGGGACGCGCTCGCGGCCCTCCTACGGGCCTGACGTGAAGCGCCATATCCTCGAGCGTCTCACCGCGGCCGAGGGGCTGGAGAAGTACCTGCACACCCGCTATGTGGGGCAGAAGCGCTTCTCGCTGGAGGGCGGCGACAGCATCATCGCCATGCTCGACACGCTGCTGCAGAAGGCCGGCGCCGCGGGCGTGCAGGAGCTGGTGATCGGCATGGCCCACCGCGGGCGCCTGAATGTGCTCGTCAACACCATGGGCAAGCTGCCACGCGACCTGTTCGAGGAGTTCGAAGGCAAGCACGCGGGCGAGCTGCCCGCGGGCGACGTGAAGTACCACCAGGGCTTTTCCTCCGACGTGATGACATCCGGCGGCCCGATGCACCTGACACTCGCCTTCAACCCGTCTCATCTGGAAATCGTCAACCCCGTGGTGGAGGGTTCGGTGCGCGCCCGCCAGCACCGCCGCCGCGACCGTGACGGCCGGCAGGTGATGCCGGTGCTGCTGCATGGCGACGCCGCCTTCGCCGGCCAGGGCGTGGTGATGGAGACCCTCAATTTGTCGCAGACGCGCGGCTACGGCACCGGCGGCACGGTGCACATCATCATCAATAATCAGATCGGCTTCACCACCTCCGATCCGCGCGACACCCGCTCGTCGCTCTACTGCACCGACGTGGCCAAGATGGTGGAGGCGCCGGTCATCCACGTGAACGGCGACGACCCCGAGGCCGTCAACTTCGCCACCGAGATCGCCGTGGACTTCCGCACCGAGTTCGGCAAGGACGTGGTCATCGACGTGATTTGCTTCCGCAGGCTCGGCCACAACGAGCAGGACGAGCCCATGGTCACGCAGCCGCTCATGTACAAGATCATCGCCGAGCACCCGGGCACCCGCAAGCTCTACGCCGACCGGCTGGTGCGCGAGGGCGTGTTGCGCGAGGCCGAGGCGCAGGCCATGGTGAAGGCCTACCGCGACGCCCTCGATGCCGGCCAGCACACCAACAAGAGCATCATCTACGACTTCAAGCCGCCTTTTCAGGTGGACTGGGAGCCCTACCAGGCCGTGCAATGGCGACATGCCATTGACACCGGCATGCCCATGGCGGAATTGCGCGCCCTGGCCGAACGCGTCACTGCCATTCCGGGGCACTTCAAGCTGCACCCGCGGGTGGACAAGGTGATTGCCGATCGCCGCCAGATGGGCCTGGGCAAGCTGCCCCTCGACTGGGGCATGGCCGAGACGCTTGCCTACGCGGGCTTGCTCAAGCAGGGCTTCGGCGTGCGCCTGTCGGGACAGGATTCCGGCCGCGGCACCTTCTTCCACCGGCACGCCGTGCTGCACGACCAGAACCGCGAGCGTTGGGATGCGGGCACCTGGGTTCCATTGCAACGCATCGCCGAGAACCAGCCCGATTTCCTGGTGATCGACTCGGTGCTCTCCGAGGAGGCGGTGCTGGGCTTCGAATACGGCTACGCCACGGCCTCGCCCAACGAACTGGTGGTGTGGGAGGCGCAATTCGGCGATTTCGCCAATGGCGCCCAGGTGGTGATCGACCAGTTCATCGCCTCGGGCGAGGTGAAGTGGGGCCGGATGTGCGGGCTGGTGCTGATGCTGCCCCACGGCTACGAGGGGCAAGGCCCTGAGCACTCCTCGGCGCGTCTGGAGCGCTTTCTGCAGTTGTGCGCCGACTACAACATGCAGGTGGTGGTGCCCTCCACGCCCGCGCAGATGTTCCACGTGCTGCGCCGGCAGATGCTGCGGCCCTATCGCCGCCCGCTGGTGATCATGAGCCCGAAGTCCATGTTGCGGCACAAGGAGTCGGTGTCCTCCCTGGAGGACCTCGCCGGCGGCCGCTTCCAGCCACTCATTCCAGACGTCGAAAAGCTCGATGCGAACAAGGTGAAGAGGGTCGTGTTCTGCTGCGGCAAGATCTACTTCGACCTGCTGGCGGCGCGTCGCGAGAAGAAAATCGACGACATCGCCCTGGTGCGCATCGAGCAGTTATACCCCTTTCCCCACGACGAGTTCGCCGCCGAGATCGCCCGCTACGCCAACGCGAGCGAGGTGGTCTGGTGCCAGGAAGAGCCGGGCAACCAGGGTGCCTGGCATCGCATCCAGCACTATCTGTTGCGCCACCTCAGGCCCGAGCAGAAGCTGCGCTACGCCCTGCGTCCTTCCAGCGCCTCGCCGGCGGGCGGTTATCTGGCCTTGCACAACCAGCGCCAGAAGACCGTGGTGGACGCGGCCCTGACCCACGGCGCATGACCGGCAAACGGCAGCGCCTTCCCACGAACGCTCTCACGGAGCCTCTATGCTGATCGAAGTGCGGGTACCCGCCCTGTCCGAATCCGTGGCGGAAGCGACCCTTCTGACCTGGCACAAGAAGCAGGGCGAATACGTCCAGCGCGACGAGAACCTCATCGACATCGAAACCGACAAGGTGGTCCTGGAACTGCCGGCCCCCGACTCGGGGGTGCTGGCCAGCGTAATCAAGGGTGACGGCGGCACGGTGGTGAGCAACGAACTCATCGCCACCATCGACACCGGCGCAAAGGCGGCCGCCGCGCCACCCACCGCAGCCGCCGTTGCCCCGCCCGCGGCTCCCGCAACGGTTACGGTGCGACCCGCGCCAGCCGCCGCCGCGCCGGTAACGGCTGCGCAGGAGGTGCTGGCCATGCCGGCGGCGCGCCGTGTGGCCGCCGAACACCAGGTGGACCTTGCGCAGGTGGCCGGCAGCGGACGTGGCGGGCGCATCACCAAGGAAGACGTGGTGGGCTTCGTGCAGGGCAGGCCTGGCGCGGCACGCGGCCCGGCGCCCATGCCCTCACCCGTGAACGTGGACGAACTGCTCGGCGACCGGCCCGAGAAGCGCGTGCCCATGTCGCGCCTGCGCCAGCGCGTGGCCGAACGGCTGGTGCAGTCGCAGGCCACCGCGGCCATCCTCACCACCTTCAACGAAGTGAACATGCAGGGCGTCATGGACCTGCGCAACCGGTACAAGGACCGTTTCGAGAAGGACCATGGCGTGAAGCTCGGCTTCATGTCGTTTTTCGTGAAGGCGGTGGTGGCCGCGCTCAAGCGATACCCCATCCTCAATGCCTCGGTGGATGGCGCGGACATCGTGTACCACGGCTATTTCGACATCGGCATCGCCGTGGGCAGCCCGCGCGGTCTGGTGGTGCCGATCCTGCGCAACGCCGACCAGATGTCGCTGGCCGATGTGGAGAAGGCCATCGCCGATTTCGGCCGGCGCGCGCAGGACGGCAAGCTCTCCATCGAAGAGCTCACCGGCGGCACCTTCTCCATCTCCAACGGCGGGGTGTTCGGCTCCATGCTGTCCACGCCCATCATCAACCCGCCCCAGAGCGCCATCCTCGGCGTGCACGCCACCAAGGACCGGCCGGTGGTGGAAAACGGCCAGATCGTGATCCGCCCCATCAATTACCTGGCCATGAGCTACGACCATCGCATCATCGATGGGCGCGAAGCGGTGCTCGGCCTGGTGGCCATCAAGGAGGCGTTGGAGGATCCAGCCCGCCTGTTGCTCGACCTATAGCGGAGCATCGCCATGCCCAAGACCTTCGACGTGGCGGTCATCGGCGCCGGCCCTGGCGGCTATGTGGCTGCCATCCGCGCCGCGCAGCTCGGCCTCAAGACCGTCTGCATCGACGCCTGGAAAAACCCGGCCGGCAAGCCCAGCCTCGGCGGCACCTGCCTCAACGTGGGGTGCATTCCCTCCAAGGCGCTCCTGGAGTCCTCCGAGAACTACGAACGCGCCGTGCACAAATTCGGCGATCACGGCATCGGCCTCAAGGGCATCAGCATCAACGTGCCCAAGATGCAGGCGCGCAAGACCAAGATCGTGGATACGTTCACCACGGGCATCGCGCTGCTGTTCAAGAAGAACCGGGTGGAGTCGCTTCACGGCGTCGGCCGCTTCGCCGGCGCCGCCAACGAGGGCGGCTGGCAGGTGGAAGTGGAGGGTGACGGCCACAGCGAGACCGTGGTGGCGCGCAACGTGATCATCGCCACGGGCTCGTTGCCGCGCCAGTTGCCCGGCGTGGTCGTGGACAACGTGCTGGTGTGTGACAACGCCGGCGCCTTGTCCTTCGACGCTGTGCCGCGGCGACTGGGCATCATCGGCGCGGGGGTGATCGGCGTGGAGATGGGCAGTGTCTGGAGACGCCTCGGCGCCGAGGTGACCATCCTCGAAGCCATGCCGAGCTTTCTGGCTGCCGCCGACGAGCAGATCGCCAAGGAAGCCTTCCGCGTGTTCACCGGACCACTCGGACTGATCATCCACACCGGCGCCAAGGTGTTGTCCGTTTCACCCGCGGCCCAGTCGGTGCATGTGGAGTACCAGGACCGCGAGGGCACGCGGCACCGCGACGAGTTCGACCGGCTGGTGGTGGCCATCGGGCGTACGCCCAACACCGCCGGGATCAACGCGGAGTCCGTCGGCGTGAAACTCGATGGCCGCGGTTACGTGGAGGTGGACGCGCAGTGCCGCACCAGCGTGCCCGGCATCTATGCCATCGGCGATGCCGTGCGGGGACCCATGCTGGCCCACAAGTCCTCCGAAGAAGGCGTGGCGGTGGCGGAAACCATCGCCGGTCAACACGCCCACGTGAACCTCGATGCCGTTCCCTGGGTTGTCTACACCGCCCCGGAGATCGCCTGGGTGGGCAAGACCGAGCAGGAACTCAAGGCTGCCGGCGTCGCCTATCGCGCGGGCCAGTTTCCCTTCATCGCCTCTGGACGCGCGCGCGCGCTGGGCGAGACGGCAGGGTTCGTGAAGATGCTCGCCGACGCCGACACCGACCGCATTCTTGGCGTGCACATCATCGGGCCCTTCGCCTCCGAGCTCATCGCCGAGGCCGTGGTGGCGATGGAGTTCGCCGCCACGGCCGAGGACATCGCCCGCATCGTGCATGCGCATCCCTCCCTCTCCGAGGCCATGCACGAGGCGGCGCTGGGCGTGCACAAGCGCAGCCTCCACATCTAGGGCCCGCGCGCGGGCGCCTTTCCATGTCCTCCAGCGCGGCCGGCGAGGCCCTGGCGGGGCGGCACCACGTGGCTGCCGAGCCTCTCCTGGCGTGGTTCGAGGAGCGTGCGCGGTCGCTCGGGTTTGCCCTGGACGGTGCGCAGAAGGCCGTAACGGCCGAGTTCGCCCGCATCGAAGACCTCCTGACCAGCCCCGCCGGGGCCTCGCGGCGCTGGTTGCGCTTCCTGAACCCGGCGCCGTCCCCCGTGACCGGACTCTATCTCTGGGGGGGAGTGGGGCGGGGCAAGAGCTTCCTGATGGACGGCTACTTCGAGTTCTCGGTTGCCCGTCCGAAGCGGCGTGCGCACTTCCACCGCTTCATGCAGGAGGTGCACCACGAACTCAGGCGTCTGCAGGGCACGCCCGACCCGCTGCAGGCCGTCGCCGCGCACATGGCAGGTCAGGCGCGCTTGTTGTGCCTGGACGAATTCCAGGTCACCGACATCGGCGATGCGATGATCCTGCGCCGATTGCTGGAGGGTCTGCTGGCGCGCGGCGTGGCGCTGGTCACCACATCCAACACCGAACCGGGCGAGCTCTACCTGCACGGCCTGCAGCGCGGCCAGTTCCTGCCCGCCATCGAGCTGATCCGGCAGCGCCTGGTGGTGCACCGGATGGACGCCGGCATCGACTACCGGCAGCAAGTCCTCGAACAGGCCGGCCTGTGGCACCAGCCGCTGGATGCGGCTGCCGACAGGGCCATGGAACAAGCGTTCCTGCATCTGGCCGGCGAGCCGGGCGCAGCCCAGGAGCTGGCTATCGCCGGCCGGCCGGTGTGGTCGCGGCGCGTGGCCGGGGGCGTGGCGTGGTTCGACTTCTCAGCCCTGTGCGACGGCCCTCGCGCCCAGGCCGACTACATCGAACTGGCGCGGCGCTTCCACACCGTGCTGCTGTCGGGCGTGCCGCAGTTCGCGGCCAACGGCGACGCCGACCGCATGCGCCGCTTCACATGGTTGGTGGACGAATTCTACGATCGGCAGGTGAAGCTGGTGGTGGCGGCGCAAGCAGACGTGCCAGCGCTCTATGCCCGCGTGGCCCGTGCCGCGGAGCATGATCGCACCGCAAGCCGGCTGGTGGAGATGCAGACGCGGCGCTACCTGGGCGAGGCCCACCGCCCGTGACGGCCGTAGCCGAACCCATCGAACAACTCAACCACGGAGGAGACTCATGAGCACATTCAAGGCGCTGCGCATCTTCAACGAGGACGGCAAGGTCGTCTCGCGCATGGTGGACATGACGGTGGACGAACTCGACCCGGGCGAGGTGGTGATCCGCACCGAGTACTCCAGCATCAACTACAAGGACGCCCTGGCGGCCACGGGCGCCGGGAAGATCATCCGGCGCTTTCCCTGCGTGGGCGGGATCGACGGCGCGGGCACGGTGGAATCGTCCACCGATCCGGCCTTCAAGCCCGGCGATCAGGTGATCGCCAACAGCTACGACATCGGCGTGGCCCACGACGGCGGCTACGCGGGCCGCATGCGCGTGCCCGCCAAGTGGCTGGTGCGCCTGCCCCAGGGGTTGAGCACCCAGGAGGCCATGGCCCTGGGCGTGGCCGGCTTCACCGCCGGTCTGGCGGTGGTGCGCATGGAGGCCAACGGACTGGCACCGGGCCGCGGACCCGTCATCGTCAACGGCGCCACCGGCGGCGTGGGTTCGGTGGCCATCGATATCCTCGCGGGCCGCGGCTATCACGTGGTGGCGCTCACAGGCAAGGCGGCCGAGGCCGACTATCTTGCCTCGCTGGGCGCCAAGGAGGTGATGCTGCGCTCGTCTCTCGACTTGTCCAGGATCAGGCCGCTGGACAAGAGCCTGTGGGCCGGCGCGGTGGATAACCTGGGCGGCGACGTGCTGTCCTGGATGACCAGCACCATGAAGGAGGGCGGGGCCATCGCCGCCGTGGGCCTGGCGGCGAGTTTCGAGTACAAGACCACGGTCATGCCCTTCATCCTGCGCGGCGTGACGCTGTGCGGTATCGACTCGGTGAACTGTCCCATGCCCGTGCGTGAGCAGGTGTGGCAGCGGCTGGCCGGTGACCTGAAGCCGCGTCACCTGCAGGACATGGTGCGCACGCTGTCGTTCGACCAGTTGCAGGGTGCTTTCCCGGCCTACCTGGAGGGCGGCGTCAAGGGGCGCACGGTGGTGAAGATCAGCTGACCCGCACCCGCACCGGCGCGCAACCCTCGCGCCACCCCCGCCGCGGCGCCCCCGGCGCCGCGCGCTTGCCACGGAGACAACACCCATGAGCGGAGACAAGCTGCGCGCCTTTCACCGGCGCTCCATCGAGGACCGGGAAGGCTTTTGGGCCGAGCAGGCAGCGCTGGTGGAATGGCAGCGCCCCTGGAATCGCGTGCTCGACTACTCCCGGCCGCCCTTCGCGCGCTGGTTTGCCGGCGGCCTCACCAATCTGTGCCACAACGCCGTGGACCGGCACCTTCCCGAACGCGCCCACCAGCCCGCGCTGGTGTTCGTGTCCACGGAAACCGGCACCGAGAAAACCTACTCCTACGGCGAACTGCACGCGGAGGTCAACCGCGTGGCGGCCATGATGCAGTCCCTGGGGGTTAGCCGCGGCGACCGGGTGCTGGTGTACATGCCCATGATCCCCGAGGCGGCCTTCGCCATGCTTGCCTGCGCCCGCATCGGCGCCATCCACTCGGTGGTGTTCGGCGGCTTCGCCGCCCACAGTCTGGCCACGCGCATCGATGACGCCCGGCCCAAGCTGGTGGTGTCGGCCGATGCCGGCATGCGGGCCGGCAAGGTGGTGCCCTACAAGCATCTGCTGGACGAGGCCATCGGTCTGTGTGCCGCCAAGCCCGCTCAAGTGCTGCTGTTCGATCGCGGCCTGGACCCGGGCTTCCCGTGCCACCCCCCGCGCGACGTGGATTGGAAAACCCTGGCCGCGCAACACACCGGTGCCCAGGTGCCAGTGCAGTGGCTCGAGTCCAACGAGCCGAGCTACATCCTCTACACCTCCGGCACCACCGGCCGGCCCAAGGGCGTGCAGCGCGACACCGGCGGCTACGCCGTGGCCCTGGCTGCCTCCATGCGCCACATCTACTGCGGCTCACCGGGCGAGACCATGTTCACCACCTCCGACATCGGCTGGGTGGTGGGTCATTCCTACATCGTCTACGGCCCGCTGATCGCGGGCATGACCACCCTCTTCTACGAGGGCACCCCCATCCGGCCCGATGCGGGCATCTGGTGGAGCCTGGTGGAGAAGCACCGTGTGAACGTGATGTTCTCTGCACCCACGGCCATCCGCGTGCTCAAGAAACAGGATCCCGCCTTCGTCACGCGCCACGACCTGTCGTCCCTGCGCCACCTGTTTCTGGCGGGCGAGCCGCTGGACGAACCTACCCACCGCTGGATCAGCGACCTTCTGGGCAAACCGGTCATCGACCACTACTGGCAGACCGAAACCGG
>JBIIUM010000289.1:0-3422 GCA_044339985.1 Burkholderiales bacterium | reverse complement strand
TCCTGACCCTTGGACCGCAGCAGGACCTGGCCGAATTTCTGGCGGTCCATCAGGTGGAGGTGGTGGCCTCCCTGCCCTATTTCCAACCGGACCAGGCCGATGCCCAGCGCGGCGAAGGGGTGTTCGAAAAGTCCATCGACGGGCTGCGCAAGCTCAACGGGCTAGGCTACGGCCACCCTGGCAGCGGCCTGGTGCTCAATCTGGTCCACAACCCCGTGGGCGCCTTCCTGCCAGCGGCGCAGGACAGCCTGGAGGCGCGCTTTCGTCGCGAACTGGATAACCGCCACGGCGTGGTGTTCAACCGTCTGTTCACCATCACCAACATGCCCGTCAGCCGTTTTCTCGAGTTCCTGCTCGACAGCGGCAACTATGCGGGCTACATGGACCGGCTCGCCAGTGCCTTCAACCCGGCCGCGGCGCACGCCGTCATGTGCCGCTCCACGCTGTCGGTGGCTTGGGACGGCACGCTGCACGACTGCGACTTCAACCAGATGCTCGACCTGCCGGTGACGCAAGGCCTGCCGCGCCACATCCGCGACTTCGACCTGGCTTCCCTGGCAGGCCGCCCCATCGTCACCGGCAACCACTTCTACGGCTGCACCGCCGGCAAGGGCTCCTCCTGCGGCGGCGCCACGGTCCGAGAAGCCGTTACCGGGCCCCGCGTCCTACCGGCCGCCGCCTGGCCGCCACTGATAACCGATCACCGACCCCACCACCAACGCAGCGCCCACCAGTTGAACGCCGTGGAGCGCTTCGCCAAGGAGCACCCAGGCGACCCCCGCCACGGCCACAGGCTCGAGGTTGAGCACGAAGGCCGCGCGCGTGGGTCCTACGCGAGGCAGCAGCAGGAACAACGCCACGATGCCCGCCGCATAGCACAGGCTCAGCCCCAGCAGGCCCGCCAGGGCCGGACCCGCCCCAGGCCACCGGAAGCCATCCGAGAGCAGCGACGCCCCGCAGAAGATGACCGCCGCCGTCCCCATGGTGAGGCCGGTGCGCACGGCGGCGTCCAGGTTGGGCGCCCAGCGGGGCGTGAGCACCAGGGCCGCGGTGAAGGTGGCCGCGGCGCCCAGTGCCGCCGCGACGCCCCAGCCGTCGATCGCTTGCGGCGATACGCCCAGAACCAGCACCAACCCGGCGAAAGCCACCGTCAGCGCTACACCGAGGCGCGGTGCGAAACGCTCCGCGCCCAGCGCCGCCTGGGCCAGGCTGGTGAAGAAGGGGTAGGTGTAGAACAGCAAGATGGCCAGCGCCACGGGCAGGCGCGACACCGCCACTTGCACCAGCACCGTCTGGGCGGCGATGGCCAGGCCCAGCAGCATCATGGGCCGTGCGCCGCGCGGCAGCGGCATGAGTGCCACGCCGCGCAGACGCAGCAGCCCCAGGACCAGGGCGGTGGCGCACAGGCTGCGCACCGTGGCGGCGGTGAGCACGCTCACGCCGCTGGAGAAGGCAAGCCGCGCCATCACGTGGCCGGTGCCCAGGGTGAGTGCCACGCCCAGCAAACCGGCCAGGGCACCCCAGGGCGCGGGCGCGCCGCTCAAGGCAGCGCGTCGAGCAGCACCGGTACTGCCGCGCTGCGCAGGCTGTCGGGATAATCGCGCTGGAAATCGCGCAGCAGTTCACGGGCCCGCGTCGCGTGCGCCTTGCGCTCGGGCAGCCCGACGCGCGCAGCGCGCACCCGCAGGATGGCGGTGATGAAGCGGCCCTCCTCCAGATTGGCATCGCGCGGAAACTCCCGCACGAATCGTTCGCCCGCCTCGATCAGCGGCAGCAGCCCCGCTGTGTCGGGGGCGAGCGGCTTCAGGGGATCGTCGCGAAAGCCATCATAGAAACTGCCCGAAAGCCATCCAAACAACGCCTCGCCCGCCCGGCGGCCCCGCGGGTCCAGGTCGAGCCCGCTCCGGTACCACTGCACCGGCGCACCGTAGCGTCCCAGGCGCTCCGCCCAACCCAGCGGGCTGCCAGCCTCCTTGAGCCTTTCAATGAGCAGATTGGACGGCAGGCCCTGAACACGCCCGTGGGTGGCGATGTCACGGTTGAGCAGGTCACGTATCTCGTCGAGCATCCTGGCCAGACTCACGGACGCATCGGCACGGACCGCCGGCGGCTCCTTGGAAGCGGTAACCGCCACCCAGGCCCTGGCCTGGACCACGTAGCGGTCAGCCGACTCGGGTGTGATGAGGTCGTGGGCCCGCATCGCGCTGGGGGCCACGGCCAGACTGACCGCCACCAGCATCCCTGCCATGGCGCGCAGCGCCGGGAGGGTGAAATGCATGGCTCTCAGCGCGCCGCCGGCGCCGGCGGCTCGAGGGGCAAGCCCTGGGCGAAAGCACGCGCCCCATCGTGTGTCGGGATGCCGCCCGGCGGGGTCTCGCGGGGCACGGACAGCCGCAGCGTGGCGGCATTCAGCACCAGCGCCTCGGCCAGCAGGTAACCGTGCTGGAGCAGGAAATCCTCGCGGCAGATCATCTGGTGGGTGTCGCTTTGGACCAGCACCCGCAGCGGGATGGCGCCATAGTCGCGGAAGCGGTCGGCGCCGTGGAACATGTCCAGGGCGTTCGCCCTGCTGGCGATGGCCACGTCCGCCTGGCCGGTGGACATGAGGCTGGCAATACGCTCCACCCGCGGACCGCGGCCCACGGTGGCCTTGCTGTCGGGCAATGCGGCCCGAACGATGGCGGCGCAAGCCTCGCCGAGTTCGTCGCCGGCGGGATCATCGCGAGAGGTGATGATCACCAGATGCGTCTGGCGGAAGATGGCCCACTGGCGGTAGGGCGAGTGCGCACTGAGCAACAGCCACGCCGGCGCGGCGCAGGCGAGGCCGAGGAAATGGCGGCGGTTCATGGTGTTCTGGAAGCCCCAAAAAAACGCGAGGGCGGGTCACCCCGCCCTCGCCTTTCACGCGGGCACGCGGCTTACTTGCCGATGTGCTCGAGCGGGCAGATGGTGGAGACGGCGTAGTTGGGCACGTCCACCACATTGCCGATGCGCAGATCGCAAGCCACGCTGGTGTACACGTACGCCTGCACCGGGTTCCACTTGTAGGTGGCCACCAGCCAGTCGATCATGTCGTTGAGCGAAGCGCGCGCGGCCACCGTGAGGTCCTCGGAGAGGTTGGTGAGCGGGCCGATCTTGTCGCCGTTGAGATACTTGTGCTGCGGCGGCACCTCGCCGGCCTTCTTGAGCGGATAGGCCACGGTGGCGTGGAACACGTCGGGCTCGAGCTTCTTGATCTGGGAGCCGCCCTCGAAGTGCGGACCGGACTTGATCATGGATGCCATGCCCTTGCGGATCTCGGTGCGCACCGTCACCTTGGCACCCATCTCGATGGCCGTGCCGGCCACTTCGCCGTCACCTTGGGCGTAGTGCACGTCGCCGATGAACAGGCCGCAACCGTCGATGTAGCAGGGCAGCAGCAG
>JBIIUM010000079.1:0-12810 GCA_044339985.1 Burkholderiales bacterium | reverse complement strand
GCAGGAACAGGTTCGCCAGCCACCAGGCCGGGTCGAACTCGGCGCGGACGGCCCAGTAGGAAACCGCCATCAACCCGGCGGTGGAGGTAAGCGGCAGGGACAGCAGCGCCAGCTCGCGCCAGCCGGGATGGCCGCGGCGGTAGTGCCACGCAGCCAGCAAACCGAGGCAGGAAAAGATCACGTCCAGCGGCATGAACGACCAGTTCCAGGCCACCACCACCGGATTGGCGTAGTCGGAATAGAGCCATTCGGGCGGCAGCGCAACCACGCCTGCACCCGACAGCGCGGTGACAAGCCAGTAGCCGAGCAGCGCGACGTCGGTGCCGACCATCAGCCCGAAAAGGCCTCGGGGTGCAGCAAGGGCTGCGGAGCCTTGAGGCAGGGTCACAGGTCCTCCGGAACGAAAAGAAAGAAACCGGCGCAGGCCGCGCCAGCGTGTCGACCCGCCATGCGGGGGACTGCGGCAAGCCGGGCGCAACCCGGCGGCCGTGCCGGCGAAGATTGCCGCGTCGCGGTTTCCGCGGCAAGGGTTTCGCGGGGCATGGGCTAGCCGCGAAAGATGAAATACACCGCCCCCAGGATGCACAGCCCCGCCCAGAGGTAGTCGAGCCTGAGCGGCTGGTGCATGTAGAACACCGCGAAGGGAACGAAGACGGTGAGCGTGATCGCCTCCTGGAGGATCTTCAGCTGCGGCAGCGACAGCGCCGTGTAACCGATGCGGTTGGCCGGCACCTGGAGCAGGTATTCGAACAGGGCAATACCCCAGGACACGAGCGCCGCCACGAACCAGGGGCGCGCCTGGAGCTCCTTCAGGTGGGCGTACCACGCGAAGGTCATGAACACGTTGGAGGCGGTGAGCAGCAGCGCGGCGGTCAATACAGGCGGCAGGGCCGGCACGGACATGGCGAGCTTCCTCTCGCGCGCCTAAGGCGCGCCCAGCAGCGTCGCCGGCGAGCGGTAGCCCCCGGGGGCCATGATGGCGTCGCGCACCTGGGCCAGGGGCGCCTTGTCCATCAGCTCCACCTTGCCGCCCAGGGCGCGCAGGCCCAACTCAGCGTACACGCCCGAGAGCTCGGGGAAACCCTCGGCGTTGACGTGGGCGTCGTAGAGCTCGCGAAAGACGGTGGTGCCGGCAATCTGGTCGAAGCGCTCGAACACCTTGCGGGCGGTCCACTCGGGATCGGGGTCGAGGCAGCAGCGCCCGAAGGCCTCCAGCACCGTGTCCAGCGACTGGGCGCCGCCGCTCGCGGCGCGCAGCCGCACATCGGCCAGCAGCAGGATCGCCGCCCCCGACCAGTACACCCGCATGTAGCCGCCATCGCGGAACATGCGCTCGGTGGCCTGGGCGAGGGTGGCGCCCTTGGCGGACCAGTCGCGCGCGCGCTTGAAGCTGGAGTGCATGCGCTGCCACGCCTCCTCGGGGGAGATGGCGCCGCTGCGTGCGCGCACGATGCCCTGGTAGTAGCTCGCCATGCCCTCCGACAGCCACGCATCCTGCGAACGCACATACGGCAGCAGCAGGTGCGACAGCTCGTGGGGCGCGGTCCAGTCGTCCACGTACTCGCGCAGCGGGCGGCGCTGGTTGACGAAGAAGTGCGCCGCCGCCTGCCCGCCGCGCAGCACGTAGGCCCAGGGGGTGGGCTCGGCGGCACGCGCCCCGGGCATGACGAGGATCTGCGGGCTGGGCACGGGGAAGCGCCCGTACACCGCCGCCACGGACCGCGCTGCATCTTCGATCCAGGTGCGCAGCGCCTCGGCGTCGGCGGGTGGATTGCCATCCAGGATGGCCAGCCGCAGCACTGCGCCGGGCACTTCCACCGGCACTTCGCGGAAGCGCCCGAAAGCCACCGACGAGGGCCGGTCGGCCGGGCCGCGGCCCACGCGGTAGGTGGGGCGCTCGCGTTTGAGCACCGGCATCCAGGGCGCCGACACCGACAACCCGTCGGGCAGATCGAACTCGATCTCCACGTCCTCGTCGGCGCCCAGTTGCGCCGGCCGCCAGAACCACAGGCCCACCTCGGTGAACAGGTCGCGGCCGATGCGGCGGGTGGAATTGCCCGAGTAGTCGTGCCGCGTACCGTTGCCGGCCACATTGACGGCGTACTCCACGCAGCCATCCGCGGGCACGTCACGCAGCCGCAGCTCGGTGCCGTTGGCGGTGAGCCGCGTGCGCTGATCCACCACCCGGGCCTCCAGGAACGCGCCGGGGGCGTCCAGGGAATCGGCCACGATCTCCGTTGGCGGCGCCCCGCCGAAACAGGCGCGCACCGTCAGCCGCGTGAGTTCGGCATCGGCGCTCACGCGGTAGCGGTGCAGGCGCTCGGCGGCGGCCAGGGCCGGCAGCAGGGCCAGGCTGGCCAGCAGGGCGGAGACGAGTCGTGGCGCATTCACGGCAGAACTCAACTCCGGGGCAGGGCCGCGCTTCGGCCCAGGTAGCGGTCATCGCTGAAGGTGCTCACCCACGCCGGCCGGTATACCACCAGCAGCGTGATGACCATGCCCGTGAGGGTGGCCTCGGCAAAGCCCAGCAACGGGCAGTAGGGCAGAAATTGCTCGGCCATGGCGGCCGTGTCCGCCGCCGCGTATGCGGCGAGCAGGCCTGCCGCGGCGCCGCTGCTCGCCGTCATGGCCACGGCCGGCCCGAGGAAGGCGGCCACGAACAGGTAGACGAACGGATTGCGCGGCAACAGCCGCTCGGAGATCCGCAGCACCGCCATGCTCAGGGCCACGGGCAGCACCGCCAGCAGCGCGATACTGGCCGGCAGGGCGGCGGGCGGCCAAGCGCCCGCCAGGGCCTGCGCCGCCATCACCGCCGACAACCCCGCCAGGGCCAGTTGCGGGCCCAGCAGGAGGGCGAAGGCGCTGGCGCCCAGCAGGTGGAAATCCAGCCCGTGCATGGCCTCGGGATGCAGGCGCCACAGGCCGAGGGTTGCCACGCAGGCGCCGAAAAACACGTGGCTGGCGGTGTTGTCCAGCAGGCGCCGCCACGGGGCGGTGCGCCAGACCCAGCCGCCCGCCAGCAGCACCAGGGCCATGGCGCACCACTGCAAGGCGGCGGGAAGGGGGGCGGCGGCGAGGTTCATGGGGCGGCGGTGGCAAAGGGTGAGGCGGATGGCGCGGACTACGCTGGACAAGGCGGCGGGGCGACGGTTCCCCGCGGGGCCCGCGTACGCCGCAGGCGGGCCTCAACCCGCCGCGGCCACCGGCACCGTGGCGGGCGCGCCTTCGGGTTCGTAGGACAGCACCGGGGCCAGCCAGCGCTCCACTTCCTCCAGGCGCATGCCCTTGCGCCGGGCGTAGTCCTGCACCTGGTCGCGGTCTACCTTGCCGGTGGCGAAATACTGCGACTGGGGGTGGGAGAAGTAGAAGCCGCTCACCGCGGCGGTGGGCAGCATGGCGTAGCTCTCGGTGAGCGAGATGCCGGCATTGGCGGTGGCGCCCAGCAATTCGAACAACGGCCCCTTCTCGGAGTGGTCGGGACAGGCCGGGTAGCCGGGAGCGGGCCGGATGCCGCGGTATTGCTCGCCGATGAGCGCCTGCACGTCGAGGTGCTCGTCGGGCGCGTAGCCCCAGAACTCGGTGCGCACACGCTGGTGCAGGCGCTCGGCAAAGGCCTCGGCAAGCCGGTCGGCCAGGGCCTTGAGCAGAATGGCGTTGTAGTCGTCGTGGGCGGCTTCGTAATCGGCCACCCGCTGCTCGATGCCGATGCCGGCGGTGACGGCGAAGGCGCCGATCCAGTCGGGCACGCCCGCCTCGCGCGGGGCAATGAAGTCGGCCAGGCACAGGTTGGCGCGATCCTCGGGCTTGACCATCTGCTGGCGCAGGCAATGCCAGGTCATGAGCGCCCTGCCGCGCGACTCGTCGGCGTAAATCTCGATGTCATCGCCGTTCACGCGGCTGGCCGGGAACAGGCCCACCACGGCACGGGCCTCGAGCCACTGCTCGTGGATGATCCGGCGCAGCATGGCCTGGGCGTCGGCGAACAGATTGCGCGCCGCCTCGCCCACCAACTGATCCTGGAGAATGTCGGGATAGCGGCCGGCCAGTTCCCAGGTCTGGAAGAAGGGCGTCCAGTCGATGACCGCGGCCAGTTCCTCCAGCGGATAGGCGTGGAACACCTGCACGCCCGGGCGGCGGGGCGCCGGCGGCCGGTAGGCGTTCCAGTCGGTCTTCAGGCCGTGGGCGCGGGCCGCGGCGATGGCGTGGCGCGGCCCCTGGCCTTTCTTGCCGCGGTGCTGCTCGCGGGTTTTGTCCATCTCCGCGCGCACCCGCGCCAGATAAGGCTCGCGCAGCTCATCGGAGAGCAGATTGCTGCACACCCCCACGCTGCGCGAGGCATCGGGCACCCAGATCACCGGGTGCTGGTAGTTGGGGGCGATCTTCACGGCCGTGTGCACCCGCGAAGTGGTGGCGCCGCCGATGAGCAGCGGCGCGCTGAAGCCCTGGCGCTGCATCTCCCTGGCCACGTGGGCCATCTCTTCCAGCGAGGGGGTGATCAGGCCCGACAGCCCGATGATGTCGGCCTTTTCGGCGCGGGCGGTTTCGAGGATCTTCTCCGCCGGCACCATCACCCCCAGGTTCACCACCTCGAAGTTGTTGCACTGGAGCACCACCGCCACGATGTTCTTGCCGATGTCATGCACGTCGCCCTTGACGGTGGCGATGACGATCTTGCCCTTGGCCCTGGCGGCCTCGCCCGAGCGCGCCTTCTCCTCCTCGATGAAGGGCACCAGATAGGCCACCGCCTCCTTCATGACACGCGCCGACTTCACCACCTGGGGCAGGAACATCTTGCCCGCGCCAAACAGGTCGCCCACCACGTTCATGCCGTCCATGAGCGGGCCCTCGATCACCTGGATGGGGCGCTCGAAGCCGCGGCGGGCCTCCTCCGTGTCCTCCACGATGAAGGTGTTGATGCCCTTCACCAGCGCATGCCGCAGGCGCTCGGCCACCGGTGCCTCGCGCCAGGAGAGGTCCTCGGACTGGGCCCTGCCGCCGGCCTTGTAGGTCTCGGCGAAGCTCACCAGCCGCTCGGTGGCGTCGGGCCGACGGTTGAGGATCACGTCCTCCACGCGCTCCAGCAGATCCTTCGGGATCTCCTCGTACACGCCGAGCTGCCCAGCGTTGACGATGCCCATGGTCATGCCGGCCTTCACCGCGTGAAAGAGGAAAGCGGTGTGGATGGCCTCGCGCACCCCGTCGTTGCCGCGGAAGGAAAAGGAAATGTTCGACACCCCGCCGCTCACCTTGGCGTGGGGCAGCGCCCTGCGGATCGCCCGGGTGGCCTCGATGAAATCCACCCCGTAGCTGGCGTGCTCCTCGATGCCCGTGGCCACCGCAAAGATGTTGGGGTCGAAGATGATGTCCTCGGGCGGGAAGTGCGCCTCCTTCACCAGCAGGTGGTAGGCCCGGCTGCAGATCTCCACCCGGCGCCTCAGGGTGTCGGCCTGGCCCTGCTCGTCGAAGGCCATGACGATGGCGGCGGCGCCGTAGCGGCGCAGCAGCCGTGCCTGGTGCAGGAACGGCGCCTCGCCCTCCTTGAGGCTGATGGAGTTGACGATGCCCTTGCCCTGAACGCACTTCAGGCCGGCCTCGATCACCTCCCACTTGGAGGAGTCGATCATCACGGGCACGCGCGAGATGTCGGGCTCGGAGGCCGCCAGGTTGAGGAAGGTGACCATGGCCTGCTTCGAGTCCAGCATGGCCTCGTCCATGTTCACGTCGATCACCTGGGCGCCGTTGTCCACCTGCTGGCGCGCCACCGCCAGCGCCTCGGCATACTGGTTGTTGAGGATCAGCCGCGCAAAGGCCCGCGAGCCGGTGACGTTGGTGCGCTCGCCCACGTTCACGAACAGGGCGTCATCGCCGATGTTGAGCGGCTCGAGGCCCGATAGCCTCAGCTTCCTTTCCAACACGGGCGGCTTGCGCGGCGGCATGCCCTTCACGGCCGCGGCAATGGCGCGGATGTGTTCGGGCGTGGTGCCGCAGCATCCGCCGGCGATGTTGAGGAAACCAGCTTCGGCGAATTCCCGCAGCAGGCCCGAGGTGTAGCCGGGCGTTTCGTCGTACTGGCCGAAGGCGTTGGGCAGGCCCGCGTTGGGGTGGATGCTGATGAAGGTGTCGGCGATGCCGGACAACTCTTCGATGTAGGGCCGCAGGTCAGCGGCGCCCAGGGCGCAGTTCAGGCCCACGGCAAACAGGTGCCCGTGGCGGATGGAATTCCAGAACGCCTCGGTGGTCTGGCCCGAGAGCGTGCGGCCCGACTTGTCGGTGATGGTGCCCGACACCCACACGGGCAGGTTGACGCCGTGGCGCTCGAAATACTCCTGCACGGCAAACAGCGCGGCCTTGCAGTTGAGGGTGTCGAACACCGTTTCCACCAGCAGCAGGTCGGCACCGCCGGCCACCAGTCCATCGGTGGCCTCGAGGTAGGCCGACACCAGTTCGTCGAAGGAGACGTTGCGCGCGCCCGGATCGGAGACGTCGGGCGATAGCGAGGCGGTGCGATTGGTGGGGCCGAGCGCCCCGGCCACGAAGCGCGGCTTGTCCGGCGTCTGCCGTGAGAAGCGCCCGGCGACCTCGGCGGCCAGACGCGCACCCTCGACGTTGAGTTCCCGCACGTGGGGCTCCATGCCGTAGTCCGCCATGGCAACGCGCGTGGAATTGAAGGTGTTGGTTTCGATGATGTCCGCGCCCGCTTCCAGGTAGGCGGAGTGAATCCAGCCGATGATCTGGGGCTGGGTGAGGGTGAGCAGGTCGTTGTTGCCGGACTGCTCGCAATGGTGGTCGCAGAACCGGTCGCCGTGGTAGTGGTGCTTTTCGAGCCCCTGGCCCTGGATCATGGTGCCCATGGCGCCGTCGAGGACCAGGATGCGCTCGGAGAGCAGGCGGCGAAGCAAAGTGGCGCGGTCTTGGGACAAGGCAAGCCTCAAAAAACGAAAAACCCGAAGGCCAAAGGGCGTCCGGGTCGCGGCGCGCTTTAGCGGGATTTGTAGCGCGCCCGCAAGCTGCTGCTCAAATCGGCGCGTCGGCGGGAAACTTAACCCTGCAAGGCGGGCACGTCAACCGTGAAAGCTTATTGGGTTCAATGCCTTGGCGGCACGTCCTGCCGGGGCGCTACTTCGTCTTGATCTTCGTCCACGCCCGGTCGTAGGTCTTCAGGTCCTTGCCCAGGTCTTCGAAGATCTGCAGCTTCGCCCGCACCGCTTCGGGGGGGTTGATGTTGGGGTTGTCACGCATCTCGGGCGGCAGCAGCTTGAGCGAGGCCCTGTTCACCGTGCCGTTTTTCTGCTGGATGGTGTTGAGTACCGACACCTCGGGGCGCAGATAAAACTCCAGGAACTTCCTCGCGTTGGCCTTGTTGGGCGCGCTCTTGAGCACGCACACGTTCTCCTGATACATGGTGGCACCTTCGGCCGGGATCACGTAACCCAGCTCGGCGGGCTTCTTGAGCACGTACATCATGGCGCCCACGAAGTAGTGCGCGGCGGCCAGGTCTCCCGACTCCACCAGGGGGACCACCTCGTAGCTGAAGGCGCCGAGGTTTTTCTTGTGCTTGAGGATGGCGTCCTGGGCAAGCTTCACGTCCTCCGGGCTGCGCGAGTTCACCGACTTGCCGTTGAGGATCAACCCCACGCCGAGCACCTCGCGCATGTCGTCAAGCATGGCCACCTTGCCGGGATTCTTCTCGGCGTAGGCGAACAGATCCTTCCAGCTGGTGAGCTGAGGGATCTTTTTCTTGTTGTAGAAGATGCCCACCGTGCCCCAGGCGTAGGGCAGGCAGTATTCGCTCTTGGGGTCGGCCCTGGAGCGCAGCGCCGCGGGGTCGATGTTCTCGAAGCCCTTCATGGCATTGACGCCTGTCTTCTCCAGCAGCCCGAGCTTGAGCATGATGTCGTTCATGTGCACCGACGGAAACACGATGTCGTAGCCCGTGGCGCCAGCCTGGATCTTGGCCAGCATCTCCTCGTTACTGGCATAGGTGTCGAGGGTGACCTTGATGCCGGTCTCCTTGGTGAAGCGGTCGAGGATCTCCGGGTTGATGTAGTCGCCCCAGTTGTACAGGGAGAGCTTGCCCTGGGCGTGAGCGCAGGGGCCGGCGCCCAGCAGGGCGCCGAGCAGCATCAGGGGGATGAGGCGGCGCATGGAAATCTCCTGTGGAAGGTTGCGAGGAAGGGGGCCGTTCAGGGCATTCGCCCGTGGCGGCGCATGAGGTCCACGAGCGCCTCGGGATCGATGGCTCGGACGATGCGGCCAGGCGGTCGGAAGGTGGGCGTGTCGGCGGCCGCCAGCAGGGCGTTCACCACCGCCTCCTCCACCGCCTGCACGGCCGCCTCGTAGATGGGATCGAACAACTCGTCGTTGACCGCCTCAAGCCGCCAGGACGGCGCGCCGCGCTGGGGCAGCGCGATACGGTTGCCGGTGCCAAAGGCGAGGAAGATGTCGCCGGAGTTGTTGCCCCCGGGAGTGCCACCGCGAGCAATGCCGAGTGCGGCACGCTTGGCAAGCCGGCGCAGCTGGTGGGGCAGCAACGGCAGGTCGGTGCCGAGAATCACGATGATGGAGCCCTGCTCGCGCTCCAGAAGGCGGCCCTCGCGCAGGTGCTGGCCCACCGGCACGCCCAGCACCGTGAGCCAGTCGCGCACGCCGTGATTGGCTTGCACCAGCGCCGCCACCACCCCGCGGCGGCCGCCCACCTCCAGCACGCGCGAGGCAGTTCCAGTGCCGCCCTTGAACTCATAGCAGATCATGCCCGTGCCGCCGCCCGTATTGCCTTCGGCCACCGGGCCGGGGGTGGCCGCATCAAGCGCCTCGAGGGCATGCTGCTCGGTGACGTGAAGGCCCTGGATGTCCGAGAGCACGCCGTCGTAGGTCTCGGCCACCACGGGCATGGCCCACAGGTGCAGGTCGTCGAAGTCACGCCGCCAGGTGCGCATCATCCAGCGCACCGCGGCGTGGTGGCAGACGCCCACGCTGTGGGTGTTGGTGAGCAGGATGGGGCCGCAGAATTGCCCCGCATCGTGAATCCAGTGGGTACCGGTCATCTCGCCGTTCCCGTTCAGGGAGTACTGGCCGGCCCAAACCGGCGAGAGATCGGCTTCGCCGTGGCGCGGCACGATGGCTGTGACGCCAGTGCGCACCTGGGTGGGCCCATCGCGCACGAGGGTGGTAGCTCCCACCGCCACGCCGGGGATGTCGGTGAGGGCATTGAAGGGGCCGGGCAAGCCGGGAAACGGCAGCCCCAGGTCGCGGCCGCGCGGTCGGGAAGTGGCCATGGCGGGATGCTCCTTCACCGGCGGCGCGCGCGCAACCACAACCCGGTGGCCGCGATCACAAAGGAGAAGGCCAGCAGCAGCATGGCAATGGCGTTGATCTCGGGCTTCATGCCCCGGCGCAGCATCCCGTAGATGAATACCGGCAGCGTGGTGGACTCCACGCCGGCGATGAAATAGGTGATCACCAGGTCGTCCATGGAGATGATGAAGGCGAGCAGGGCGCCGCCGGCCACCCCGGGCGCCACCTGGGGCAGCGTGACACGACGGAAGGTGGTCCACGGGCCCGCGCCAAGATCGGCGGAGGCCTCCTCCAGATCCGCACCCATGCCCGCGAGGCGGGCGCTCACCACCACGAAGACGTAGCTGGCCAGGAACACGCTGTGCCCCATGACGATGGTGCCCAGGCCCAGCGTCAGTCCCGCGCCCACGAAGAACACCAGCAGCGCCACGCCGAGCACGATGTCCGGCATCACCATGGGCATGACCAGCAACGCCTGGTAAAGGGGCCTGAGGCGGAAGCGGTGCCGCGCCATGGCCAGCGCCGTGGCCGTGCCCACCACCGTGGACACCGCCGTGGCCGCGAGCGCCACCACCACGCTGTTGCGCGCCGCGTGGATCAGGCCCTCGGTGGAGTGCACGTAGCTGGCGTCCTCGGCGAGCCGCGTGGCAAGGCCGAAGATGGAGCGGTACCAGTCGAGGGTGAAACCCTCCCAGACCATCATGTTCACCACGTTGCGGTTGAACGAATAGGCCAGCACCAGCGCGATGGGAAGATAGAGCGCCGCCAGGAAGGCGATGCCCCAGGCGCCCAGCGCCCGGTCGAGCGCCGCGCCGCGACGGCTCACCGCACCCCCTCGGCGCGAGGGGTGCGCGCCACGTACGCCACCAGCAGCACCAGCACGGCGGCCAGCAACAGCATGGCCAGGGCCGCGCCGAAGGGCCAGTTGCGCGCCGCCAGGAACTGCTGTTCGATCAGGTTGCCCACCAGCATCACTTTGGCGCCGCCCAGCAGCGAGGACACCACGAAGTTGCCGAAGGCCGGGATGAACACCAGGATGCAGCCGCCCAGGATGCCCGGCGCGGTGAGCGGCAGAATCACCCGCCGGAAGGTGAACAACGCGCCCGCGCCCAGGTCCTGGGAGGCCTGCAGAAGCGCGGGGTCGAGCCGCTCCACGGCGGCGTACAGCGGCAGGAACATGAAGGGCAGCAGCACGTAACAGAGCCCGATCACCACTGCCGTCTCGCTGAACATGAGATCCGCCGCCGGCAGCCCCGCCAGCCCGAGCACCTGGTTGAGCACCCCGGTGGGCCGCAGGATCAGCATCCACGCGTACACGCGCACGATCAGGTTGGCGAAAAACGGCAGCGTGACGAGGAACAGCACCAGCGCGCGCCGCCGCGACGGCAGCCGGCTTACCCAGAAGGCGGCCGGATAGCACAGCAGCAGCGTGACCGCCACGGTGATCAGGGCAAGGCGCAGCGAGCGCAGCAGGATCTCGCCGTAGACCGGATCGAACTCTTCCGCCTCGCCCAGGGGAGCGCCCAGCACCCGCCCATAGCCGTAGGGGTAGAACTCCCATTCCACACCACCGTACAGGCCTGGCGTGAGCACGCTGTAGACGGCCATGATGGCGAGCGGCACCACAAAGAGGGCAGCCAGCAGCAGGGAGTGGGGCGCGAGCAACCCGGCCAGCGCGCGGCGCCGCCGGGCCGACAGTGCACCGCTCACGACGCCGACCGCATCAGATGCACGGCAGCGGGCTGGTAGCGGATGAAGGCCTGCCCGCCCACACCGGGCGGCGGCTCGGCGCCAGGCAAGTGGCGGTGCAGCGCACGCAACGCGGCGCCGCCAGGAAGGCGCAGGTGCACCTGCACGTCGGCCCCCACGAACACCACGCGCTCCACCACTGCCTGCAGCGCCGGGCCCGGCCCGGGCTCGCGGGAGAGCATCAAGCGCTCCGGCCGCAGCATGGCGTCCACCGCTTCGCCGGGGGCGAAGTCGGTGCGCTCGGCATGAAGCTCGAAGCCCTCCTCCAGGGCGATCACCGCGCCCCGGGCCGACACCGCCGCCACTCGACCGGCGTGCACGTTGCTATCGCCCACGAATCGCGCCACGAAGCGGTCCGCGGGGGTGTCGTAGATGCGGCCCGGCGGACCGAGCTGCAGGATGCGCCCGGCACGCATCACGGCGATGCGGTCGGACATGGTGAGCGCCTCTTCCTGGTCGTGGGTGACCACCACGAAGGTGATGCCCACGGTGTGCTGCAGGTTCTTGAGCTCGATCTGCATGGCCTGGCGCAGGCCGCGGTCCAGCGCCGAGAGCGGCTCGTCGAGCAGCAGCAGCCTGGGACGGTTCACCAGCGCGCGGGCGAGCGCCACGCGCTGCTGCTGGCCGCCGGAGAGTTGCCGCGGACGGCGCCGGCCCAGGTCGGAAAGCCCCACCAGCGCAAGCGCCTCGTCCACCCGGCGCTCGCGCTCGGCCCGCGGCACGCGCGCGGCGTCGAGTCCGTATCCCACGTTGTCACGCACCTCCAGATGCGGGAACAGGGCGTAGCTCTGGAACACCGTATTGAAGGGTCGCCGGTGGGGCGGCACGTCCTCCAGACTGCGGCCCTCCAGTTCGAGACGGCCTCCATCCAGGTCTTCGAAGCCGGCGATGGCGCGCAGCAACGTGGTCTTGCCGCAGCCGGAGGGGCCAAGCAAGGTGAGGAACTCATTGGGCCGGATGTCCAGATCCACCCCATCAAGGGCGCGCACGGCCGAGCCCTCGGGCGTGAGGAACGTCCGGCGCGCACCGGCCACGCGCAGCAGGCTCTGCCCGCCGGCCTGAGGAGAATCGTCATCGCTTTGCATGGGACCGGGATGCTAGCAAGCAATCGCCGGCCCAACGCGGATCAGGGCTGGGCGGGCGAGCGCCGTAACTGGATGGCTTCAGCCACGTGGGCGGCGCGGATGACAGGCTCCCGCGCCAGGTCGGCGATGGTGCGCGCCACCCGCAGCAGGCGATGGTGGCCGCGAGCCGACAGGCCCAGCCGGGTGGCCGCCTGCCGCAGCAGCGCCGCACCGGATTCATCGGGCTGCGCGTGGGCCTGCAAGGCCTCGCCCGCCAGGTGGGCGTTGGCGCAGGCCTGGCGCGCCAACTGGCGTTCGCGCGCTGCGGTGGTGCGCGCCAGCACGGCGCTGCTGGGCTCGCCCGGCGCCGGCTCGGACAACTCCTGCTGGGCGGGCACCGGCACCTCCACTTGCAGGTCGATGCGGTCGAGCAACGGCCCCGAGAGCCGGCCGCGATAGCGCGCGATCTGGTCGGGGGTGCAGCGGCAGCGCCCGCCGGGATGGCCGAGATAGCCGCAGGGGCAGGGGTTCATGGCCGCCACGAACTGGAACCGCGCCGGAAACTCCGCCTGGCGCGCGGCGCGGGAGATGACGATGCGCCCCGATTCCAGCGGCTCGCGCAGCACCTCCAGCACGCGCCGGTCGAATTCGGGCAACTCGTCCAGAAAGAGCACGCCATGGTGGGCGCGCGAGATCTCGCCGG
>JBIIUM010000078.1:0-12845 GCA_044339985.1 Burkholderiales bacterium | reverse complement strand
CACCGCGGCTAAAGGGAAGCGGCGCGACGCGCCTATCTGGCATTGAAGGATAAGCCCCGGCTCACCATGGCCTGCCTTGACCTGGGGGTGACGGTGGACACCTCCCCGGCCCATCTGGCAGGCGCCACGGGCAAGCCCGTCTGGCTGCTGTTGCCACGAGTACCCGACTGGCGCTGGGGCAATGCCTGGGTGGCGGCCGCGTGGTATCTGCAACTGCACACGTTCCGCCAGGAAACCCTCGGTGACAGGAACCCTATGCCCCGGCAGGTCGCGGAGGTGTTGGCGGCGGTCTCGGCGTCGCGGTAGACGCGCCTGCGGGCCCAAAGCGCCACGCGGGAGCAGCGGCGCCCGTTGCCGAGTCGGCGGCGCCGCTGCTCGGCCCTGGCACCCGGGTTGACGTCATTCTCCTTTGATTGTGCAGGACAAATGTCCTGCGCCGAGGCCTCATGCAAGGCGCCCTAAAGGCTGCTTCCACGCTGCCGTTAATGATCCGTCTTGGATAACTGTCCAGGACAAACGTGACAAGTTTGCCAGTGGGTCATTCGAACAGAGGAACGACAGATGAAGAATTTTCTCAACGCGCTGCTGGGGTCTCCGGTGGCCAACGTGGTGGATTCCAAGGGCGGGGCGGTCAGCGCGCCGGAGGTGGCGGAAATGGTCGCCGTCCTGGCAGCGCTGGATCGCTCCCAGGCGGTGATCGAGTTCAAGCCTGGCGGGGAAATCCTCAGGGCCAACGAAAACTTCCTCAACGCGGTGGGCTACCCCCTGGAGGAAATCCGCGGCCGCCACCACAGCATGTTCGTTGAACCGGCCTACGCCAAGTCGGCGGAGTACCGCGCCTTCTGGGAAAAGCTCGACCGCGGTGAATTCCACGTGGGCCTCTACAAGCGGCTCGCCAAGGGCGGGCGCGAGATCTGGATCCACGCGAGCTACCTGCCGCTGATCAACGCCGAGGGCAAGGTCTTCAAGGTGGTGAAGCACGCCTCCGATGTGACCGAGGCGCAACTGCGCGAGGCCGATCTGCGCGGCCAGGTGCAGGCCATCGACAAGTCGCAGGCAGTGATCCAGTTCACCCTCGACGGCACCATCCTCGAGGCCAATGCCAACTTCCTGCAGGTCATGGGTTACTCGCGGGAAGAAATCGTGGGCAAGCACCACAGCCTGTTCGTGGAACCGGCCTACCGGCAGAGCGAGGAGTACCGCCGGTTCTGGGCCAGGCTGGGCGAAGGCCAATTCGACAGTGGCCAGTACAAGCGCCTTGGCAAGGACGGCAAGGTGGTGTGGATCCAGGCTTCCTACAACCCGATCATGGATGCCTCCGGCAAGCTCATCAAGGTTGTGAAGCTCGCCCAGGACATCACCGCGCAGATCGAAGCCATGGCGCTGGATCAGGCCGTGGCCGAAATGAGACAACTGGTGCAGGGCGCCCTGGGTGGTGACCTTACCGGGCGCATCCCCACCGAAGGCAAGAAGGGCGATGTGCTCACCTTGAGCAGCAGCGTCAACCAGCTGGTGGACGAGATGGAGAAGATCGTTGCTCGCATGCGCGACTCGGCGGTGTCGGTCACCACGGCCGCCAAGGAAATTTCCTCCGGCAACACCGATCTGTCGAGCCGCACCGAAGAGCAGGCCTCCAGCCTGGAAGAAACCGCCTCGGCCATGGAAGAGCTCACCTCCACGGTGAAGCAGAACGCCGAGAACGCCCGCCAGGCCAATCAACTGGCCTCCGGCGCCTCCGACGTCGCGGCACGCGGCGGCGACGTGGTGCGCCAGGTGGTGTCCACCATGGGCGCCATCTCCGCCAGCAGCAAGAAGATTGCCGACATCATCTCGGTGATTGACGGAATCGCTTTCCAGACCAACATCCTGGCGCTCAACGCCGCCGTCGAAGCGGCCCGCGCCGGTGAGCAGGGGCGTGGCTTCGCGGTGGTGGCCACGGAGGTTCGCAACCTCGCCCAGCGCAGCGCCACGGCCGCCAAGGAGATCAAGGATCTCATCGGCGATTCGGTGGCCAAGGTGGACTCCGGCTCCAGGCTGGTGGACGAGGCCGGCAAGACCATGGACGAGATCGTTTCGTCCGTGAAGAAAGTCACCGGCATCATGGCCGAGATCGCCGACGCCTCGCTGGAGCAAAGCCGTGGCATCGAGCAGGTGAACGAGGCCATCACCCAGGTGGACGACGTGACGCAGCAGAACGCGGCGCTGGTGGAGCAGGCGGCCGCCGCGGCCGAGAGCCTGGAGGAGCAGGCCCGGGCGCTTGCCGAGGCCGTGTCGCGCTATCGCCTCAGCACCGCGGCCGTCGCCATGGCGGACGCCTCCGCCGTTGAAGATGCCCAGGGCGGCTGGGAAGGCGAGGAGCGCCGTGGACCGGATCGCGCGAGGAACGTCACCCGGTTGGGCAAGAAGCCCGCTGCCAAGGCGTCAGCGCCCTCGGGCGGGCGGGCAACCGCTGCCGCCAAGAAGACCAAGGTGGCCGGAGGCGGCGATGACTGGCAAGACTTCTGAGCGCTGCCAGGCGGGCCACGTTCCACGACCCATCTCACGCAGGAAAACACCATGACGCCACAGCAATTCAACGGCGCTAGCGCCGCCGCCGCCGAGCGCAATCCCGGGGCAACCGGGGAGTTCCTCACTTTCCGCCTCGGGCAGGAGGAATACGGCATCGAGATCCTCAAAGTGCAGGAGATCCGCGGTTACGAGGCCGTCACCGCCATCGCGCGTGCGCCGGACTTCATCAAGGGGGTCATCAACCTGCGCGGTGTGATCGTGCCGATCATCGACTTGCGCATCAAGTTCGAGGTGGGGCACGCCAATTACGACCAGTTCACGGTGGTGATCGTGCTCAACCTCGGCAATCGCGTGGTGGGTATCGTGGTGGACTCTGTATCAGACGTGATGACGCTGCAACCCGAGCAGATCAAGCCCGCGCCGGCGTTCGCCTCGAGCTTCGACACGGGGTACCTGACGGGCATCGGGTCGGTGGACCAACGCATGCTGATCCTGGTGGACATCGAGCGCCTGATGTTGTCCTCGGACATGGCGCTCATGGATGAGGCCCTGGCCGCTTGAGCGGCAAGCGCTGCCCCCCCTTCCGGCCGTTCCCACGGGCCGCACGTCGCTTCCGAGCGGCATGCGGCCCGTGCCTTTTTGTGGTGCGGGAGCCCCTGGAACAGCGCCCGCGCCGCTCCGCCTTGGTGCGCGTCGCGCGCCATCGCGGTGCATCGGGCCGGTGATTCAAGTCTCGGATTTCAAAGACGTTAAGACTCGGGCGGGAGCTTCGCGCGGTGCGCCGCGCAGCCTCCCTGGGTCCAATTGACGAGAGCGGAAATGACCGACGAGATGACGGTGTACAAGGGGATCGCGGTTCCCCGTAACGTGGCCTCCAGCATGAAGCACATGAGTCAGGTGGAGGAGTACCGCGAAGCGCTGCAGAAACTGCAGGCGGTATGGAACAACCTGGCGCTGCTGGGCCAACTCTCCGGCACCGGCATCGACATCAGTGAAACCCGCGCCAGCTTCGAGGACCTGTCCTCCCGCCTCCTGGCGAGCCTGGCGGGAGAATTGCGCCGCAAGACCGAGATCCACATCCGCTTTCGCGCCCAGGTGGCCATCGACATTCTGGTGCGCAACCTCTTCGAGCGCACCGCCGACATCGGATTCCTGGCCATGGATAGCGACCTGGCCGCTTTCGCGGTGAGCGCCACCGCGGACCCCGATGCGGCGGACGGCCACGCCATCGTGGCGCGCATGCGCGAATATGTGCGCAAGTACTCCGTGTACCACGACGTGATCCTCATCGGGCTCGATGGCAAGGTCCTGGCGCGGTTGCAGGATTCGCCGGTCACGCACACCCGCGATGCGCTGGTGCGCGAGGCGCTCGAGACCGAGGCCGCCTACCTGGAAACGTACCGTCCGCTGGACCTGATGCCCGGCGCGGGCGCGCAGCTGGTGTACTCCCATCGCGTCATGGCGCCCGATGGTTCCCGTCCCGTGGCCGTGCTGTGCCTGTGCTTTCGCCTCGAGGACGAATGCGACAAGATCTTCTCCAATCTGCGCAGCGCCGCGGACTGGACGCTCATCGCGCTCATCGATGCCCAGGGGCGAGTGGTGGCCAGCAGCGATCCGCACCATGCCCCGGCGGGTGTGCGCTTCGAACAGGGTGCAGGAGAGGCCACCGGCCGCTTCCGCTTCGGTGGACGCGAGTACGTGGCCGCCACCTGCGACACGGTGGGTTACCAGGGATACATGGGCCCCGGCTGGCGCGGTCACGCCATGGTCCCCGTTGAATACGCCTTCGATTCCGACGACACCGAGTCACGTCAGGGTGTGGATGCCAGCGTGCTCGCCGCGCTGATGCGCAGCGAGCAACTGTTCGGCCAATCGCTGCGGGAAATTCCCACCCGCGCCGAGCACATTCAGGCCGATCTCACGCGGTCGGTGTGGAATGGCAACGTGCGCCAGGCGCGCGAAGCCGGCAGCGCCAACAGCGTGTTCTCGCGGGCGCTGCTGTGGGAGATCGGGCGTACCGGGGCGCGCACCCGCGACGTATTCACCCGCTCCATCCGGCACCTCAATCAGACCGTGGTATCGGCCATGCTGGACGACTGCGCTGCCCAGGCGGCGCTGGCCATCGACATCATGGATCGCAACCTCTACGAACGGGCCAACGACTGCTGCTGGTGGGCGCTCACGAGCCTGTTCCGCGATCTGCTCTCGGGTGGCGCCATCGACGCCGCGAAATGCGAGCAGATGTCCACCGTGCTCTCTGCCATCAACCGGCTCTACACCGTCTACACGGACCTGTTGCTGTTCGACCGCAGCGGTGCCGTGGTGGCGGTTTCCAACGAAACCATGCGCGCACGCCTTGGCACCCGCCTGGAGGAGGACTGGGTAGCGCGCACCCTGCGGCTGCGAGACACGCAGGACTACTGTGTGTCCGGGTTTGCCGCCTCCCCGTTGTATGGGGACCGGCACACCTACATCTATTGCGCGGCCGTGCGCGGCCAGCACGGCGCCGGCAATGTAGGCGGCGTGGCGATCGTATTCGACGGCGAGCCGCAGTTCCGCGCCATGCTGGCCGATGCCTTGCCAAGGGATGGCGGTGGCGAGGTGCGCAAGGGCTGCATCGGCCTGTTCGTGCAGCGCGACGGCCGCATCGTGGCCAGCACCGAAGAGCGCTTCGCACCGGGCGCTTCCTTCGAGCTCGATGCGCGCATCCGTGCGCTCGCCCCTGGACAGGGGGTGAGCATGATCGCGCGTCTCGACGGCACCCTCTGGGCCGTGGGGGCGCGCATGTCCTCCGGGTATCGGGAATACAAATCCGAGGAAGACGCCTACCGCAACGACATCGCCGCCATCATCCTTGTGCCGCTCGCCGATGCTCTGGCGGCGGCGCGCGGCGCCGGTTCGCGCGGCAGCGAAGACGCCGTCCAATGGTCATGGCCGCGCCCGGAAACCGAGGACGCGCGCATCGAGGCGGCCACCTTCTACGTGGGTGAGGGCTGGTACGGATTGCCCACGCACGCCGTGGAAACAGCCATCGGTCTGGAGCGCTTCACCCGCCTGCCCGGGCTCGCGGCCCAGGGTGTGGCAGGTCTCACGGTCTACGGCCACGCGTCGATTCCCGTCTACGATCTGCCGGAGTGGCGTGGCAATGCGCCGGGGGCGGAGCCTGCGGCGCAGCAGATCATCGTCATGCGCCCCGAAGACGGTTGCCAGCCCTTCGGCGTATTGGTGGATGCCCTGGGCGACATACCGGAACTGGCGCGGGCGCTGGTGCGCCCGGTGCCCATGATGGGCACCCGGCTGGTGGAACTGCTCGATGGCGTACTCACGCCACGCCCCGAAAAGCCGGGCGCGGAGGTCCCGATGCTGCTGCTCGTGTCCCCGGAGCGTCTGCGCGCCCGGGTGCTGGGTACCGAACCGCTGCAGGAGTTGGCGCCGGCTGCCTGATCAGGGGTTGCGCGCCGCCGCCGGCTAACCGGACGCCGCCGTGCGCCGGGTGCGCAGCCCGTCCACCGAGTAGATCACCAGCGCGAGCCAGATGGCGCCATAGCCCACGGCCCGGTTGACACCGAAGGGCTCGCCGAACCAGGCGATGGCCATCACCAGTTGCATGCTCGGTCCGAGGTACTGGATGAGCCCGAGGGTGGACAGGCGGATGCGCCGCGCCGCGGCCGCGAACAGCAGCAGCGGCACGGCGGTCACCGGGCCCGAGGCCGCCAGCAGCAGCCAGGTGCCCATGGTTCCCGCCGAGGCTGTCTCCTGCCCGTGAGTTCCCGCCCACGCGAGCCAGGCCACGGCCACGGGAACCATCAACAATGTCTCCGCCGCCAGGCCCTCGACTGCGCCGAGCGCGGCGGTCTTGCGCAGCAGGGCGTAGAGGCCGAAGCTCAGCCCCAGCGTCAATCCGATCCAGGGCAGCTTGCCGGCCTGCACCGTAAGCCACAGCACGCCGCCGGCTGCGATGGCCACGGCAATCCACTGCACCCGCCGCAGACGCTCGTGCAGCACCAGGGCGCCCAGCATCACGTTCACCAGCGGGTTCATGAAATAGCCCAGGGTGGCGTCGATGACGCGATCGGTGGTGGCGGCCAGGATGTACACGCCCCAGTTGGCCGACACCATCAGGGCACTCAGGGCGAAGGTGGCCAGCACCCGCGGGCGCGTAACCAGCGTGCGCACCCAGCCCCAGTTGCCTTGGACAGCCAGGATCGCCATCACGAAGGCCAGCGTCCACAGCACCCGATGGGCAAGGATCTCCAGCGGCGGCACGTGCGCCACAGCCCGGAAGAACAGGGGAAACAGGCCCCAGAGCAGATAGGCGCCAAGGCCGAGGGCGATGCCGGGGTTCAACGTGTTATCGGCATGGCGTTGGCGGCGTGCATGGGCGGCGCATCATGCCAGAGAAGCGTCGGCAGGGCGTTCAGTGCCGGCCTCCCGCGCTGTCCCGGGCCGGGCGCAGGCTCACCAGCGTCACGCCCGCCAGCACCAGAGTCGCGCCACACAATTGCGGCGCGTCCAGGTGTTCGCCCAGGAAGGCGGCCCCCAAACCCAGGGTGACCACCGGTCCCACCGAGCCCACCAGCGCGGCATGGTTGGCCCCCACCCGCCGCAGACCTTCGGAGAGAAACAGCGCCGGCAGCACCGTGGCCACCACCGCCAGGGCCAGCGACAGGCCGTACACCGGCGCTGGCAGCGCCAGGGCCGACAGGCGGTGGGTGAAGACGAATTGCGCCAGCGCGAACACCGTGGATGCCAGCATTGCCCAGGCGGTGAATCGCATGGCGCCCACCCGCGGCACGATGCGGCTGGAGAACACCAGGTAGAACGAGTAGACCACGGCGCTCGCGAACACCAGCCCCGCGCCCAGGGCCAGGTGCTCGCTGGCATCGGTGCGCCGCCACTGGCCGGCGAACACCAGCCCGATGCCCGCGTAGGACAGCAGCAGGGCCAGCCCGTGGCGTCGGCGCACCGGTGTGCCCAGCAGCCACGCCGACAGCAGCACCACGATGGTGGGGTACAGGAACAGCACCAGGCGCTCGAGGCTCGCGGACACGTACTGCAGGCCGAGGAAGTCCAGCAGAGAAGCCAGGTAGTAGCCGATGAATCCCATGGCCACCACGTGCAGCCAGTCACGGCGCGTAAGGGGTTGGGGCGGCGCGCGTCGCGCCGCCCACCAGGCCATGAGCAGGAAGAAGGGTGCCGAGAACAGCATGCGCAGGGCAAACACCGTGATGGCATCCACCCCGTGGCCATAGGCGATCTTGATGAGCACCGCCTTGATGGAAAAGCCAACCGCCGACAGGAACACCAGCACCGTTCCTGCCAGGGAAGGGTGAGCGCCTGCGGCGGCCTGCGGGCTGCCCGCCGCCACGCCCGTCAGCGCCGCCGGCGGGAGGTGCTTCCGCCCAGGATGGAGCCGAGCACGCCGCGCACGATCTCGCGACCCACGGCCGAGCCCACCGAGCGCGCCGCGCTCTTGGCCGCGGCGTCGAACACGCCCGGCGTGTGGCCGCCGCGCGGCCCGGTGCGGCCGAACAGGATGTCGCTCAGCCCGCCGAACAGGCCGCCATCGCCGGCGGGGGCTGCGTCCTTCGCCGAAGCCGGGCCGTCGGCCGCCGCACCGGCGGTCTGTCCATCACCGCGGCCACGCAGCATCTCGTAGGCCGACTCCCGGTCCACCGCCTGCTCGTAGTGGCCGAACAGGGTCGAGGCGCGGATCACCGCCTGCCGCTCCTCGGCGCTGGCCGGGCCGAGGCGGCTGCGGGGCGGGCAGACGAAGGCGCGCTCCACCATCTCCGGGCGGCCCTTTTCGTCCAGGAAGGACACCAGCGCCTCGCCCACGCCCAGCTCGGTGATGGCCTTCTCGGTGTCGAGGGCGGGATTGGCGCGCATGGTGGTGGCTGCTGTCTTGACGGCCTTCTGGTCGCGGGGCGTGAAGGCGCGCAGCGCGTGCTGCACGCGATTGCCCAGCTGGCCGAGCACCTTTTCGGGCACGTCCAGCGGGTTCTGGGTGACGAAGTACACGCCCACGCCCTTGGAGCGGATCAGGCGTACCACCTGTTCGATCTTGTCCAGCAGCGCATCGGGGGCGTCGTCGAACAGCAGGTGCGCCTCGTCGAAGAAGAACACCAGCTTCGGCTTGGGCGCGTCGCCCACCTCGGGCAGACGCTCGAACAGCTCGGAGAGCAGCCACAGCAGGAAGGTGGCGTAGAGCTTCGGCGCGTTCATCAGCCTGTCCGCGGCAAGGACGTTGATCACGCCGCGGCCCCCGGCTCCGGTCTGCATCAGATCGTCCAGGTCCAGGGCCGGCTCGCCGAACAGCCGCTGCGCGCCCTGCTGTTCGAGTTCCAGCAGGCCGCGCTGGATGGCGCCGATGGAGGCGGTGGAGATGTTGCCGTACTCGGTGGTGAAGCTCTTGGCGTTCTCACCGGTGAACTGGATCATGGCCCGCAGGTCCTTCAGGTCCAGCAGCAGCAGCCCCTTGTCGTCGGCAATGCGGAAGGCCAGCGTCAGCACGCCTTGCTGCACGTCGTTGAGGCCCAGCAGCCGCCCGAGCAGCAGCGGCCCCATCTCCGAGATGGTGGCGCGCACGGGATGGCCCTGTTCGCCGTACACGTCCCAGAAGGCCACCGGGAAGCCTTCGAACGGCAGGTTGGCCATGCCCAGTTTCTCGGCGCGCTCCTTCAGTTTCGGGTTCCATGCGCCGGGTTGCGACAGGCCCGACAGGTCGCCCTTCACGTCGGCCATGAACACCGGCACGCCGGCCAGCGAGAACTCCTCGGCCATGCGCTGCAGCGTCACGGTCTTGCCCGTGCCGGTGGCGCCGGTGATAAGGCCATGCCGGTTCGCCAGGCCCGGCAGGATGTTCAGATCGTGCGCGGCCTTGGCGATCAGCAGGGGTTGCGGCATGGCGGGCTCCGTGACAGCAATGTAAGATTCTGAAAATTATATCAATCCAGTTTCAGAGGACGTCATGGCAGGGCATAGCAAGTGGGCCAACATCAAACACAAGAAGGCCGCCGCCGACGCCAAGCGCGGCAAGATTTTCACGCGACTCATCAAGGAAGTGACCGTGGCCGCCCGGCTGGGCGGCGGTGATGCCGGCTCCAACCCGCGGCTGCGCCTGGCCATCGACAAGGCCCGTGAGCAGAACATGCCCAAGGACACCATCGAGAACGCCATCAAGCGCGGCACCGGCGCGCTCGAAGGCGTCAACTACGAGGAGGTGCGCTACGAGGGCTACGGCATCGGCGGAGTGGCGGTGATCGTGGACTGCATGACCGACAACCGCACCCGCACCGTGGCCGACGTGCGCCACGCCTTCGCCAAGCATGGCGGCAACCTGGGCACTGATGGCTCGGTGGCTTTCCTGTTCAAGCACTGTGGCCAGCTGGTGCTGGAGCCGGGCGCCTCCGAGGACCAGGTCATGGAGGTGGCCCTCGAGGCGGGCGCCGAGGACGTGGTGAGCAACGACGACGGCTCCATCGAGGTGCTCACCGCCCCCAACAACGATTTCGTGGCGGTGAAAGAGGCGCTCCTGAAGGCCGGCCTAAAGCCCGCTTTTGCCGAGATCACCATGCGCCCCGGCTCCGAGACCGCGCTCGCGGGCGACGATGCCGCCAGGATGCAGAAGCTGCTCGATGCGCTGGAGTCGCTGGACGACGTGCAGGAGGTCTACACCAACGCCGCCATGGACGAGGCGTGAGAGGCGCGCCGTGCGCATTCTCGGCATCGACCCCGGGCTGCGCATTACCGGCTACGGCATCGTGGGCGTGGAGGGACGCAAGCTCGCCTACGTCACCAGTGGGCGCATCCGCACCGACGACACCGCCAGCCTGCCCGAGCGCATCAAGTCCATTCTCGACGGGCTCGCTCAGGTCATCGAGCAGGGCGGGCCCGAGCAGGTGGCGGTGGAGCAGGTGTTCGTGAACGTCAACGCCCAGGCCACCCTCAAGCTCGGTCAGGCGCGCGGCGCAGCGGTGTGCGCCGCCGTCTCCCGCGGATTGCCGGTGCACGAGTACACCGCCTTGCAGGTGAAGCAGGCGGTGGTGGGTAACGGACACGCGCGCAAGGAGCAGGTGCAGGAGATGGTGCGCCGGCTGCTGGCGCTGCCCGGCCTGCCTGGCGCCGATGCCGCCGACGCGCTGGCCTGCGCCATCTGTCATGCCCATGGCGGCCTTGGCCTGGGTGCCCTGGCCACGGCGGGCTATCGCGTGCGTGGCGGGAGGCTGGTGTGATCTCTCGCCTTGCCGGCCGGCTGGTGGAGAAGTCTCCGCCGACCATCGTGATGGAGGTGCAGGGCGTGGGCTACGAGCTGGACGTGCCCATGAGCACCTTCTACCAGCTTCCGGCGATCGGCCAGGAGGTGCGCCTGTTCACCCACCTGGTGGTGCGCGAGGATGCGCACCTGCTGTTCGGTTTCGCCACCGAGGCCGAGCGCCAGGTTTTCCGCCAGTTGCTCAGGATCACCGGCATCGGCACGCGCACGGCGCTGGCGCTGCTCTCGGGGCTGTCGGTGGACGAGCTGTACGCCGCCATCGGCCAGCAGGACAGCGCCCGCCTGACGCGCGTGCCCGGCATCGGCAAGAAAACCGCCGAGCGGTTGCTGCTCGAACTGAGGGACAAGCTTTCCTTCGCGCCCGGGGTTGCGCCGGCCGGTGGCGGCGCGGCGCCGGCGGGCGGCGACGCCCTCAATGCCCTGCTGGCCCTGGGCTACAACGACAAGGAGGCGCGTGCTGCCCTGGGCCGCATCGAGCCCGGACTGGCCGTGCCCGACGCCATCCGCCAGGCCCTGCGGCTGCTCTCCAAGGTGTGACCATTAGAACGATCCTGCGCCAGGGCGCCGCGTGCTGGCGCGTCTTGTGGACCGGGCTGACGGTGCTGCTGCTGGCGGTGGCGCCCGCGAGCCGCGCCGACGGCGACACCGCCACGCGCATTGCGGCGCTGCACGGTGATGCGCTCGCCCGCGCATGGAGCCGCATCTACCTGCGCCAGAGCGCCGCCGCCCTGGCCCGTGGCCACCTTGCATCGGCGGGGCGCGAGGAAAAACTCGGCCCGCGCTGGACGCCCGCCGCGCCCGAGTGGCAGGCTGCCGAGGCTGCCATGGTGGGAGCCATGCTGGCCGCCGCCGAGGCCGGCACCGGCGAGGCCGAGGGGCTGGTCTGGTGGCGCGACACCTGGGCCGCCCAGACGCGCGCCGTGCTCTCGGGCCGAGAGCAACAGTGGATTCTCGACACCCTCACGAGCCCGCCCGGCCCCTACCTGGCGGCCACCATGGACTGGTTCGTGGGCGAACTGGTGATGGCCCGTCTCACCTTCACCGATCGCGCCCGCCTCGATCGTCCCGGCGCCGAGGCGGACCGCGAGCTGCTGCAAAGCGTTGCCGCGCCTCTGCTGGAGAAGACCCGCCACGACTTCTCCGCGGACCCGCGGGCCGAACTGTTCATCTGGACCGATCCAGGCCGGAAGTATTTCCGCGAGGTGTCATTTCGCGTGGTGGCTGCCGCCAACGCCCGCATGGACTCCGCGCAGGCGCGCATCTCGCCGGCATTCGCCGCCGCCGCGGCCCTGGCGGAGCCCCATATCGCGGCGTTCCGGCAGCGGTGAGGGTGTCGCGCCAGCGGCCGCGTCTATAATTTTGTGATGATCAACCTGCGTCCGCAGCCTGCGCCGGCGGCGCGTTCAACCTCCCGATCCTTCCCCATGTCCCTCGCCTTTGCCTCGCGCGCGCTGCTGTGCGCCGCCACCCTTGCGGCATCACTCCTCTGCGCGCCGGCCCACGCCGATGCGCGAGCCTCCGCCGCCTCCATGCTCTCCGCCCATACCTGGCGCACCACCGTGGCCCTGGGCGATCGCTACCTCAAGCAGCAGGCGGTGTTGGCGGTACGCGCCGAACTGGCCGCCCGCGGCCGGGCACAGGGCCTCGGCAAGGCCTGGCGCATGGGCGACAGCCATTGGGATGCCGCCGAGGCCGAAATGGTGGAATCGCTCATGCCGCGGCTGCGCGCCGAGTGGAGCTCGCTGGAGTGGCTCGCGCCCGAGTGGTCCGGCATGGCGCTGGCGAGCTTCACCCCTGCCGAACTGGATGCCATTGCAGCCCATCTGTCCACCGATGTGGGCCGCAAGCAGGCCAAGATTCTCGACCAGAACGTGGCCTTTCACGTGGGCGGCGCCCTCACCATGTCGGGCAAGCTGATCGACGGCTTCCGCGGCACCGAGGAGGAGCAAAGGACGCTCACCTACGTGTACGCCGAGGAAGACCGCGCCATGCGCTTCTCCGCCGCCGGCAGCGACAACATGGAGGGCCAGCGCTTTGCCCTGTCCGACCTCGGTGCCAAATA
>JBIIUM010000288.1:0-3480 GCA_044339985.1 Burkholderiales bacterium | reverse complement strand
TGGCGTGGTCGAATCTGGCGTTACACGCCTTCGAACACCCGGCCGAGGCGCTGCGCGAGGCGCTGCTGGCCCTGAGACCTGGCGGACTACTGAGCTTCAGCACCCTGGGGCCCGACACGCTGCGGGAGCTGCGCGCCAGCTGGGGCCCGCAGGCCGGGGTGCGCGTGCACGCCTTCACGGACATGCATGACCTGGGCGACGCGCTGGTGCGTACCGGATTCGCCGATCCCGTGATGGATATGGACCTGATCACGCTCACATTCGATACCGTGGAGGCCCTGGCTGGCGAGCTGCGGCACCTGGGTTGGAGCAATGCCTTGCGTGCGCGACCCAGGGTGCTGACCAGTCCAGGGCGCTGGCGCGCCATGGCGCTTCGATATGAGCAGCTGCGGGATGGCGGACGACTGCCGGCGAGTTTCGAGATTGTCTACGGCCATGCGTGGAAGCCCGAGCAGCCGCGTCGCACCGCCGGCGGCGTGGACGTGGTGCGCGTTCATCGGCGCGCGCCGACATGACCGGCCTGGCGGGTGGACGAATCGTATTTGTCCATGACCCGCAAGGATTTTTTCTGCTGGTGAGTTGGTGGCGGCTTGCCGCTGGTTTCGGCAGCGTGCTACATTTGCGCGCCCTCGAAGGGCTTGATGACACTCGTACAGTCCCCTCGGGGTGGGATCGGGACGAGGAATGATCGATGGAACCGGCAATCCTCTCCCCGCTCGCGGGCGATTACTTGTTCGTGGCGAAGCGTAACGACTCGCTGTCTTTCGCAGGCAGGCGCGTGTTCTTGCTCTCGATTGCCGTCATCTCCTTCGCGGTCGCCCTCGCCCTGGGGCTGCACGGCGCCTGGTTCGTGCTGCCCTTTGCGGGGGTTGAGATCGCCATGTTGGCAGTGGCGTTCTGGATTGTCGAAAGACACGCGGGCGACGTGGAAACCATTCGCCTCAGCGGTCACTCGGTTTTGTTGGAGCGGCGCCGCGCGGGAAGGGCGGAGCGGCACGAGTTCAATCGTGCATGGGCGCGGGTGGAGATGTGCCGCGGGCGTGGTGGAAAGCCCGCTTTGGCACTTCGCTCCCACGGCAAGGCGGTGCAGTTTGGCGACCTGCTCACCGAGGAGCAGCGTCTGGTGGTGGCAGGCGAGCTGAGCAAGCGGCTCGGTAGCAAATAAACGACAACAGGGAGTCGGGGGAATGATGAAGAAGTCTCTGGGCGCTGCGCTGGCCATGTTGCCGCTTTGGGCGGGAGCGGTGCTGGCGGCTGAATCCAAGTTCAATCTGCAGCCGCCCAAGTCGGTCATCGCGCAGGAGATTTACTCCCTGCACACTGTCATCATGCTGATCTGCGCCGTCATCTTCGTGGGCGTGTTCAGCGTGATGTTCTATTCGGTGTTCAAGCACCGCAAGTCGCTCGGCTACAAGGCGGCACACTTTCACGAAAACACCGTGGTCGAGGTGGTGTGGACCATCATCCCGTTCCTCATCCTCATGGGCATGGCCTATCCCGCCACCAAGACGGTGATCGCCATGAAGGACACCAGCAACCCCGATCTCACCATCAAGGCCACCGGGTACCAGTGGAAATGGGGCTACGAATACATCAAGGGCGACGGTGACCTGGCCGGTGTGGGCGATGGCATCCAGCTGTATTCGAATCTCGCCACTCCCAGGGATCAGATCTACGAAAAGAACGTCGCGAAGAGCCCCGACTACCTGCTAGAGGTTGACACCCCGTTGGTGGTGCCCGTGGGCAAGAAGGTGCGCATCCTCACCACCGCCAATGACGTCATCCACGCCTGGTGGGTGCCCGCCTTCGGTGTGAAGCAGGACGCCATTCCCGGCTTCATCCGCGACACCTGGTTCAGGGCCGATACCACGGGAACTTTCCGCGGCCAGTGCGCGGAACTGTGCGGCAAGGAGCATGGCTTCATGCCCATCGTCGTCAAGGTGGTGAGCGTCGAAGAGTTCAAGAACTGGGCCGAGCAGAATAAGACCAAGGTGGCTGCAGCCCCCGCGGAAACGGTCGTGGACGCCGCGCCAGCTGCTCCAGTACAGGTGGCCGCCGCCGAGCCCGCCAAGGCAGGCAAGGTGGATGGCAAGAAGGTGTACGAGGGCCTGTGTGCCGCCTGTCATGCCACCGGCGCCGCCGGCGCCCCGAAGACGGGCGACAAGGCTGCGTGGAAGCCGCGCGTCGCACAGGGTGCCGACACCCTGTACCAGCACGCCATCAAGGGTATCCGCGCCATGCCTGCCAAGGGTGGCAACCCTGCCCTGTCCGATGCCGAAGTCACGGCGGCCGTGGACCACATGGTCGGCCAGTCGAAGTGACGTCGCCCGCCGCTCGCAACGATTTCAAGCAACAGTAGCTTTCCAGGAGAAGCCGAATGGAAGCCGTCCACGGTCACGCCCACGATCACGACCACGCGCACGACCACCCCTCCGGTCTGACGCGCTGGCTGACCACCACCAACCACAAGGACATCGGCACGCTGTACCTGTGGTTCAGTTTTTCCATGTTCATCACCGGCGGCCTCCTGGCCATGGGCATTCGCGCGGAACTCTTCCAGCCCGGCATGCAACTGTGGAACCCCGAGTTCTTCAACCAGCTAACCACCATGCACGGCCTCATCATGGTGTTCGGGGCCATCATGCCGGCCTTCGTGGGGTTCGCGAACTGGCAGATTCCCATGATGATCGGCGCGTCGGACATGGCCTTTGCGCGCATGAACAACTTCAGTTTCTGGCTGCTGCCGCCCGCGGCAGCGTTGCTGGTGGTGTCGTTCTTCGTGCCCGGGGGCGCCACCGGCGCCGGCTGGACCCTCTATGCGCCGCTGTCGGTGCAGCAGGGCATGGGCATGGACCTGGCGATTTTCGCCATTCACATCATGGGCGCCTCGTCCATCATGGGTTCCATCAACATCATCACCACCATCCTGAACATGCGCGCGCCTGGCATGACGCTCATGAAGATGCCCCTGTTCGTGTGGACTTGGCTGATCACTGCCTATCTGCTGATCGCCGTGATGCCGGTGCTGGCCGGGGCGGTCACCATGCTGCTCACGGACCGGCACTTCGACACCCACTTCTTCAACGCCGCCGGCGGCGGTGACCCGGTGCTCTACCAGCACGTGTTCTGGTTCTTCGGGCACCCCGAGGTTTACATCATGATCCTGCCGGCCTTCGGCATCGTGTCGCAGGTGATTCCCGCCTTCGCGCGCAAGCCGCTGTTCGGCTACTCGTCCATGGTGTACGCCACGGCCTCCATCGCCATCCTGTCCTTCATCGTGTGGGCCCACCACATGTTCACCACCGGCATGCCGGCGGCGGGGCAGTTGTTCTTCATGTACGCCACCATGCTGATCGCCGTGCCCACGGGCGTGAAGGTGTTCAACTGGGTGGCCACCATGTGGCGCGGCTCCATGACCTTCGAAACGCCCATGCTGTTCGCCGTGGGTTTCATCTTCGTGTTCACCATGGGCGGCTTCAC
>JBIIUM010000287.1:0-3486 GCA_044339985.1 Burkholderiales bacterium | reverse complement strand
CATGGTGCAATGGTAGTGCCCCGGACGCAAAAAAGGCCCGCGCATGCGGGCCTTTTTGACGCGGCGCAGGCGCTTCAGCGGCGGTTGACGATGGTCAGCGCCTTGAGCAGGTTGACCGCTTCGTTGAGTTGGAAGTCGTTCTTGGAAACCACTTCCGGGCCCTCGGGCTTGTCCTCGGCCTTGGCATCGGTCTTCGGATCGGCCTTGGGCGCATCCTTGGCAGCGCTGTCCTTGCCCTCCTGAGGGTTGGACAGGCGCTTGCTCAGGTCGGCTTCGCGCATGCGCAAACCGCCCTCGGCAGCCTCGGTGATGGTGGCTTCTTCCACGGTGATGTCGGGGGTGATCCCCTTGGCCTGGATGGAGCGTCCGCCGGGGGTGAAGTAGCGCGCCGTGGTGAGCTTGATGGCGGTGCCGTTGCCCAGCGGCAGGATGGTCTGCACCGAACCCTTGCCGAAGCTCTGCGTGCCCATGATGACGGCACGCTTGTGATCCTGCAGCGCACCGGCCACGATTTCGGAAGCCGAGGCCGAGCCGCCGTTGATGAGCACCACCATGGGCACCTTCTTCACGTCTGCGGGCAGGCGCCTGAGGTAGTCCTCCTTCGATCCGCGCAGGTAGTGCTCGGGCACCGCCATGAGTTTCATCTTGGCGTCTTCGGTGCGTCCTTCGGTGTAGGTCACCAGGGTGCCGGCCGGCAGAAACGCCGCCGACACGCCCACGGCCGTATTGAGCAGGCCGCCCGGGTCGTTGCGAAGGTCGAGGATCATGCCCTTCATGGGGGTGCCGGCGCTTTGCTTGAACACATTGTCGATGGCCTTGGCCAGCGACTCGCCGGTGTGCTCCTGGAATTGGGTAACGCGGAAGTAGCCGTAACCGGGTTCCAGCAGCTTGGACTTGACCGACTGGATCTGGATCACCGCCCGGGTGAGGGTGAGCACGCGCGGCTTGGCTTCGCCCTTGCGGACGATGGTGAGGGTGATGGGGGTGTTGGGCTTGCCTCGCATGCGCTTGACGGCGTCGTTGAGGGTCATGCCCTTCACGTTGGTGTCGTCGAGCTTGATGATCAGGTCGCCGCTCTTGATACCGGCGCGGAAGGCGGGGGTGTCCTCGATGGGCGAGACCACCTTCACGAAACCGTCCTCCATGCCCACCTCGATGCCGAGGCCACCGAACTCACCCTGGGTGCCCACCTGCAGGTCCTTGAAAGCCTCGGCGTCCAGATAGGCGGAGTGGGGATCCAGGCCGGAGAGCATGCCGTTGATGGCCTCGGAGATGAGTTTCTTGTCCTCCACCTGCTCCACGTAGTCGGATTTGATGCGCCCGAATACCTCGGTGAAGGCGCGCAGGTCCTCCACCGGCAGTGGGCCGGGATCTTTCTGAGCGACGGCGGAGAAGTTCAGGCTGACCAGAACGCCGAGAACGGCGCCAAGAAAGATCAGGCCTGCCTGCTTGAATTTGGTGACCATACCGCTATCTCCAGAAGGTTTGCTGGCGTCCGGCAACCGCGCCAGCATGGGCGGACCGGAGCGAAGAGGTTGTGTGAAGAAGGTGGCGACGCGGCGTTCAATCCGGCTGCATCCAAGGCAGCGGGTCAAATGGCTTGCCTCGAAAGCGCACTTCAAAGTATAGCCCTGATCGCTCGGCACTCCCGCTCGCGCCGACGGTGGCCAGGGGCTCGCCGATGCGGACGTCCGTGCCGGCGCGATGCAGCAGCGCCTCGTTGTTGCCGTACAGACTCAGGTAACCCTCGCCGTGGTCCACGATCAGCAGATTGCCGAACCCGCGTAACCAGTCGGCAAACACCACCCGCCCCGGCGCCACGGACCGCACTTCCTGACCGGTCCGGGCGCGGATGAACACTCCTTTTGAGGATATTCCCGAGCCTTCGCGTGGACTGCCAAAGCGCGCGGCGAGTTCCCCGTCCACAGGAAGGCGCATCCTGCCCTTGAAGACCCTCAGCCCCCCGCCGGAGGATGCGGGCATTGGGTTGGACGGATTCCGTTCGTCCACCCGTGGGGGAGGTGCCGGACGCATCCGTGCCGGAGGGGCCGCGGCTTTGGCCAGCTTGAGCACCAGCTTCGACAAGCGCTCTTCGTCGCGCCGCAGGTCGGCGATTTCGCGGCGTTGCCTTGCCACCGTGGCCGACGCGGCTGCGAGAATCTCGCGCCGTGCGGCCTGCTCGGCCTCCAGGGTTTTGCGCTGTTCGGCCTGTCCAGCCTCGATAGCCGCCAGTTCCTCGCCGCGGGTACGGGTCTGGTCGCCGATGTGGTTCAGCGCCTGCAGGTTGGCCCGCAGATCGGCCATGAGTGCGCCGCGCGCCCGGGAGACGTAACCCAGATAGCGCAGGTCGCGACCCACTGCGTCAGGATCGCGCCCAGACAGCACCAGGCGCAGCGGCTCCGTGCTGCCGTAGATGTAGCGATGACGCAGCAGGTGCGCCAGGGCATCGCGGTTGCGGGCGAGGCGCGCGCGGGCCGCTTCGCCCTCCAGTGAGAGCGCCTCCAGAACGCCTTGCACGCGCTTTCGCTGGGCAGCCAGATCCCGCAGGCGGCTGTTCGCTGCCTGCGTGGCCAGCTCGGAGTCGCGCAGGCGGCGGGCGGCCTCGGCACGGCTGTCTTCCGAAGAGCGCAGTTCCTCGCGCAGTGCCTCGATGCGGCCGCGCACGGCCTCCAGGTCCTGCCGGGGCGCCGCCGGCGCGACGCCCGCTGTCAGCGCCGAGACCAGCAGAACGAGCGGCCGCAGCGGCTTCAGGCCCTGGCCTTTCCCTGGGCGGCCACGGCTTGCACCCGCGCTTCGATCGCGCTGGCATCGCCGAGGTAGTAGTGGCGCAACGGTGCGAGGTTGTCATCCAGCTCGTACACCAGTGGAACGGCCGTGGGGATGTTGAGGCCGACGATGTCGGAGTCCGACACCCCGTCCAGGTACTTCACCAGCGCGCGGATGGAGTTGCCGTGGGCCGCTACCAGAACACGCCGCCCCTGCCGCAGCGCCGGCGCGATGCTGCCTTCCCAATACGGCACCACGCGCGCCACCGTGTCCTTGAGACACTCGGTCAGCGGCAGCTCGTGGGTGGCGAGGGTTGCGTAGCGCGGGTCGCTGCCCGGGGCGCGCCCATCGCCGGCCGGCAGCGGTGGCGGTGGCGTGTCGTAGCTGCGCCGCCACACCAGCACCTGCTGCTCGCCGTACTGGGCTGCCACCTCGGCTTTGTTGAGGCCCTGCAAAGCGCCGTAATGGCGCTCATTCAGTCTCCAGGAGTGGCGCACGGGGAGCCACATACGGTCCATCTCGTCAAGGGCGATCCAGAGCGTGCGGATGGCCCTGCGCAGCACCGAGACGTGAGCCTCGTCGAATTCGAAACTCTGTTCGCGCAGCAGCCGACCGGCCTCGCTGGCCTCTTCGCGGCCGCGTTCGGACAAATCCACGTCGGTCCAGCCAGTGAAGCGGTTCTCGCGGTTCCAGATGCTCTCGCCGTGGCGCAACAGGACG
>JBIIUM010000286.1:0-3490 GCA_044339985.1 Burkholderiales bacterium | reverse complement strand
ACCAGCGCGGTGGGCCTGGGTTCGGCCACGCGCCCGCGCACCGCGAGCACCGACACGAAGGCGTTGGGGGCGTAGCTGCCCCGCAGCGGCACGCGCACCACGGGCTCGCGGCCCTCGAGGCGGGTGACGAAGGCGTCCAGCACGCCCTCGCGCTCCACCGTGACCAGCGCGCTGGCGCGTCGGAAGGGCGCGCGCACCTGGAGCACCGCCGTCTCGCCCGGCTCGTAGCGCCTGCGCTCGGGCAGCAGGTCCATGCGGTCGTCGTTGCTGCCGCCGAACCACCAGTCGCCCTCACCCGCCACCCAGGCCTCGGCGCTGGCCAGCGACGGGTTGCCGGCGGCGTCGGAGGCCTTCGCCACCAGCACCAGGTTGCCCGTGGCCGGCGCGGCGGCCTCGCAGTCCAGGCGGCCCCTGGCATCGGTGCGCCCGTGGCACAACTCGCCCACCCGGCGGGTTTCGGTGTAGGACTCGTAAGCGTAGAAGCCGCCGATCAGCCGCTTGCGATGGGAGTAGTGCTCGCGTGCGTAGACCTCCAGCGTCACCTGCGCATCGGCCTGGGGATGGCCGGCCGGATCCAGCGCCAGCACCGTGGCGCGCAACCGCTCCTTCGACAGCGCCCAGCCGTCGGGCTTCACGCCCAGCAGCAGCGCGGAGGGCAGCAACCTCACGCGGGTGCCGCGGGTGAGGATCTGGCCGTTGGGGTCGGAATACTCCACCTCGGCCACCAGGTCGCGCGGCCTGTCCGACGGCGGCAGCCCGTCCAGGCGCACCGTAGCCGCACCACCCCCGTCCAGCGTTGCGGCGTGCGACTTGAGCGGCACGATGCCCTCGCCCGCGGGCCCCGTGGCGCCCGACGGCTCGCCCTCCTCGTCCACCGGGGGCAACCACTGTACGCCCGGGTCCTCGGCACGTCCCTGCACCACGCCGCCATTGGCGAAGGTGACACCCTCGTGTTCGGGAAAGCTGATGCTGGCGGGTTGCAGCGCCGCGCGCACCTTCACCCGCTGATGGCCGGCCCCGCCGCCGGAGAGATAGGCGAGCTGGACCCCCAGGTCCACCGCGGTGGCGTTCACCTGCGCCCCGGCGGGCCCGGAGATGCGCGCCTTCAGCACCGGCACGCGGAATTCTTCCACCCGGAAGCTTCCCGACTCCGTACCCTCCACCCAGGTGTTGTTGGCGGCGCGCGCGGCTGCGGCCAGCGTCACGCTGTAGGTGCCCGTGCGGGCATCCTTCGGCACCTTCCAGCTGCCCTCCGCGATGCCCGCGCCATCCCAGCGCAGCGGCAGCTCCCAGGTCTGGTCGCTGCCGGTGTGCCGGATCACCACGCGCGCGGGACGTTTTGCCTGGGGCGGCAGCGCGAAGCCGGCGGAGGTGTGACGGCGCATGAAGTGCTTCATGCCCACGGTCTCGCCGGCGCGCAGCAGGGTGCGATCGAAGACCGTGTGGAACAAGTCGGGCCCGCTCCACGTGCCCACCGGCACCTGGAAGCGCCACAGGGCGATTCCCTCGTTCCACCCCGACAGGGTGAAGCTGGTGTCGGCGCCCAGCCGCGCGGTGACGAAGAACTGCTGGTCGTACTTCTCGAGGCAGCCGGGCAGCGACTGGAGGGCCGGCAGCGCCCTGCGCACCCGCAGCACGCCGTCCTGCCCGGTACGCCCCTTGAAGAAGGAGTTTCCGCCGCAGTCCTGCACGTTGACCTCCGCGCCGGCCACCGGCTCGCCGCGATCCAGCGAGGTGACCCACACCAGGGAGGACTCGCGCCCCTGCTTGAAGTGCACTGCCAGGTTGGTGACCAGCGCGGCGGCGGACACGTGGTAGGGCTTGCCGTCCTTGAGCAGCGCCTGGCCGAGCCGGGGGCTCACCACCTCCACCACGTGCAGTCCGGGCGCGCGCAGCGGGATGCCCACCACCTCGAAGGCGCGCTCGCCCGCCGGCCTGGGCAGCGTGAAGCTGGCGGTGCGATCACCGGGGCGGAACACGCTGGAGGTGGTGGAGCCGGCGCCGCGCCGCAGGGGCGGCCGCGGGTTGCCCTCGGCATCGGGCCCCTGCTCCACGGCCTCGCCCGCATCCCACCGCGCCACGGCAGCCTCCAGGCGCGCGAGCCACGCCACGATCTGGCGCGGGGAGTCGACCCGCAGCGCGCGTGCCTCCAGGGCGGCGCCCTGCCCGCCCGCAAGCCGCTTGCCCGCCAGGCCAGCCTCCACATTGCGCAGCGTGATGGGCAGGGCCGGGTCGGCATTGAGTTCGAGCACGCCGAAGCGGGCCGCGAACTTGGCCAGGGGCGGCGCCACCTCGGTGCGCACCGCGAGGGGAAAGCGCGCCCCATTGGCCAGGGGCCGGCCCGCATCGTCGGTGATGCCTTCGGGAAGCACCAGCTGCCAGTCGGTGTCCTCGGGCAGGGGCGCGGGGAACTCGAGCCATTCCACGAAGCCCGACTCGCGTTCCTGGCGGGCCAGCTTCGGGCGAATCACCGTGCCCCCGGGGCCGCGCAGCTGCACACGCTCGGCCAGCGCCACGGCCACCGGCGCGGTGAACTCCACGCGCACCGGCAGCACCGGGATGCAGCCCGCGGCGGCATTGGTGCGCTCGCAGGTCAGGCGCGCCGTGAAGGCCCGGCGCACGCGAAAGGCCAGCGCCTGGTCCTGTCGCGTGGCCACGCCGCTGCCCTCGGCGACGATGCCTCGGCCCCACACCAGATTCACCGCTGCCTCGTTGGGCAGGCGGGACCGGCAGGCCAGCACCACCAGCGGCAGGCGCCCGTAGTCCCTGGCGCGCAGCAAACGCTGCAGATCGCTGCCGGCCCCCAGGGCCTGCACGAAGCGCGACAGGAACTCGCCACGCCGCTCCAGGATGGCCTTGCGCTCGCCTCCGGTGATCACCCGCACGGGGATGCGCTCGGGCCGTCCGGCCACGTCGCACCAGGCGTTCGCCTCCACCGAGGCGGCCGCGGCGGGCGCGTCCAGCCCCAGCAGGAACGCCTGGTTCTCGTCGATGGCCTCGTCGCCCTCCCAGGGCATCGATTCGCGGATGGCGGGCCCGCCGGTGTCGAACTCGAAGCGCGCCGGCGTCACCGGCTGGCCCTCAAGGGTGAGCGTGCCCTCGCGCAGCTGGAATCGGCAACGCACGCCGCCGGGTAGATCGCGCTCGAAATCCCATACCCAGCGGCGCGCGTCCACCCAGCGGCCAGTGCCCGGCACCGGGCAATCCACCTCGAAGGGGTCGCCCAGCCGCGGATCGCCGAAAGCCACCATGGGCGCGGCGAACACCGCCGCGGCCTGGCGCACCTGCTTCGCCTCGCCCTGGGGAGAGAAGCTATCCACCCGCGAGGCGCGGGCGGGCGCCGCGGCTGCGATACCGGCGAAAAGACAGATCAACAAGGCGCGCATGGTGAAACCCCGCGAGAAAGGATCGAACGGCGTCCGGGCCGGCGCGGCGTTCAGCGCTGCGCGGTGCGCGCGCACACAAAGTCGAGGGTGGCGCGGCCCGGCGA
>JBIIUM010000077.1:0-12994 GCA_044339985.1 Burkholderiales bacterium | reverse complement strand
AGAAGAAGTCGGCAGCGTCGATGCCCAGGCACCGCAGATCAAGTGGCAAACGCAGGCGCTCAAGAGCACGTACGCCAATTTTTGCAACGCCAGCAGCACGCGCGAAGAGGTGGTTCTCAATTTCGGCATGAACCATAACTGGGACCGCGGTGGAGCCGAGGTGGAGATCGAGCTCGAGCACCGCATCGTGCTTAGCCCCTTCGCGGCCAAGCGGCTATCCGACCTTCTGCTTCGCCTCATGGCGGAGTACGAGAGCCGCTATGGCGAGTTGAGGTGATCTCACCGCGGCTGGCTCATCCAGGAAGCCGGCTCGCGCCTGACCCCGGGCGCCGCCCCTTGTGAGAAGAGGACGCACCGCCCGCCGGCTTTTCCACCGTCGATCGCGGGAAAGCCCCATGCGCGCGCGGGTGAGCGAAGACCACCTGACGGTAATGAAGGCCCGCTGGCATGCCGCCGGCGAGCAGCGCAGCAACCGCGCCTGCGGCCTCGTTGCGGTCTAGCCTCCTGGCGGTGGAATTTCCTGCCGCTCGCCGAACCCTGTTTCACCTCCTGCGCCGTTGAATGCGCACGGGTCGCGAAATCCGCCGCGCCCCGCCCATTCCACTATCCGCAGGAGACACACCATGCAGCGACGCACCCTCTGCACTGGCGCGGTTGCCACTGCCCTGGCCTGGCTGGCCGGCGGCGGCACACTGGCGCGTGCCCACGCCACCCCCGACACCCCCCGCGACGCCACCGCGGTGTCGGCCGTGGAAATCATCGACCGCGATACCGGCCGGCGGCTGCCGATCTATTTTCACGAAGGGCGCCGCTACGTGGCCGGCACCCCGGGTGCGCGCTATGCAGTGGCGGTACGCAATTGCACCGCCCTGCGGGTGCTGGCGGTGGTTTCAGTGGACGGCGTCAACGCCGTCTCCGGCGAAACCGCGGCCTGGCACCAGACCGGCTACGTGCTTGGCCCCTTCCAGCAGTACGAGGTGCGAGGCTGGCGCAAGAGCCTGGCGCGCATCGCCGCCTTCGAATTCACCGCGCTGCCCGATGCCTATGCGGCGCGCACCGGCCGGCCGGGCGACGTGGGTGTCATCGGCGTCGCGCTGTTCCGCGAAGCGCCGCCACCGGAAATGACGCCGCTTGCCCCGTCAGCGCCCGAGTCGTCGCGCCGCTCGAACGAGTTGTCCGGGGGTACCGGCTCCACAGCCCCGTCGGCCTCCGGGAGCGAGGGCGCTGCGCGCCGCGGCGATGGCGTCCTGTCCGAGGGGTTTGCACCACGGCGTCTCCAGGACCGGCTTGGAACCGGTCATGGACGCGGCGAATCGTCCCAGGTGGGCTATACCGACTTCGAGCGCGCCAGCCCTCGGCCCGACCAGATCGTCACCATCCACTACGACAGCCGCGCCAATCTGATGGCGCTGGGTGTCATCCCGCGGCCTGCGCGCGAGCGGCCGGCGCCGGAGCCCAATCCGTTCCCCGGCAGCATCGGCTTCGCGCCCGATCCGCCGCGCTGACCATCGGCAATCGGCAAAACATGGCATGGGCCCGTGACCAAGCGGTGTGATCCGCACCGAACAATCGCACCGCGGGGGCCTCCAGGATTCTCCATAATCGGCGCCGTGGACCGCAAGCGCACCGACGTCGATGGCATCACCCCCTTGCCCATGGGCGCGGCTGCACACGACCCGGGCGCTGCGCCATCCGCGGCCGACCCGGACGCCGTGCTGATGCTCGCCTATGCCGGGGGCGATGCATCCGCCTTCGAAGCCCTGTACCACAAGCATGAGTTGCCGGTGTTCCGCTTCCTGCGCCGATCGCTGGGGACCGATGGCAACGGATTCGCCGATGAACTGCATCAGGAGGTCTGGCTGGCCGTCATCCGCAATGCCGCCGGCTACACGCCGCGCGCCCGCTTCACCACGTGGCTCTACGGCATCGCGCGCAGCAAGCTGATCGACCACTGGCGCGCGCGCCGCCCTGGCACCAGCCTGGATGCGCCGATCGAGAGCGCCGGGGGGGACAGCGGCGAAAGGGATGGCGAGGTAACGCTGCTCGACCGGTTGCCGGCACAGCCCGCGGCGCAACCCGAGGTGCAGGCGCTCACGCGCGCCCAGGGTGCCGCGTTCCTGCGCGCGCTGGAGCAGTTGCCGCAACCGCAGCGCGAGGTGTTTCTGCTGCATGCCGAAGGTGAACTGACGCTGGCCGAGATCGGTACATTGACCGGCGTGGGCATGGAAACGGCCAAGAGCCGCCTGCGCTACGCCCTTGCGCGCCTGCGCAACACCCTTGCGGGCTGGCGATGAAGGAGCCGCGATGAATCCACCCACCCACCCCAGGCCCGGCGACCCGCCACAACCCGATGGCGTTGCCACAGCGCCCGAGGCAGCCGATGTGCTGAGCGCCTATCGCACTGCCAGCGCCGAAGCGGATGACAGCGGGGCCCCGCGCGCCGAGACGCGCGCCGCGATTCTCGCCGCTGCCGCCCGGGCCGTTGCCGCACGCCCCCGGGCGGCTGGCGGCAGCGGTTCCGGCGGCCGCCCCGCGGGCGCGCGCTTCCGGCCTCAGGTACCCCTTGCACTGGCCGCCAGCCTGATGGTGGGCCTCTTTGCCTGGCAACTCTTGCCGCACCTTGACGAAGCGCCGTCGCCCGAACGGCTCGCCAGTGCACCTGTTCCGGCACCCGCATCGCCCGCGAAACCATCGCCTGAACGGCAACCGTCCGGGGACTTGCCGGCCGCGCCCGCTGCCGCTAGGGCCAAGGCAAAGGCAAACGAGGTAACAGCGAAGGCCTTCGCGCCGGATCCTGCCGCCGACAGAGATGGCGGCAGCCAGCAGCGCCGTGCGGCAGCGCCCCCCCCCGCCCCCCCACCCGCGGCCTCGGCCGCAGCCACACCCGCTGCCGAAGCGACGTTGGCCGACAGCGCTGTGTTGAACGACGCCGATAAGTCAGCCCGCCGAAAGAGCAGCGAGGTCCGCAACAGCTTTGCAGCACCGCCCCCGCAGACACCCGAAGCCTGGCTCGAACGCATCGCCGAACTGCGCCGCAGCGGCCGCGACGACGACGCCGAAACCGAGATTCGTGCACTGCGCCTTGCCTACCCGCAGGTGCGGATACCGCCAGCGCTGCTGTCGCCGGGGCCGCGCTGAAGGAGATTCGTCAGGAGTCACGCACCGAGCGCCGGGGCTTCTTCTCGTACACGAGGCACCGAGACGTGGACGGCGGTGTTGGGCGGGCCGTCGTCAGCGGCACTCGTACCAGCCTTTGCTCTGGTTCACCGCGCGAACGACCAGGAGCATCACCGGCACCTCGATTAGCACACCCACCACCGTGGCCAGCGCTGCGCCAGACTCGAAACCGAACAAGCTGATCGCTGCAGCCACCGCGAGCTCGAAGAAGTTGCTCGCGCCGATCAGCGCCGATGGGCAGGCCACGGTGTGTGACTCACCGAGCCGACGGTTCAGCCAATAGGCCAGGCCGGCGTTGAACAGCACCTGGATCAGGATGGGCACCGCCAGCATCGCAATCACCAGCGGCTGTTTCAGGATCGCCTCGCCCTGGAAGCCGAACAGCAGCACCAGCGTGGCCAGCAGCGCGGTGCTCGACAAAGGCCCGATTTTGGCGAGCGTGGCATCAAAAACCGTCTGGCCGCGCGCCAGCAGCGCCTTGCGCCAGAGCTGGGCGATCACCACCGGGATGACGATGTACAGAACGACGGAGGTAATCAGCGTGTCCCACGGCACCGTGATTGACGAGAGACCGAGCAGCAGCGCGACGATGGGCGCGAAGGCGAACACCATGATGGCGTCGTTCAGCGCCACTTGGCTCAGCGTGAACAGCGGGTGGCCGTTGGTCAGTCGGCTCCACACGAACACCATTGCCGTACACGGCGCGGTGGCCAGCAGGATCAGCCCGGCGATGTAGCTGTCAGTCTGCCCGGCCGGCAGGTACGGCGCGAAGACATGGCGGATGAAGATCCAGCCCAGCAGCGCCATGGAAAAGGGCTTGACGGCCCAGTTGACGAACAGCGTCACGCCGATGCCGCGCCAGTGCTGCTTCACATGGCTCAGGGCGCCGAAGTCCACCTTCAGCAGCATCGGGATGATCATCACCCAGATCAGCAAGCCCACCGGCAGGTTGACCCGGGCAATCTCCATCTTGCCGATGGCTTGAACCGGACCGGGCAGCAGCTGGCCCAGGCCGATGCCGGCGACGATGCAGAGGAAGACCCAGACAGTCAGGTAGCGTTCGAAGACGCCCATAGGCGCGGGCGCCTCGGCGCGTGCTGCCAGCGTGGTCGTGTTCATGGGCTTGTGCGTCGTCGCTCAGCTGTTGCCGATCTCGATCAAGGCAGCCTGCAGGCGCTGCCGGTCCATGGTCTCGAGCGGCAAGGCCAACAGCTGGAGCATGCGGAAGCTGATGGCCTGGCGCGTCAGTTCGAACGCGCGGCGCTTGCCTTCTTCGCCGCCGTCGGCATTCGACGGGTCGGGGTAGCCCCAGTGCACCTTCACGGGCTGCCCGCCGGCGCCGCCGAAGAACACCGGGCACTGTTCAGCTGCAGCGCTGTCGCAAACGGTGATGACGATGGACAGCGGCGGCGCTCCGTCCCGGCTGAACTCTTCCCAACTCTTGCTGCGATAGCCGCCGGTATCGACGCCGGCGTTGTTCAACGCCTCGATTGCGAACGGGTTGATCCGGCCGCTCGGTGCGCTGCCGGCACTGTGCGCCTTGACATCCTTGCCGAGGCGCCGCGCCAGATGGTTGAGCATGCCCTCGCTCAGCACGCTGCGCGCCGAGTTGTGGGTGCAGAGGATCAGGACATGGGTCGTCATCGTTCAGCGGCGTCCGATATCCTTGATCTCTTTCTGGATGGCCATGCGGTCGAACGTGGCCGGTGGCAGCGAGAGCATGGGTTGGGTGCGACGCCTCGGGGTGACGAAGGTGTCGAGGAAAGCCTTCCCCTGGGCAGCCTGTTCTCCCTCGACCGCCGCAGGGTCGGGCATGCCCCAGTGCGCTGTCATCGGCTGGCCAGGCCACACGGGGCAGACCTCACCTGCGGCCTGGTCACGCACCGTGAAGACGAAGCGCAGCGCAGGTGCATCCGGGCGCGTGAATTCTTCTCAGCCCCTGCTGCGTAAGCCGTCTGTCGACATCCGGTGCGCAGCCAATGTCCTGATCGCCAGCGGGTGCACCGACCTCTTGGGCCGGCTGCCTGCCGGGCAGGAGACGAACCGACCTGCGACGAGTTCGTTCATCAAGCCCTCGGCCGGGATCGATCGCGCCGAGTTTCCCGTGCGGATGAACAGGACGTTGCCGGTGTCGTGTTTCATCACGCCTCAGCAGCATGTGTTCGACGACTTCACCGCGATGGGGACGGGCTTGCCGCGCGGGGCAGGGGTGCAGCAGGCAGACGACTCCACCGCCGCCGCGGGCGCCGGCGTGCAACAAGCCGGCGCGGTCTCAGTCGCCTGACGCTCATTGAAGACCGGAATGTCGCCCAGCGTGTGGAAGTGCTCCCAGGCGATGCCTTGCGGATCGGTGACCCAGTGCTTCTCGCTGCGCGCGTAGCAGCAGGTGGTCTGGCCTTCATCCAGCAAAGCCATGTCGGCAGCCTCGGCGCGCGCCTTCAAGGCCGCGAGTTCCTCGGGGTCATCGGTCTGGAATCCGAGGTGGTCGATGCCGCCCTTGCTACCGCGCGTCGAGATGGCGAAATTGATGCGTGGGTCTTCCAGCATCCACTTTGCGTAGTCGGCCTCGACGCGGGACGGCTGCGCCGCAAAGAGCTTGGAATAGAAGGCGATGCTCTTGGAGAGATCGTCGACGTGGACGTGGACATGGAATCGCTTCATGGCGTGCTCCGGTTCAGCAGTTGGCGCGGCGCTTCGCGCCGCTGGGCGCACAGGACTCGCCCATGCAGCAGTGGTCGGTCAGGTAGGACAGCAGTTCGTTCATCTGGTCGAGCGCCGGTCGGTAGTGGAGGTTGCGGCCCTCGCGCTCGACGCTCGCCAGACCGGCGCGAATCAGCTCCTTCAGATGGAAGGACAGCGTCGAGCCCGGGATGTCCAACATCGCCGACAGGGCACTTGGCGTCATGCCTTCAGGTCCGGCGCCGACCAGGGCGCGGAAGACTCGCAGGCGCGCCGCCTGGGCAAGTGCGGCCAACGCAAAGACTGCAGACTGTTCATTCATATTTCCAAGTATATCGAACTATAGCAAGACCTCAAGCGGGATCTGCGTACGCTGGGGCAAGCCCGCGATCGAGCCCGTCGCCAGATGGTCACGCTCTTGCGTACCGCCGGCACGCAATACTGCTGACCAGCTTCCGAGATCTATCGAGATCTATCCCGCCTTCGCACCCGATTTGTATGGCGTGAGGCGACTCCTCGCTCGGCGCGAAGTGATCGAGGGGACGCCGGCATCAAAGGCCTTAAGTTGTTGTCGCATCGAGTCTTGGGGGCAAGTTTTTTACCCTCAAAACGCTCCCGCTCGAACGCGGCACGTCAGTGCGCATCCGCCGTCTGCTCCGCGGCTTCCTTCCACGGCCTGATCTTCGCAAGCGTCTTCGCGAGGCTCGCCTTCGCGACCTCGGTATCGAAGTCGGCCTGCAAGCGCAGCCACCAGCCATCGGAGAGCCCGAAGAAGCGGCACAGCCGAAGGTCGGTGTCGGCGGTGATTGCGCGCTTGCCGGCGACGATCTCGCCGATGCGCTGCGCGGGCACGCCGATCTCCTTTGCCAGACGGTAGTTGCTCATGCCCAGCGGCTTCAGGAACTCCTCGGCGAGCATCTCGCCGGGCGACACGGGTTTGAGTTTCCTGCTCATGTCGTCTTGCCTCAGTGATAGTCCACGATCTCGACGTCTTCGGCGTCGCTTCCGGTCCAACGAAAGCAGATGCGGAACTGATCGTTCACCCGCAGGCTCCACTGGCCCGCACGATCGCCCTTCAGCTGCGCGAGCCGGTTGGCCGGCGGCGCACGCAGGTCTTCGATGCGTCGCGCGATGTCGAGCGGCTTCAACTTACGCAGCGCCGGGCGTTCGATGCTGTCGTAGCGCGCCGCCCGGCGCAAGTGAAAGAGCGCTTCGGTTTCGGCACACTTGAATGTCCTGATCGCCGCTGGCAAAGTGATATTGCCTCGCGTGATTAACGTCAAGCGTGATTACCTATGACCCCACCCGCTGTCCACAAGTGGGCCTTCGCGCCGCGATTCCGGCGGCATGCCTTCGGCTGGCGCTCCCAGCCCGCCGTGCAGCGAGTACGGGAAGCTGTGGCCGAGATACGTAAGGTCGCGAAGAAGGACCCGGCGCTGGCCGCCGCCGGCGCGGTCCAGTTCCTCGAGAAGGTGTCGCCGGCGCTCGAACACGTCGACAGCTCCTCCGGCGCCATGGGCACCGCGGTCAATCACGCGATCGAGGCTTGCGCGAGGATCATCGCCGAGGCACCGGTCGACAACGATACCCGCGATCGGTGGCTCGAGCGGCTCTGGGAGGCGCATCAGAACGACGAGATTCCTTACATCGAGCGCCTGACTGACTACTGGGGCGAACTGTGTGCATCGCGCGATCGCGCTTCCGCATGGGCAGATCGGCTGATCGGCACGATCGAGGCGGTGTGGAGTCCGAACCGGAGGCCCGGTGGTTACTTCCCCGGGACGATCGCGTGCGTGAGCGCACTGTTCCACGCCGGGCGCCACGAGGAGCTACTTGCCCTCCTCGACAAGGCACCCACCTCGCTGTGGCACTACCGCGAATGGGGCGTCAAGGCGCTGGTGGCCCTGGGCCGGAAAGCGGAGGCGATCCGCTACGCCGAAGCGAGCCGCGGCCGGAACGACAACCCGATCGCGATCGCACACGCCTGCGAAGAGATCCTGCTCTCGTCGGGCCTCGCCGACGAGGCGTACGCGAGATACGCGATCGCGGCCAACCAGGGGACGACGTTCCTCGCGACCTTCCGCTCGATCGCGAAGAAGTACCCGACCCAGGCGCCCGCGAAGATCCTCGATGATCTGATCGCCAGCACGCCGGGTCAGGACGGCAAGTGGTTCGCCGCGGCAAAGGATGCGGGGCTCTACGACGAGGCGATCGCCCTTGCCCAACGAACGCCGTGCGACCCGCGCACGCTGACCCGGGCAGCTCGCGACTTCGCCGCCACGAATCCCCGGTTCGCCGTCGAGGCGGGCCTCGCCGCCCTGCGCTGGATCATCGCCGGCTACGGCTACGAGATCACGGGCGTCGACGTGCTCGCTGCCTGCTCGAGCACCCTGGATGCCGCGAGAAGCGGCGGATGGGTCGATGAGACCGAGGGGCGAATCCGCGCGCTGGTCGCCGGTCCGGGATCGACGGCCAAGGACATCATCGCCGCGTCGCTGGGGAAACGAACGATCTCGTGACCTTCAAGCCCTTATCTGCGAAGGCTTCAGGACCACGCGTGCACCGCCGCAGCCATCCGCCTCACGGATAACGCGCTGCTCGCACGACGACATCGCTGCTGTTGGCGTGTCGATGCAATTTCATCGCCTCGCAAACTCCAGGGCGTCACTCGTTCGCGCAGGCAGGTGCGTAACCCGACTTGCCGGTCGTCCTGCTCTCCCATCGCACAGGGTAGACACCCGTTCGACCCCGAAACCGCCGGCGAAAGAGTGCCACTTTCGCCTCGGTGGAGCGTCGCGATGATTCGGGTTGCGGAGGAGACGTCGTGGGCTCAGGCGTCAGGCGCCACTCGATTCTGTTTGCCGCCAGGAGCGCAATCAGTCGCTCGTTCTCCGCCTGCAGCACGGCCAAGGAGTCGGACTACAACGTCAATCCCTTGGTGGGCAGTGGTCTCCCGGAAGCAGTCATTGCGACCGCTCCCGATCTCGGGGCATCAACAACATCGATACCGCTTTGCACGCAGTTCCGCGATGACTTCACCGGAGAGCTTCCATCCGTCTCCGCTGATTCGCGCGATCAGCTCGCTCCAGACGCGCTCGAATGCCAGGATCGCATCCCCGTCGCTCCAGCGTACGCTCGCCGGGAGCATCGGCGCGACGTCTTCGGTCAGGCTTCGGGTCAACTTCTCCAGCATGCGCTGCTCGGCCATCGCTCGCGTGATCGGCTTGCCCTCCAGGGCACGGTAGTGGTCGACGCAGGCGATGACCTTCCGTGGGGCCAGCGGCAGCCGTTCCAGTCCCTAGTGCAGATCGAACAGGTCGCGGTTCCTGCGCCGCTGCAGCAGTGCACGCAGCTTCGTGCCGAACAGTTCCTCGGGCTCGAAGGAGGCGATCTCCGCCGTTCCACGGTACCAGTCGTTCTCCACGGCAAACGGATACCTTCGAACACCAAGCAAGCTCGTGTGCTCCCGGGCGTTGATCTCGACCTTCAGCTCGAGCGTCGCCTGCGTATCGATCTCGGGCCCGAACTTGAACGCCAGGGGTATCGGGTGCCCGGCCTGCGCCCGGCTGCATTTCCCTAGCCACGACAGCGCCGCGCGAATCGCGTCAACCGTGCCACCGATGGGCTCGGGATGCGTCTGGACCAGTTCGATATCTTCCGAGTAGCGCAGCGGTTGCTTGACAAGCAGCCCGTGGATCGCCGTGCCGCCGCGGAATGCGATCTTTCCCGCCAACGCCGGCGCATTGAACAGGTCGCACAGGGCGCGACTGATGATCAGGTCCTGCTCGACCTGCCGCAGGTCTGGCCACGGCGCTTCCGTACTCCACGCCTGCAGGAAGGCGATGGGGATCACTCTGGGATTTCCACCGCTCCATTGATCAGGAGACGCCACCTTGGATGTCGCTCGCCAGTCCCCGCCGAGGCCTTCACGAGCGGCCTCACGGGCGGATCGAGCGGCAGTGCCGTCCTGGCACGTTTCACGAACCCTTGCAGTGCATCGGCCTGGCGCGCGTGTCCCGCCAGATCTAGCAGGTAACCAAGCCGACGGACCCCCGAGTTCTCGTAGGCGCCGGCAGCCTTCTGCAGCAAGCGCGGGCTGGCCTTGGCGCCAATGTCCTTGACGATCTGCGCGACGCCGTTGATGCCCGCCGCCTTGTGGAAGCAGCGCACGCAATCGAGCAGCGTCCGTTCGATGCCAGCCACTGTGGCGAAGCCGGTGTCGCTCTTCATCTGTCCGACCAACGCCGGCTGATTGACCTGGCTGAAGATCGTCGGAGCCTGATACAGAAACTGCAGCCGATGGCGGCCGAGGTCGAAGTCGCGCAACTGCCTCGGGACGACGACCTGGAAGACCATGCTGGCCTGGTGCGAGGCGCCGTGGAACGCCGCCGCGCGCAGCAGCGCAATGCGGTAGTCGATTCCCTGATGCTTCATCAGCGGGTCGATCCATTTCACCGGGTCCGGCGCGCCGACGACCTGATCTTCAGGGCGCAGGATGAGATAGAAGCCGTGCCTAGGGTTCGCCAGGCGGCGCCTGTTGACCGCACGGGGATCGCAGCGGCGAGCGCCGAGGGCTTCAGCCCGAGCGCCGCAACGGCCTCATCCCGGGAGAAATAGGCTCGGCCGCGGGCAAGCAGATCGTCGAGGTAGGACTCAACGGAAACCATACCAAAACACACGCAAAACTCGACAACGAATCAAGAGTTTTGCATATGATTTGGGTCATTCCCACTCAATTATCAACGAGCCTTCTAAGCTGTTGACTTGTAAGGTGCTTGCCGCTGCCTCGCAGACTTTTACCGTCATTCCTACCGTCAACCTGTCAGGCACCAGCATTGGCGCGGGTTTGCGGGCGATTCGGTCGGAAGCGACCTTTCGAGATCTATCGACATCTATCGACTCCAGCAACCATCGCGGACACCATCGACACGCGTCCGCGTCGGTCAGCGAAACGCCCACGAAGGGCTGGCATCAAACGCATCAACCTACTGTTCCGACTCATTTTTCGACCGTTTTTTTGCCGTCACCATGCCGCAAGAGCGGCACAGACGCGAGTCTCCTTCTAGATCCATCGACTCGCACAGCGCTCGGCGAACGATCTGACGGAGCCACATCACTCCCAAGCATTCTGGCAGCGCGATTCACCCGCGGACGGTGCTGCCCGCTGACTGCGGACTTGGCAAACGGTGCGATCAATCGCGGACATCCCAAACAGCCTCCGTCTCGACCATCTCAATGAGGTCCTCCAAGCTGCCAGATGATCGCCACTCCAATGGCCGTTTCAGGGTACCGCGCTCGGTGCCGGCGCGGAGCATGGCCCCGTTGGGGAAGCCGGCATGGAAATCGTAGGTGGTCCCATCGCGACGGGTGAGTGCCGTGCCTCCGCAGGCACTCGGGCAGCAAGAGCTAGCGCGACGTGCCAGCCGCACGGAGCGAGGCTACGAACGTCTTGGTCATCCTTCACACGGGGAAGCCATCGGCGGCGCTCACAACCGCAGGCTGCTCAGCGCCTTCGAATCGTCGAGCAGCGCACGCAGCTTGCCGGCCAAGTCGCCGCCCTCGTACAAGGGGTGCTCGCGGAACAGTTCCGCATAACGCTGCTCGTGCAGTTGCCCCAGCAGCGGCGCGTGGGCGGCGGCGTGCTCCTTCATCTGCCGGTAGTGCAGCGGCACAAAGCGACGCGCGGCCGCGTCGACCCAGCCGGCCTCGATGAAGCCGCGCGTCTTCTTCTCGCAGCGGCACGGGTTGGAGGTGCGCACCAGACCGCACTTGTCGTTCATGAAGGCAATGAGATCGGCTCGGGCGCGCTCCAGCCGCTTGCGGAAATTGACCGCGGTCATGCCCAGCACGTCGGCGGCCAGCGCCGAAGGCGCCTCGCAGATTTCACCCAGCAGGTAAACCAGGCGCTGCTCGCGGTCCAGGCACAGCAGCATGCCCAGCATGCAGCCGATCTTGGCCTCCTGTACCAGCCACAGGCGGTCTGGCTCCTGCTCGCGCGGCAGGGTGAGGGCCTGCAAGGGGATGCGGTCCAGCGCCTCGCCGTAGGCGTCGAAACTCTCAATCAGCCCTTCCAGCCTACCGCGCCGCGCATCCATGAAGCAGGTGAAGACGATCCGGTAGGCCCAGGTGCGAAAGCTCGCGCGACCTTCGAATTGCGCGATGCGGGTGGTGATGCGCACCAGCGCCTCCTGCGCGAGGTCGGCCGCATCGTCGGGGTTGAGGATGAAACGCAACGCGATGTTGTAGATCCAGCGCTGGTGCCGGCGCAGCAGCGCCTCCAGCGCCTGCGCGTCGCCGCGGCCGGCAGCGGTGGCAAGCTGCACATCCGAGGCATCGGCGGCGTCGGCGCGCGTGAAGGGGTTGCTGGCGTCGTCTACGGCAACGGGTGCGGGACTGTCGGGTTGCGTCATCGCTTGTCCTCATGGGTGGCAGCGGCAAGGCGCCGCTTCCACTGTGCGCTTTCGGTGGGGTCGAAGTACTTGATGGCGTTGGTGAGACTCTCGGCGGAGAAACACCGCAGATCGGCGTCCAAGGCACGACGCACAAAGTCGGCGTCGTGGCGAGAAACCTCGCGCAGCACCCAGCCGACGGCGGTCTTGGCAAAGCGCTCGGGACGCGCGATCAGCACGCGGCAGGACGCGGCGATCGCCGGGTAGTGCGCGGCATCGTCGGCCACCTTGACGAAAGGCACCAAAGAGGCACGCGCCTGCCACAGGTTGGCAGCGTCGCGCCAGCTGGATATGGCGGCACCGCAGTCCGTGCCCAGCGTCGCCTCGTCGCGGATCATCGGGCCGAGCACCTTGGTGCAAAACCAGTCGCACGCGTTCCAGTCGTACAGCAACCCGCGGCTGAACAACGCGGCAAAGCGCGGCAAGTCTCGCGCCGGGCGTACGGCGCCCGCAGGCAGCAGCACTTCGGCCAGCAGCAAAGTGCCCGCCAGCTTGTCTTCGGTATGGCGGCCGGAGAACAGGCGCAGTGCCAGATCCACCTGCCGCGCCGGGGCCATCACGTTCGCGATCCGAGCCGAGTGCCAGTCCAGCATCGCGGCGCGGATCGCCGGCATCGGCACGCCGAGAAACGGCGCGCTGTCCTTGACGTAGTTTTGCCACCAGAGCCCGGACTCGGCATTGGCCAGGCG
>JBIIUM010000076.1:0-13031 GCA_044339985.1 Burkholderiales bacterium | reverse complement strand
CATTTTTCGAGGAAACGCCGTGGAGCATCCCCATCGTCCGCAGCCCGAGGGGCTGTACGATCCCGCCAACGAACATGACGCCTGTGGCGTGGGCTTCATTGCCCACATCAGGGGGCACAAGAGCCACGCGGTCGTGGAGCAGGGTTTGCAGATTCTCAGGAATCTTACCCACCGGGGCGCAGTCGGGGCCGACCCCCTGGCTGGCGATGGCGCGGGCATCCTGCTGCAGATTCCCGATGCGCTATTGCGAGAGGAGATGGACGCCCAAGGGATCGAACTGCCGCCGCCCGGGCGGTACGGCGTGGGCATGGTGTTCCTGCCCCAGGAGCCGGCAAGCCGCATCGCCTGCGAGCAGGAGATCGAACGTGCCGCCCGCGCCGAGGGTCAGGTGGTGTTGGGCTGGCGCGACGTGCCGCGAGACCCTTCGGTGCTGGGCGAATCGGTCAAGCGCATCGAGCCGGTGATCCGCCAGATTTTCGTGGGGGCTGGTGCCGACGTCACCGTGACCGACGCCTTCGAGCGCAAACTCTATGTGATTCGCAAGCGCGCCGGCCACGCCATCCAGGCGCTTCGGCTGGAGCACGGCAAGGAGTTCTACGTGCCGTCCTTTTCGGCGCGCACCCTGGTGTACAAGGGTATGTTGCTAGCCGATCAGGTGGGCAACTACTACCGCGACCTCAGCGATCCGCGACTCACCTCGGCGCTCGCGCTTGTACACCAGCGCTTCTCCACCAACACCTTCCCCACCTGGGATTTGTCGCATCCCTTCCGCATGATCGCCCACAACGGCGAGATCAACACCCTGCGCGGCAACGTCAACTGGTTGCGCGCCCGGGAAGGCGCCATTTCCTCGCCGGTGCTCGACCACGACCTCGACAAGCTCTGGCCGCTGATCTACCCCGGCCAGTCCGATTCGGCCTCCTTCGACAACGCCCTTGAATTGCTGGTGATGGCTGGCTACTCCCTCGCCCACGCCATGATGATGCTGATCCCCGAAGCCTGGGAAAAGCACAGCCTCATGGACGGCAACCGCCGCGCCTTCTACGAGTACCACGCCGCCATGATGGAGCCCTGGGATGGGCCTGCTGCCGTGGCCTTTACCGACGGGCGGCAGATCGGCGCCACCCTTGATCGCAATGGCCTGCGTCCGGCGCGTTACCTGGTTACCGACGATGACATGGTGATCATGGCCTCCGAAGCAGGCGTGCTGCCCGTGCCGGAGGATCGCATCGTCAAGAAGTGGCGCTTGCAGCCGGGCAAGATGTTTCTGGTGGACCTGGAACAGGGCCGCATCATCGATGACAAGGAGCTCAAGGACGCCCTTGCGGCGGCCAAGCCCTACCGCGAGTGGATCGATCGCATCCGCGTGCGCTTCGAGGCCCTGCCCGAGCCCTCCGAGGCACGCGAGCCCTCGGCGGTGCCGCTCATGGACCGACAGCAGGCCTTCTCCTGGACCCAGGAGGACCTCAAATTCCAGTTGCTGCCCATGGCGCGCGATGGCGAGGAGTCCATCGGCTCGATGGGCAACGATTCCCCCCTGGCCGTGCTGTCGGACAAGAACAAGACCCTCTATCACTACTTCAAGCAGCTCTTCGCCCAGGTCACCAACCCGCCCATCGACCCGATCCGCGAAGAGCTGGTCATGTCGCTGGTGTCCTTCGTGGGCCCCAAGCCCAACCTCCTGGGCATCGACGAAATCAACCCGCCCATGCGGCTCGAACTCTCCCAGCCGGTGCTCGACTTCGAGGGCATGGAGAAGCTGCGCCACATCGCCCGGCACACGGGCGGCAAGTTCCGCTCCTACGAACTGGATATCTGCTATCCCGTGGCCTGGGGCCACCAGGCCATCGAGGCGCGCCTGGCGAGCTTGTGCGCGGAAGCCGTGGACGCGGTTCGTTCGGGCTACAACATCCTCATACTTTCCGACCGGCGCGTGAGCGCCCAGCAAGTGGCCATTCCGGCGCTGCTGGCCACCTCGGCCATTCACCTTCACCTGGTGGCCAAGGGGCTGCGCACCTCCACGGGCCTGGCGGTGGAAACGGGCTCGGCGCGCGAGGTACATCACTTTGCCTTGCTGGGCGGCTACGGCGCCGAGGCGGTGCACCCCTACCTCGCCATGGAGACCATCCTGGCGGCCGGCGAGGAGCTGCCCGAGGGCGCTCGGGGCGGCAAGGGCGTCAAGAACTACATCAAGGCCGTGGGCAAGGGCCTCATGAAGGTGATGTCCAAGATGGGCATCTCCACCTACATGTCCTACACCGGCGCGCAGATCTTCGAGGCCGTGGGCTTGTCCTCGGCGCTGGTGGAGAAGTATTTCACCGGCACCACCTCCACGGTGGAGGGCATCGGCGTGTTCGAAGTGGCCGAGGAGGCAATCCGCGCCCACCGCGCAGCCTTCGGTAACGACCCGGTGCTGGCCGCGGCCCTGGACGCCGGCGGCGAGTACGCCTTTCGCATCCGCGGCGAAGAGCACATGTGGACGCCGGATGCCATCGCCAAGCTGCAGCATGCCACCCGCACCGCCAGCTTCGAGACCTACCAGGAGTACGCGCGCATCATCAACGACCAGTCCCGCCGGCACATGACCTTCCGCGGATTGTTCGACCTGCGCGTGGATCCGGCCAAGTCCATCCCCATCGGCGAAGTGGAGCCAGCGCGCGAGATCGTCAAGCGCTTCGCCACGGGCGCCATGTCCCTGGGCTCCATTTCCACCGAGGCGCATACCACCCTTGCGGTGGCCATGAACCGCATCGGCGGCAAGTCCAACACCGGTGAGGGCGGCGAGGACCGGCGCCGCTACGCCCCCGTGAAGGCCGGTGAAACCCTCGCCTCTCGGTTGGGCCACGAGCGCGTCATGCGCGACATCGAACTCAAGGAAGGCGATTCCCTGCGCTCGCGCATCAAGCAGGTGGCCTCGGGGCGTTTCGGTGTCACCACCGACTACTTGGTAAGCGCCGATCAGATCCAGATCAAGATGGCCCAGGGCGCCAAGCCCGGGGAGGGCGGTCAGTTGCCCGGCCACAAGGTTTCCGAGTACATCGCCGAGTTGCGTTTCTCGGTGCCCGGCGTGGGGTTGATTTCGCCGCCGCCGCACCACGATATCTATTCCATCGAGGATCTCGCCCAACTCATCCACGACCTCAAGAACGCCAACCCGCGCGCCTCCATCAGCGTGAAGCTGGTGTCCGAGATCGGCGTGGGCACCGTGGCGGCCGGCGTGTCCAAGGCCAAGTCCGATCACGTCACCATCGCCGGCCACGACGGTGGCACGGGCGCGAGCCCCTGGTCATCCATCAAGCACGCCGGCACTCCCTGGGAGTTGGGTCTTGCCGAGACGCAGCAGACGCTGGTGTTGAACCGTCTGCGCGGGCGCATCGCCGTACAGGTGGACGGGCAGATGAAGACTGGCCGTGATGTGCTGATCGGCGCGCTGCTGGGCGCCGACGAATTCGGCTTCGCCACCGCGCCTCTGGTGGTGGAGGGTTGCATCATGATGCGCAAGTGCCACCTCAACACCTGTCCGGTGGGGGTGGCCACCCAGGATCCGGAGCTGCGAAAGCGTTTCAAGGGGCAGCCGGATCACGTGGTCAATTATTTCTTCTTCGTGGCCGAGGAACTGCGCGGCTACATGGCGCAGCTGGGTATCCGCCGCGTGGATGAGCTCATTGGCCGCGCCGACCTGCTGGACATGCGCCGCGGCATCGAGCACTGGAAGGCCCGTGGCCTGGACTTCTCGCGCGTGTTCCACACGCCGTCCATGCCGGCCGACGTGGCGCGACATCACGCCGAGCGGCAGGATCATGGTCTCGAGAAGGCCCTGGATCACCGCCTCATCGAGCTGGCCAAGCCCGCCCTCGAGCGCCGCGAGCAGGTGGCCATCGACATGCCCATCCGCAATGTGAATCGCACCGTTGGCACCATGCTTTCCTCGGAAGTGGCGCGCCGATTCGGCCACGAGGGACTTCCCGAAGACACCATCCGCGTGCGCTTCGCCGGATCCGCGGGCCAGAGCTTTGGCGCTTTCCTGGCGCGCGGCATCGCCCTCGAACTCATCGGCGAAGCCAACGACTACGTGGGCAAAGGCTTGTCGGGTGGTCGAATCAGCGTGCAGCCCTCACCCAAGTTCCGCGGTCATCCTGGCGACAACATCATCGTGGGCAACACGGTCATGTACGGCGCCGTCGCAGGCGAGGCCTACTTCCGCGGCGTGGCGGGCGAGCGGTTCTGTGTGCGCAACTCCGGCGCCCATGCCGTGGTGGAGGGGGTTGGCGATCACGGCTGCGAATACATGACCGGCGGTACCGTGGTTGTGTTGGGCGCCACCGGCCGCAACTTCGCCGCCGGCATGTCCGGAGGCATCGCCTATGTGCTTGACGAGGACGGCGGATTCGCCATGCGCTGCAACACCGCCATGGTGAGTCTCGAGCCGTTGGTCACCGAGGCCGAGCAGGAGGCTCGCTTGCCGCGCGACATCTGGCACCTGGGCGAATCCGACGAGGCCGTGCTGCGGCGTCTGGTGGAAAACCACGCACGTCACACCGGCAGCGCGCGCGCCCGCGAAATCCTCGACAACTGGCCCGACTGGCGCGGGCGCTTCACGAAAGTCTTCCCCAACGAGTACCGCCGCGCGCTCGGTGAGCTCGCCGCCAAGGGCCGCCGCATCGCCGCTTAGCGCGCGCAGCCCTTCATTTCCTCATCATCGACACCACACCAACCGGGCAACCATGGGCAAGGTCACAGGATTCATGGAGTTCCAGCGGCTGGCGGAAGCCTCCGAGCAGCCGCAGCAGCGCGTCAAGCATTACCGCGAGTTCGTCGGCCACTTGAGCGACGACGAGGCCAAGATCCAGGGCGCCCGCTGCATGGACTGCGGCATTCCCTTCTGCATGCAGGGCTGCCCCATCAATAACATCATCCCGGACTGGAACGAGCTGGTTTACCGCCAGCGCTGGCGTGAGGCGCTGGACACGCTTCATTCCACCAACAACTTTCCCGAATTCACCGGCCGCGTTTGTCCCGCGCCTTGTGAGGCGGCCTGCACGCTCAACATCAACAACGACCCCGTGGGCATCAAGTCCATCGAGCACGCCATCATCGACAAGGGCTGGGAGATGGGTTGGGTGGTGCCCCAGCCGCCAGCGCTCAAGACCGGCCGCAAGGTGGCGGTGGTGGGCTCGGGGCCTTCGGGCCTGGCGTGCGCCCAGCAGCTGGCCCGCGCCGGCCACGGGGTGACCGTGTTCGAGAAGAGCGACCGCGTCGGCGGATTACTGCGTTACGGCATCCCCGATTTCAAGATGGAAAAGCAGCACATCGACCGGCGCACGGAGCAGATGCGTGCCGAAGGAGTCGAGTTTCGCACCGGCGTGCTGGTGGGCGAGATTCCAACCGCCTCGCCCGTCTCCGTGGCGGCCGCCTCGCGGTTGACGCCCGAGCACCTCTTGTCGGAGTTCGACGCCGTGGTGTTGGCGGGTGGCGCGGAGCAGCCGCGCGACCTGCAGGTGCCGGGTCGTGAGCTCAAGGGCATCCACTTCGCCATGGATTTCCTGCCGCTGCAGAACAAGGTGGTGGCGGGAGACACCGTGGGCAACCAGATCCTCGCCACAGGCAAGCACGTGGTGGTGATCGGCGGCGGCGACACCGGCTCTGATTGCGTGGGCACCTCCAACCGCCAGGGTGCCGCCTCGGTGACCCAGTTCGAGCTGCTGCCCCAGCCGCCCGAGGAGGAAAACAAGTCCATCACCTGGCCCTATTGGCCGCTCAAGCTGCGCACCTCCTCTTCCCATGAGGAAGGCTGCGAGCGTGACTGGGCCGTGTCCACGAAGCGCTTCGAGGGCCGCGATGGCCATGTCACGGCCCTGGTGGCCTGCCGCGTGGAATGGGTCCGGGACGACAAGGGTCAGATGCGCATGATCGAGGTGCCCGGTTCGGAATTCGAAATCAAGGCCGATCTGGTGTTGTTCGCCATGGGTTTCGTGGCGCCCGTGGGCAGCATTCTCGACTCCTTTGGCGTGGCAAAGGATGGCCGCGGCAACGCCCGCGCCGCCACCGAGGGTCGCGGCTGCTACGCCACCAGCGTGCCCAAGGTGTTTGCTGCCGGCGACATGCGCCGCGGTCAGTCCCTGGTGGTGTGGGCCATTCGCGAAGGGCGCCAGTGTGCCCGGGCTGTGGATGAATTCCTCATGGGGCGCAGCGATCTGCCCCGCTGACGTCTGCGCCCGGGCCTCGCGCCTAGGTTGCGCAGCACTCTTCAGGCCACGTCCATGACCGCTGCCCGCCCCCGCAACGATACCCTGCTGCGCGCCCTGCTGCGCCAGCCGGTGCCTTACACACCCATCTGGATCATGCGCCAGGCAGGGCGCTACCTGCCGGAATACAACGCCACCCGCGCAAGGGCCGGCAGTTTCCTCGATTTGTGCAAAAGCCCCGATTTCTGCACCGAGGTCACCCTGCAACCGCTGGCGCGCTATCCTCTGGATGCTGCAATCCTGTTCTCGGACATTCTCACCATCCCCGATGCCATGGGTCTCGGGCTGCGCTTTGCCGAGGGCGAGGGTCCGCGATTCGAGCGGCCGCTGCGCGACGAGTGGGAGATCAACGACCTGTCGGCTCCTGATCCCCACGACCACCTTCGCTACGTGCTCGATGCCGTATCCCAGATCCGCAAGGCCCTGGATGGTTCGGTGCCCCTCATCGGCTTCTCCGGCAGCCCTTTTACGCTGGCCTGCTACATGATCGAAGGCCGCGGCGGCACCGAGTTCGAGCGCGTCAAGACCATGCTCTATGCCCGGCCCGACCTGCTGCACAAAGTGCTCGCGGTGAACGCCCAGGCGGTCACCGCCTACCTGAATGCCCAGGTGGAGGCGGGTGCCCAGACGCTCATGATCTTCGACACCTGGGGAGGGGCGCTGTCCGCGATGGCCTATCGCGAATTTTCCCTCGACTACATGCAGCGCATCGTGGCGGGCCTCATCCGCGAGCGCGATGGTCAGCGCGTGCCAGTGGTGGTGTTCACCAAGGGGGGCGGTTTATGGCTCGAGGCCATGGCGGGCATCGGTGCCGATGCTCTTGGCCTGGACTGGACGGTGGATCTTGGCGAGGCCCGTCGCCGTGTGGGTGACCGGGTGGCCCTGCAGGGCAACCTTGACCCGTCCGTCCTCTTCGCCGGGCCTGAAGTCGTGCGGCGCGAAGCGGGCAAGGTTCTCCAGAGCTTTGGTCCAGGTACGGGCCACGTTTTCAACCTTGGCCATGGAATTTCCCGTTTCACCCCGCCGGAAAACGTAACTGCGCTGGTGGACTCGGTTCACACGGAATCCCGCGCCAGGCATTGATCCGCAGGCATCACCGCGTGGGAATCCGCGCCAGTGCTTGACTTATGCACAGGACGCGAGTGAGCGCGTCACCTTGCCGCCAGCAACCGCCAGCGTCGTCGGGTGGTGGTTGCAACAAGCTGTTTCAAATAGAAAATACTTCTCCTCGCCCGATAGCATGGCGCGTCCCCGGGCTGCCTGGAAAAAACCCCTTGACAGCCGGGCCAAATGTTAACTAACAGATTTATCCACAGGGTTTGGGCCACTGCTTTTTCCTTTTCTCGACGAGGGCTTGAGCCGTTTTCCTCGGGTTTCCTCAAGCTTCGCGCGCTAACTTCAGCGTGTGTTCGAGGGCTTGGGACACCTCGGCCGTGACCATCGTACAGGTCGCCCTGGATGTGCCACTGGCGCGCACCTTCGACTATTTGGCTGGCGATGCCACCAGCGCGGATATCGGCCGCCTCGTGCTGGTGCCCTTCGGGCCGAACCGCCGCGTTGGCATCATCGTGGGTCTCTCGCACGCCTCCGAGGTGAAGCCGGAGCGATTGCGTCCAGTGGTTCGCATCGTGCGCTCCCGTCCACCGATGCCAGCCCAGATCCTCGATCTGTGTCTCTTCTGCAGCCGCTACTACCACCATCCTTTGGGCGAGGTTCTCCTGGGCGCCATCCCCACCGCGCTACGGCGTGCCCAGGGGACTGCACTGTCAACGCCGGTGGTCTTTCGGCTTACGGCCGCCGGGGCGGCGCAGGCGCCCGACGGGCTGCCACGCGCTTCCGTAGCGCGGCGCGCGTTGCTGGACCGCCTGCGCGCCGCGGGGGCGCTGGCAGATCACGACATTCGTGGCGCTGGCGCCCGACGGGCGTTGCGCTCGCTGGTGGCCGCGGGCTGGGTGAGTTCGTCCGACCAGCCAGCCCATGAGCCAGGCAGGGAGGAGCCCGCCAGCCGTGCACAGCCGGGGCCGGCGCTTACCACCGGCCAGGCAGCAGCGGTGGATACCGTCCTCGCAGCCCTGGGGGGCTTTCAGACAATTCTTCTGCAGGGCATCACCGGCAGTGGCAAGACAGAGGTGTACCTGCGCATCCTCGAGGCGGTGCTCGCCGGAGGGGGGCAGGCGTTGTTGCTGGTGCCCGAGATCAATCTCACCCCGCAACTCGAGGCCCAGCTCGCCGAGCGCTTCGGTTCGGGCCGGCTGGTGACCCTGCACAGTGCTCTCGCCGAGGGCGAGCGGCTGGTGAGATGGGATCGGGCCGCTGCCGGCCAGGTGGGCATCGTGGCAGGCACCCGCCTGGCTGTGTTCACGCCGCTGCCTCGGCTCGCTGCAGTGATCGTGGATGAGGAGCACGACGCGTCCTACAAGCAGCAAGAGGGATTGCGCTATCACGCCCGGGACTTGGCGGTGTTTCTGGGCCGCCAGCGCGGCGTTCCCGTGATCCTTGGCTCGGCCACGCCGTCCCTCGAAAGCTTCCGTCAGGCCGAGGCTGGCCGCTATCGCCGCCTCACCCTCGACACACGCGCCTCAGGCAGGCCACCCGCGGTGCGCATCGTCGACACCCACGGCGTGAACCTCGATAACGGCCTTTCGCCCATGCTGCTGCAGGCGCTCGCGGACAATCTGGCCCGTGCAGAACAGAGCCTGGTGTTCCTGAATCGCCGCGGGTTCGCCCCCACGTTGCTGTGTCCAGCCTGCGGGTGGGTTGCGCCTTGCCAACGCTGCAGCGCGCGACTGACCGTACACGCGCCGGGCCGGCGGTTGCGTTGCCACCTGTGCGGGCATCACGAGGCCGTCCCACGGGTCTGTCCTGCCTGCGGCAGCCAGGACTTGCGTGCCCTCGGCGAGGGCACACAGCGCCTCGAACAGGCCCTGGCCGCGCGATTGCCTGCCGCGCGGGTGGCGCGAATCGACCGTGATGCCACGCGTCGGCGCGGCGCTTTCCGGGCGCTGCGTGAGCGCATCGACGCCAACCAGTTGGACGTTCTGGTGGGTACGCAAATGCTAGCCAAGGGGCACGACTTCCCGAATCTCACACTGGTTTGCGTGCTGGGCGCCGACCTGGGATTGATGGCAGCGGATTTTCGCGCCGAAGAGCGGCTTTTCGCGCTGCTGCTGCAGGTTGCAGGACGTGCCGGACGCGGCGACCGACCCGGTCAGGTTTTGGTGCAGACGGCCTTTCCCGGCCATCCGCTGTTCGCCGCGCTACAAGCGCAGGACTACGACGGTTTCGCGCGCGGCCAACTCTCCGTGCGCCAGGCGAGCGGCTTTCCCCCGTTTTTGTATCAGGCGTTGCTGCGCGCCGAGGCGGCCGAGGAGCACGCCGTGTTCGATTTTCTTCGCGAGGCGGCCCGGTGTACCGGGCCCCTCCCCGAGGAAATCGTGGTGTACGACCCCGTGCCCGCGAACCCCGCGCGCGTGGCGGGCCGCTGGCGCGGTCAACTGCTGCTGCAATCCACCGCGCGCCCCCCCCTGCATCGACTGCTGGACGCCTGGCTGCCGCGATTGCCCGAGCAGCGAGTGCACTGGAGCATCGACGTGGATCCCTTGGAGGTGTAGTGCCAGGGGCCGGAAGTTGCCTGGCCCCGTATAATTCCGCGCTTGTCCGAGTCCTCTCCCCGTCATGTCCCAAGCGCCCATCGCTGAGCTCAAGGCCCATCTTGCGGGCCTCTTGGCCACGTCCATCGAAGTGGTGACCCCCGAAGCACGCGGCATCCCCGTGTCGCTCGAGCGTCCCAAGAGCGGTGCGCATGGCGACTACGCTTGCAATGTGGCGATGCACGCCGCACGGGTGTTGAAGCGCAATCCGCGGGAAATCGCCACGCTGATCCGGGACCAGTTGCCCGACTCCGACGTGGTGGAGAGGGTTGACATCGCGGGAGCGGGATTTCTCAACTTCCATTTACGTCCCGCCGCGCGTCAGGCGGTGGTGCGGCGCGTACTGGCGCAGGGGGCCGGGTATGGCCGCAGCACTCTGGGCGCAGGCCGGCGAGTGCAGGTGGAATTCGTGTCTGCCAACCCCACCGGGCCACTGCACGTGGGCCACGGCCGTGGCGCGGCCTATGGCGCGAGCCTTGCCAATGTGCTGGAGGCATCGGGTTTTGACGTGCAGCGCGAGTACTACGTCAACGACGCGGGCCGGCAGATGGACATCCTCACGGTTTCAGCGTGGTTACGCTATCTCGAACTGTGCGGTGAGGCGTTGCCCTTCCCGGCCAACGGGTATCAGGGCGACTACGTGCGCACCCGTGCGGCGGAGTTCAAGGCGGTGGAAGGTGAACGTCTGTGCCACGCTGCCGAGGCGGTGCTGATGGGTCTGCCCGAGGCCGTCCAGGGCGATGAAGCCGCCCTGGAGGCGCGCATGGATGCCCTCATCGAGCGAGCCCGCCAGTTACTCGGCAGCGGTTTCGGCCAACTCGCGCGTTTCGTGCTCGATCGCCAGCTCGAGGAGATCCGTCAGGTGCTCGGGCGCTTCGGCGTGCGCTTCGACATGTGGTATTCGGAACGCTCGCTGCACGAGTCGGGCCGTGTGGCCCAGGCGCTCGAAACGCTCGAGCGGGCTGGCCACCTGTATGTCCAGGATGGCGCCCTGTGGTTCCGTTCCACCGCCTTTGGCGACGACAAGGACCGCGTGGTGCGGCGCGACAATGGGCAGTTCACCTACTTCGCTTCCGACATCGCCTACCACTTCGACAAGCTCGAACGCGGCTTCGAGATGGTCATCGACGTCTGGGGTGCCGATCATCACGGCTACATTCCCCGCGTCAAGGCGGCCATCGCGGCCTTTGGTCAGGACCCGGAGCGCCTGGTGGTGCCTTTGATCCAGCTCGTGGCGCTGTACCGCGGTGGCGAGCCGGTGCGCATGGGCAAGCGCAGCGGCAGCTACGTGACTCTCGAAGAGCTCTTCGAGGAGGCCGGCGTTGACGCCACGCGCTTCTTCTATCTGGGGCGCAAGTGCGACCAGCACCTGGACTTCGATATCGATCTGGCGCGTTCGCAAAGCGCCGACAATCCCGTCTACTACATCCAGTATGGCCACGCGCGGGTTGCGGGCGTGCTGGCCCAATGGGGTGGTGACCCCGCGGCGTTGGCAGCAGTGGACCTGGAGCGTCTCGAAGATGGGCGCGAAACAGCCCTGTTGTCGAGGCTGATGGACTATCCGGACGTCATCGAGCTGGCGGCGCGCGATTTCGCCCCCCACGCGGTGGCTTTTTACCTGCGCGAGCTGGCCGCCGAGTTTCACGGTTACTACAACGCCACCCGCCTTCTGGTGGAGGACGCCGGGTTGCGCGAGGCCCGCCTGGCGCTGGTTGCCGCGGTCCAGCAAGTGCTGCGCAACGGCTTGTCCATTCTCGGCCTGAGCGCGCCGGAGAAGATGTGATGGCCCGCCAGACCCGCGGCAACTCCGCTCGCGGTGCTGCGGCGCCGCGGTCCGGGCGGGCGAATCCCCTGCTTACGGGCCTGGTGATGGGCATTCTGGTGGGTTTGGCCGCAGCCCTCGGCGTGGCGCTTTATCTCAACCGTGCCTCAAGCCCTTTCGCCGAGCGCAAGGTGGCCGAGGTGGCCAAGCCGGCCCCCGCTCAGAAGGAGCCCGTTCCTGCGGCTTCGCCAGCACCCGCGCCAGCCAGCGGTGCGGCGCCGCAACCCCATGAAGGCAAGGACGATCTGCAATTCCACGAGATTCTGCGTGGACCCAAGGATGGTGGAGATGGCGGCCGCGAACCCAAGCCCGGCCCTGTGCCTGTGGCTGCCGCGGAGCAGGTTTTCTACGTCCAGGTTGCTTCGCTTTCCAGCGCCGCCGAGGCCGATACCCTCAAGGTGCAGCTGGTCCTGGCGGGCTTCGAACCCCGCATCCAGTCGGTGCAGCTGGAGGGCGGGAAGATGGCCCACCGGGTTCGTCTGGGCCCCTTTGCAAACCGGGGCGACGCCTCGAACGTCCTCGAGGACGTGAAGCGCAAGAACCAGATCGAGGGTCGAATCATCAAAGAAAGCCAGCCCGCGCCGCGATCCGACGGCGCGCAATGACAGGAGCCGTCATCATGTTGAGCAGACTTGTTCGATTCTTTGCCACTGCTGTTGCCGTTTCGATGCTGGGCGTCGCAGCCGCGCCGGCCCAGTCTCTTTCGGACAAGGAGTACCGCGTACTGCCCGCCCAGCAGCCCACCGACGCCCCCGACAAGGTCGAGGTGCTGGAGTTTTTCCAGTACAGCTGCGGCCATTGCTATGATCTCGAGCCCAACCTGTCCGCCTGGAAGAAACGGGCGCCCAAGGATGTGGCCTTCAAGTACGTTCCCACGGTTTGGGACGAGTCGCGCAAACCCCAGGCGCGTCTGTTCTACACGCTGGAGGCGCTCGGCCTGCTCGATAGTCTTCACGACAAGGTCTACGAGGCCATTCACGAACGTCAGCTCAAGCTCTACTCCGACCGCGCGGCGCTCGACCGGTGGGTGGCGGCCCAGCCCGGCCTGGATGCCAAGAAGTTCGCCGAGACCTATGATTCCTTTGGCGTGAACAACAAGGTGGAGCGGGCTGCCCAGCTCACCCGTAACTACCGCATCACCGGAACCCCAACAGTGATCGTCAATGGCAAGTACGCCACCGGCCCGGCCAATGCCGTGGTGGGCAACAGCGTCGACTATGCCAGGTTCGCCAAGATCCTGGACGAACTGATCGCCCGGGAACGCAAGGAACGAAAGTAGCACCCGGTCCCGGCGGCTGGCGGCGAAGCATGCGC
>JBIIUM010000075.1:0-13075 GCA_044339985.1 Burkholderiales bacterium | reverse complement strand
CCCGCAAGTGGGCCGCGCTGCCCGACGACCTGAAGGCGGTGGTGGAAGTGGCCGCGCGCGATCTGTGCCGCGAGATGGTGCAGCGCCATCTGGCCGACGATCTGCGCGTGGCGCGCGAGGCAAAGTCTCTGGGGTTCGAGCCGGTGGACCTGCCGGCGGCGGAACGGCAGAAGTTCCGCGAGCTGGCGCGCGGGGTGTGGGCGCAGTACGCCGGCCGCAGCCCCATGGCGCGGCGCATGCACGATTCGCAGCTCGCCTGGCTGCGGCAGCTCGGGCTGCTGCCATAGCCTTGCCCCGCGCCACGGGTCGATGGTGAACGGGGCGCGGTTACCCTCAGGTGCGCCGCTCGACCGCCTCGCCCGGCTGGCGGGCGAGGGCGCGGCCTGGTTCTTCGTGGTCATCGTGGCCATCACCGCCTGGGAGGTGGTGATGCGCCGGCTGCTGGGGGCGCCCACCATCTGGGTGCACGAGTTGTCCACGGCGCTGGCCGCGGCCGCCTTCGTGGCGGGCGGGCCGGCGGTGCACGCGGCGCGGCGCCACATCGTGATCGGCTATTTCCTCGAACGCCTGCCCGCGGCGTGGCAGCGGCGGCTCGGGGTGGTGAACGGGCTGCTTGCCATCGTTTTCCTGGCGCTGCTCACCTGGGCCGCCGGCAACCAGGCCCTGGTGGCCATGCGCGACCTGGAAACCTCCGGCACGGCGCTCAACTGGCCGGTGCCGCTGGTGCTCAAGACGCTCTTCGCCCTGGCCAGCGCCCTCATGCTGTTGCAATCCCTGGGCCACTTGCTGCGCGATCTGGAGCAGCCGCCGCCGTGAGCATCGAGTGGATCACGCTGCTCATGTTCGGCGGCCTGGTGCTGCTGCTGGCCATGGGCCTGCCGCTCGCCTTCGCCACCGGCCTGATCGGCGTGGGCTTCACCGCCGGCCTGTTCGGCATGGACGGCCTGCAACTGGTGGCGAGCCGCATCTACAGCTTCATGAACGAGTACGCCCTGGTGTCGGTGCCCATGTTCGTGATGATGGCTTCCATCCTCGAGCGCTCCGGCGTGGCCCGCGACCTGTTCGATGCCATGCGCGTGTGGGCCGGCAGCATGGCGGGCGGGCTGGGCATCCAGACCATGGTAGTGGCCACCCTGATGGGCGCCATGACCGGCATCATCGGCGGGGAGATCGTGCTGCTGGGTCTGCTGGCGCTGCCACAGATGCTGCGGCTGGGCTATGACCGCAAGCTCGCCATCGGCACCATCTGTGCCGGCGGCTCCCTGGGCACCATGATTCCCCCGTCCATCGTCCTGGTGATCTACGGGCTGACGGTGAACGTCTCCATCGGCGATTTGTTCACCGCCAACCTGGTGCCGGGGCTGGTGCTCTCGGGCGCGTACATGGCCTACATCGCCGTGCGCTGCGCCCTGAATCCGGCCCTCGGACCACCGGCCCCGCGCGAGGAGCGCACGCTGCCGTTGCGACGCAAGCTGGCGCTGCTCAAGGGCCTGCTGTTGCCGTTGCTGGTGGTGGGTTCGGTGCTGGGCACCATCTACGCCGGCTGGGCCTCGGTGACCGAAGCGGCGGGCATGGGCGTGGCCGGCACGCTGCTGGCGGCGGCGCTTCGCGGCGAGCTGCGCTGGGCCACCCTGCGCGAGTCCTGCCGCCAGACCCTTAGCACCTGCGGCATGCTGCTGTGGCTGTCCTTCGGCGCCACCGCCATGATCGGCGTGTACAACCTCGCCGGCGGGCCCGGATTCGTCAAAGATCTCATCACCGGCCTGCCCCTGCCGCCGCTGGGGCAGGTGGCCGTGATGATGGCCATCCTGCTGGTGCTGGGCTGCATCATGGACTGGGTGGGCATCTGCCTGCTCACCATGCCCATTTTCGTGCCCATCGTCACCGCCATGGGTTACGACCCGGTGTGGTTCGGCGTGCTGTTCTGCCTGAACATGCAGGTGTCCTACCTGTCTCCGCCCTTCGGCCCGGCGGCCTTCTACCTGAAGGGTGTGGCGCCGGAGGATGTGAGCCTCAACGAGATCTTCTCCGCCGTGTGGCCCTTCATCGGGCTGCAACTGGTGGTGCTGGCGGTGGTGATGCTTCTGCCCGGTGTGGCCCTGTGGCTGCCGGGCCTGAAGGGGTGAACGCCGCGGCCATGCCGTTGTCGTAGCGGCGTCCGGGTGCCGGGGGCGGCGGTTCCGGCAACCCCCATCACCCCTCGCCAGGAGAGCCTCCCATGTCACGCCTCACCGCCGGTGCCGCCGCCGCGCTGGCCTTCGCCGCCGGCACCGCCGCCGCCCAGTACGCCACCATCGAGGAAGCCGCCTGGGTGCGGCCCGACAACGCCACCCGCTTCGAATCCGATTCCATCACCAAGATGGGCGAGATGGTGAGCTTCGACGTGCTCGTGGGCTGGGAGGATGCCTCCAAGCGCCCCGAGGGTGAACCGGTGCGCAAGGTGATCCGCTATCTGGCCAAGTGCAAGCAGGGCGAGATGGCGGTGGCGTCCGTGGCCACCTTCGCTTCCACCGGCATCACGCCCAAGACCTGGGGCATCGCGCCCGGCGCCTGGGAGTTCGAAAAGCCCGAGGCCGGCTCCTTGCATGCGCGCTGGCTCAAGCGCACCTGCGACTCGCCGCTGTCCTGGTAGCGGCGCGGCGGCTTCAATCGCCGCGCGGGTTGCGCCGCCGCCAGTCCGAGGGGCGCTCCGGGTCAGGCTCGGTCCATAGACCGCGCCGGGCCAGCCTGGCCTGGGCCTCCAGACCCTCCACCGAGCGGTGCCGCAGGCTGCTGCGGCTGTAGGCCCAGGCGTGTCCCTGGCGCACCATCTCCAGGTTCACATCCAGCCCGTCTCGCTCCCGCTCCACCAGTCCCAGCACGCGGCGGTAGCGGTCGTGCCCGGTGGTGCGCACCGTCACCGCCTCGCGCAGCACCATGCCTTCCAGCGCCTCGCGGGCATCCCGTCCGTGGGGCTGGGCGAGTTCCGGTGCGTCGATGTCCACCAGCCGCACCTTCAGCTGACGGCCGTCCTGTCGCACGGTGAGGGTGTCGCCGTCGTGCACGCGGGCCACGCGGCCGCGGATGATGTCCGCAAGGCAGGCCGGCGGCGCCAGCAGCAGCGCCGCCAGGGCGGCGGCCAGCAGCGCGGCCGGCCTCAAGCGACCATGCCTCGTGCCGCGGGGGCGCAGGCCCGGGCCCGCGTCCTCAAGACTCATCCCCGGACATGACCGCGGCCTGCGGCTCCGGCACGTTGAACACCTGTCGCAGGTAGGCCACGTAGGAGGGATCGAAGTCCATGGTCTTCTCGGGCGTGTCGCTGATCTTGGCCACCGGCTGGCCGTTGCACCGGGTCATCTTGATGACGATCTGCAGCGCCGGGTGACCCAGGTCGTTGGTGAGGTTGGTGCCCAGGCCGAACGCCGGCCGGCAGCGGCCGCGGAAGCGCTCGTACAAATCGATGCACAAGGGCACGTTGAGGCTGTCGCTGAACACAAAGGTCTTGGTGCGCGGGTCCACACGCATGCGCTGGTAGTGGGCGATCATCTTCTCGCCCCACTCGAAGGGGTCGCCCGAGTCGTGGCGCACGCCGTCGAAGAGTTTGCAGAAGAAAAGGTCGAAATCGCGCAGGAAGGCGTCCATGCCGCACACGTCGGTGAGGGCGATGCCCAGGTCGCCACGGTACTCCTCGGCCCATTTGTCGAAGGCGAAACGCTGCGAGTCGCGCAGCCGCGGCCCCACTGCCTGACAGGCCTGGAGATACTCGTGGGCCATGGTGCCCAGGGGTACCATGCCCAGCCTCATGGCCAGGTACAGGTTGCTGGTGCCGGTGAAGCGCGTGCCCAGGCTGTCCTTGAGGGTGGTCACCACCTGCTCCTGCCAGTGACGCGAGAAGCGCCGCCGGGTGCCGAAGTCGGAGATGCGAAACTCCGCCTCCGGGTACTCCTTCACCCGCTGCAGCTTGTGGCGCAGGCGGCGCTCGCCCTCGGCCTGATCGGTCTCGGGGTGCTGGCGGGCCATGGCCGTTTCGCTCACGATGGCGAGCACCGGCACCTCGAACAATATGGTATGCAGCCAGGGCCCGCGGATGGTGATGTCCAGCCCCCCGGTCACCTCGGGGGCCTCGCGGATGTCGATGTAGCCCTCGTCGAGCTGGAACAGGCGCAGCAGGTCCACGAAATCGCTCTTCATGAAGCGCAGGCTGCGCAGGTAGTCGAGCTCCTCGCGGGTGAAGCGCAGGCCGCAGAGCGCGCGCACCTGCTCGCGGATCGCCGCGGCGTGGCGGCCCAGATCGGCCCACGGCGAGCGGCACTTGAAGCGGTACTCCACCTGCGCGCCGGGGAACTGGTGCAGCACCACCTGCATCATGGTGAACTTGTAGAGGTCGGTGTCGAGCAGCGAGCGGATGATCATCGGCGTGCGGGGGCGGGTTGGGCCCCGATTGTCCCCGAAAGCCGCACTGGCGGGAACGAGCATGAACTTGCCAGAGGCCGCGGGCTTGTGGCATGGTCGCTTGGGAAAGGAGACTACCGCCATGCGCCCGAACCCGCTCATCTCCGCCCTTGCCGCCCTACAGCTTGCCGCCGTCGGCGCCGTTCTCGCCCAGCAAGGGCCGGATGATCTCTGGGAAACCACCGTGACCATGCAGGCCGACGGCATGAAGATGCCGGCCATGACCCAGCAGGTGTGCGCGCCCAAGGGCAAGCCTGAGAGCCGCATGGAGATGGAAAAAGACAGCAACTGCAAGATGGTGGAGTCAAAGCAGGCCGGCACCAAGTTCACCTTCAAGATGGTGTGCACCGATGGTGCGGACTCCTACACCAGCCTTGGCGAGATGGAAGACCTGAGCAAGGACGCCTACCGGGGCGCCCTCACCTCCAGCGGCGTCCGCGACGGGCGGAAGTTCACCATGCGCATGGACATGTCCGGCAAGCGGGTGGGCAACTGCGACGCCGCGGCGATCGAACGCAAGGTCGCGGCCGAGACGGCGGCGATCGAACAACGGCAGCGTGATGCCATCACCAAGTTGTGCAACGACGCCGTGGCCGGTCTGAACGCTTCCCTGGTGTTCGTCGCCGAGGGTCGGTCCGAGCCCGCGGTGTGCCGCGATCGTCAGGCGGATTTCTGCGCCAGTGCGGGCAGCGTGGTGAAGGCGCTTCGCGACCGTGGGTCGTGGGATGCCGCACGACAGAAATACGGAGATGGCAAGCTTCAGGAAGCCGCCAAGCGCTGCAAGCTGGACCTGGCGGCGGTGCGCGCGCCCCTTTGCAAGGACGCGATGGACAAGCAGGAATGGCGCTGGCTGCGCGGCAATTGCCCGGAAGCGGCCGCGCTGCGCAACCAGCATTGCAAGGGCCGCACCTATTCCAGCGTGGAACCCAGGTATTCCGCCATGTGCGCCGAGCTGGGAGGCCTGTCCTACACCGAAGAGTCGCCAGACCCCGCCGAGGCCCAGGCAGGCGACGCGTCGGCCGCTGCCCAGGGTGCCGCGGCCAGCCCGCCGGCGGATACGCAGAAAAAGCCTTCCACCACCGACAAGCTCAAGGAAGGCGCCGAGAAGCTCAAGAAGTTCCTCAAGTTCTGAATCCCGTGGCATCCCGCGCTCCGCGGGGCGGGGCCTGGCGTGCCGTGCGGGGTACGGGCCGTGGCGCGGCGGCACGGTGCGTATTGCTGGCGCTCGCCGCCCTCGTGCCCCAGGCTGCCGCCGCGGCGTCCGACCCCTATCCGGGCGTGGGCCGCGCCTACCTCGTGAGGGTCAACGGCCAGACCCTCTGGGAACACGCGGCCCAGCAGCCGCTGGCGCCCGCCAGCCTCACCAAGATGCTCACCGGGCTGCTGGTCATCGAGGCGGGCACGCCTGATGCCGTGGTAACCGCCAGCCCCCGCGCCGCCCGGGCCACCGGCTCGCGCCTGGGTCTGCGGGCCGGCGAGCGCTACACCGTGGACACGCTGCTGCAGGCCACGCTGCTCGCCTCGGGCAACGACGCCTGCCGCGCCCTGGCCGAGTGGCGCGACGGCAGCGAAGCGGCCTTCGTGGCGCGCATGAACCGGCGCGGCGCCGAACTGGGCCTGCGGCACACCCGTTTCGTGAACGCCTGCGGCCACGACGCCGAAGGCCACGTGTCCACGGCGCACGATCTCGCAACGCTGGCCGAGGCCGCCATGGGCGAGCCGCGCTTCGCCGCCATCGTGCGGCGCACGGGCGCCGTGCTGGCCACGGCGGACGGTGCGCGCCGCTTCGACGTGACCAACCGCAATGCCCTGGTGGGTCGCCTGGAAGGTGCGGTCGGAGTGAAGTCCGGCTTTACCGCCGCCGCCGGCAAATGCGTCATCGCGTGGGCTGAGCGCGGTGCCAGCCGCGTGCTGCTGGTGCTGCTGGGGGCGAAGGACCGCTGGTGGGACGCCCACGCCCTGGTGGAGCGGGCCTTCGAACATGCTGCTGCTGCGCGCTGAGCACGCCCGCGCCGACCTGGCGGGCGCGGCGCTGGTGCTGCTGGCGGTGCTGGCGGCCTGGAGCGGCGCCGGCCTGGTGAGCTTCCAGTTCGACGACTGGAACGTGATCGTGGGCAACCCCGCCGTGCACGACTGGGCCACGTGGAGGCGATTCATGCCCGGCATACGCCCGTTGCTCAAGGCCAGCTACGTGGCCAGCTGGACCACGGGCGGCGGCCACCCCGCGGCCTTCGCGTGGTTCAACGTGGCCGTGCATGGACTCAACGCGCTGCTGCTGCTGGCGCTGCTGCGAGCGCTGGTGCCGCGGCTCGGGCTGGGCGCGGCGGGCGTGCGCTGGGTGCCTGCCGCAGGCGCGTTGTTGTTCGCCTTGCACCCGGCCCAGACGGAAGCTGTCACCTATCTGAGCGGACGCTCGGTGTCGCTCATGGCGCTGTTCTGCCTGGCGGCGGCGCTGCTGCACGTGCGTGCGGCCGGCACGCGCGTGCCGTTTGCCATGCGCTTGTGCGCCGCGTTGTGTTTCGCGCTGGCGCTCGCGGTGAAGGAGCATGCCTGGGCGTTGCCCTTTGCGCTGCTGCTGGTGGAGCGGCTGGATCCGGCGGCTTCCTGGCGCCGCACCTGGCTGCGCACCCTGCCCCACTGGCTGGTGCTGGCCGCCATGGCGGTGGTGGTGGTGCAGGTGCCGGGCTTCTGGCGGCTGCTGGGCGCGAGTCTCGACACCCGGCCTCTGGGGGTGAATCTGCTCACCCAGGTGGATGGAGTGTGGTACCTGCTCACCCGTCCGTTGCTTGGCCTGGTGCTCAACATCGACCCGGACCTCGCCGTGCGCACCGGCTGGAGCATGGACCTGGCCCTCAAGGGGGTGCTGCTGGCGCTGCCAGCGTGGCTGGCGGTGCGGTCTTGGCGCACAGGGCCATGGCTGGGCTTTGCGCTGGCGTGGACCTTCGTCTGGCTGCTGCCCACCAATTCCGTGCTGCCGCGGGCGGACGTGGCCAACGACCGGCAGCTCTATCTCGCCCTGGCCGGACCCGCGCTGGTGCTGGCGGGCGGTCTGGCGCAGGTGGCGCCGCGGGGCGTGGCCCTTGCGGTGATCGCCATCGTGGCCGCCTGTCTGCTGGCCGTCACGGCCAGTCGCAATCGTGACTACGCCAGCGAGGTGGCCCTTTGGGAAGCCACCGCCCGCCTGTCGCCGGGCAAGGCGCGGGTCTGGAACAACCTGGGCTGGTCCTACGAAACCGCGGGCCGGGTGGAGGCAGCGCGTTACGCCTACGACCGTGCCCTGGCCATCGATCCGCGCGACTGGAAAGCGCGCACCAACCGCGATTTGCTGGATGCGGCTGCCGGGGCTGATTGAAGCCCTGGGGCGGTCGATGTTCGCCAACCCCCTTGCCCAGCCTCACCCGCGGTGGGCGACCGCAGCGGCAGCGCCCGGCGTTATCCTTGCTCGCCCCGTGGAGGGCTGAAACTTTGGATCGGGCCTGCCACCGGGCTATTGGGGACTTGCCGGACGCCGTGACCTGTTCAACGCCATTCACGAAATTCCCGTCGCCACGATGACGTCGGCCGCCATCGACTACAAGAACATTCCCGTCCACTCCGAGATCATTTCCGGAATCATCGGCCTCGAGGCGGAGTCCAGCACCTGTTTCCGGGAGCTGGATCGTTTTGTCAGTTCCGACCAGGGTGTGGCCACCATGGTCCTGCGGGCGGTGAATTCTCCCTTCTACAGCCGGGGCCGCAAGGTGGCCAACATTCCCCACGCCATCACGACGCTGGGGTTCAACGTGGTGCGTTCCCTTGCAATCCTGGCCTTCAGTCGCGCAATCTTCGCCCAGAGCCAACACCCCTTGTTCCGCACCCATATCTGGCACCACTCGCTGCTGACAGCCATCGCCGGCCGGCGGATTTGCGGCGACTTGGGGGATGCACAGGGTCAGGATGACGCTTTCGTGGCCGGGTTGATGCACGATGCGGGCAAGGTGCTGCTTTTCATCCATGATCAGGCAACATACCTCCGGGTGCTGCAACTCATGCTCGACTCGGGCTGTTCCAGCCAGCAGGCGGAAGCCAAACTCATGGGTATCGATCATTACGAAGTGGGGCGGGAAGCGATCGTCCGCTGGAAATTGCCAGAACGGTTTTCCGACTACATGGCGCGAGACCTCTCCGCGCCGCGAAACGAGTATGCCGCCGACACGGTGTGCTTCAGCCTCGCCCTGGCCAACGCGTTGACCCGCGGCGCCGGGATCGGGGCTCGGGAGGAGCCGGAGATGCTTGCGCGCAAAGCGGGCCTGTCTGCTTTCGGCGCCGGTGATGCGCTGTGCGATTCGTGGCTTCGGCCGGAATTCATGGCTGAATTAACCCGAGATGAAGCCTATCGGTTGTGCGCCCACATCTGACATGAGCCAGGCTTCACAGCAGTATTACCTCACCGACCTCGATTACCCGACCTGGCTCGCCATCCAGACGGCGTTGGAGCGGGGGCTTCGCGATCGCCAGTCGGAAAAGCTTGCGCCCCCTCTCCTCGTGGTGGTTCACGATCTTCTGGAGCGGGCGTTCACGGCGATGCACCGCTTTGCCTTCAGGCGCGCCGTGGAAACCGATTTTGGCGTCGCGGCGGAAGACGACACGGACCGGTTCGAAAAGCTGCTCGAGACCGAGCGTGCCGAACACGGCACGCGAAACCTGGCGCGCTTCTGCCAGGAGGGCGGCTGGCAGGTGTGCGTGGATGTGCCGCCGGCGTCCTCGTCGCCCCAGGGTGTGCTGGTGGAGTTGATGGTCCCCGTGCCCGGCGATCTTCGCCCCTTCCGAACCGAAAAGCTCGCCGAGGCCCTGGGGCTGGAATTGCGCGTGGATGCCATCCCCTCAGGCTCCCGGCTGGCGTTGATCATGCGCAGCCAGCAAGCGGTCCCGTCCCCAACCCCGGCTTTGCTGGATGCAAACGCCAGCCGCAGCGTTGTGGGTGACATCGCCGAGCGGCTGAACTACGGCCTTGTCTGCTTTGCGCCCACCGGCGAAATTCTCGCGGCCTCGCCCGCCTTTCTGGGGCAGTTGGCGCTGGCGCAGAGCCCCGAGGCCCTGCGCGCCCTCGCCGAGTCCATACCCCTGGCTTTCCTGAACGACGTTGTCTGGGGCCTTGCCCTGTCGAAAGGCTCGGGCAAGTTCGAGAACTATCGCATTCGACTTCGCCATACGGGTTCCGGCGACCCGGCAACCGCCGTGCTCTTCAATGTGAGCGGCTTCCGAAAGGACAACGGAGAGATCGTCTCCCTGTGGCAGGTGGTTTCCCGCGACCAGGGGGCTGCCGCCATGGTCGAGGGGTCGATCATCGGCGAAACCCGCGTCCACAACATCACGCGCAACTACGTGCCGCAACTGGTGGAACAAAAGGCGCGGGAGGCTGTGCGCCTGGGCAAGAGCGGACTCAGCAACGAAAGGCGCAAGGTTGCCGTGCTGTTCTGCGACGTGGTCGGCTTCACGTCGTACGTGGAGCGCAACCAGGACATGGAATCCATCATCGACACCTTGAATTCCTTGCTGCGCCGGATCTCCGCATCGGTAAGGGGTAATCGCGGCGCCATCGACAAGTTCATGGGCGACTGCGTCATGGCCTTGTTCGACTCGCCGGTGGACGCCGTGCTTGCGGCCATCAACATGCAAAGCCACGCCGACGACATCAACAGCCTGCGCATGCGCGCGGGGCAGCAGCTTCTCCAGCTCCGCATCGGGGTGCACTGGGGTGAAGTGGTGATCGGCAACGTGGGCACTGCCGAGCGGCTCGACTGGACCGCCATCGGCGACGTGGTCAATACCGCGTCGCGAATGGAGAAGGAGTGCCGGCCGGGAGCCACGCTGATCAGCATGGACGTGCGTGAAGCGCTCGAGTCGGCCCATCCAGGCCGGTTTCGCTTCGAAGACATGTTCGGCATCCAGGTGAAGGGCAAGCAGCACACCCTGCCCCTATGTCACGTGAGCCTCGCGGCGTCTCCGGGGATGTGAGCCGCCGCTGGCGAGCCTTGCCGTGAATTGCGCAACCAGCGCGGGCGCTTCGGGCCCCGCGCCTGCCCGGGAGGATGCATGAAGGTCACGCACATCGAAACACTCGCCGCCGACGCCGGCTGGCGCAACTACCACTTCGTCAAGCTCTCCACCGATGCCGGCATCACCGGCTGGAGCGAGTATGACGAGGGCTTTGGCGCCCCCGGGGTGGGCGCGGTGATCGCGCGCCTGGCGCCGCGGGTGATCGGCCAGCCCGTGGGCGCCCACGAGCGCATCTTCGCCGATCTGCTGGGCGCCACCCGTCCGGCGGCCGGTGGCGTGGTGGCCCTGGCCGTGGCCGCCATCGAAAACGCCCTGCTGGACGCCAAGGCCAAGGGGCTTGGGGTGCCGGTGGTGGAACTGCTGGGCGGCAAGGTGCGCGATCGCATCCGCGTGTACTGGTCGCACTGCGCCACCTGGCGCATCAACCACCCGGGCTTCTACACCCCGCCCATCACCCACCTGGACGGCGTGCGCGCCCTGGGGCGGGAGGTGCGCGACAAGGGCTTCAGCGCCCTCAAGACCAACATCTTCACCTACGACGCCGACGGCGCGAACCCGCGCGGCTGGCGGCCCGGCTTTGGCGTGCCCTTCGAGCCCGGCCTCAACGTGGAGCGCGCCGTGCGCCGCGACCTGGTGCGCCACCTGGAGGCGCTGCGCGAGGGCGCCGGCCCGGACGTGGACATCCTGCTGGACCTCAACTTCAACGCCAAGACCGAGGGCTACCTGGAGATCCTTCGCGCCACCGCTCACCTGGACTTGTTCTGGGTGGAGATCGACATCCGCAACCCCCAGGCCCTGGCGCACATCCGGCGATCGAGCCCGCATCCCATCAGCTCGTGCGAAACGCTGCTGGGGCTGCGCGAGTTCCTGCCCTATTTCCGCGAGCAGGCCATGGACGTAGCCATCGTGGACGTGCCCTGGAATGGCGCCTGGCAGTCCATGAAGATCGCCGCCGCCGCCGAGGCCCACGAGGTGAACGTGGCTCCGCACAACTTCTACGGCCACCTGTGCACCATGATGAACGCCCACTTCGCCGCCGCCGTGCCCAACCTGCGCATCCTCGAAACCGACATCGACCGCATCGCCTGGGACCACGAACTCTTCACCGCCCTGCCGCGCATCGAGGACGGCCACCTGGTGCTGCCCGACACCCCCGGCTGGGGCATCGAGCCCAACGAGGAAGGGCTGCGCGCCCATCCGCCGAAGGGCCCCACGGGGCTGCTCAGCTACGGGCGCAAAGGCTGAGCACCCCCGTGAGCATCCAGTGGTTCCCGGGCCACATGGCCCTGGCGCGCGACAAGGCCGCCGAGAGCCTGGCCCGGGTGGATGTGGTGATCGAGGTGGTGGACGCGCGCCTGCCCGAGGCCAGCGCCAACCCCCTCATCCGCGCCCTGTGCGAGCAGCGCCAGCGGCCGCGCCTGAGGGTGCTCAACAAGGCCGATCTGGCCGATCCGGCGGCCACCCGCCAGTGGCTTGCGGCCATGCCGCCGCGCGCCGGCTTCAAGGCCGTGGCGCTCACCTGCCGCACCCCCGCCGACGCCGCCAGAGTGATTGCCCTGTGCCAGTCCCTGGCGCCCCATCGCCACGACGGCACCAAGCCGCTGCGCATGATGATCATGGGCATCCCGAACGTGGGCAAGTCCACGCTCATGAACGTGCTGCTCAAGCGCAAGGTGGCCAAGGTGGGCGACGAGCCGGCGGTGACCAAGTCTCAGCAGCGCCTTGACCTGAGCCCGCGCATGACCCTCACCGACACCCCCGGCCTGCTGTGGCCCAAGATCGAGCACGACTCCGACGGATGGATGCTGGCCGCCAGCCACGCGGTGGGGGTCAACGCCGTGCCCGAGGAGGCGGTGGCGCGGTTTCTCGCCGGGCTGTTGAAGGCGCGCTACCCGGCGGCGCTCACGGCCCGCTACGGCTTCGACCCGGCGGCGCTGGACGAGCCCGGCATGATCGAGGCCATCGCGCGCCGGCGCGGCTGCCAGCTGCGCGGCGGCGGGCTCGATCTGGAGAAGGCGTCGATCATCCTGCTGCAAGACTATCGCGGTGGCGCACTGGGGCGCATCAGCCTGGAGACGCCCGAAAGCCGCGCCGCCATGCTGGCCGCCGAGCCCGAGCCGGCGGCGCAGCCCTGAAGCCCGCACAACCGCTTGCCGCCGGCGAAAAAAGGCGCGACGAAGCGGCACTGACGCCAGCGCTTGAACCGAAAAATCGGCGCCGCCTCGGGCGCGCCCCTGGAGAAACAGCCAGAGAGGCTGTGGCTGCACACCGTACCGGGTCGCGCACTCTGGAAGTTCACAGCAACCAGTCGTCGCGCATCGCTGAAGATGCTGCGATCGCACGCCGTATCATGAAGAAACGTGTTTCTTTTTTCGGAAGGTCCGCGGCACGTCGGGCAGCCAAACCCCATGGTCTATTCATACCCATCCGGTTTTATATGGGGCAGCGTGGCAGCGGCCTCTCTGCTTGCACTTTGGATTGCATACCTTGTGCGACGAGATGGAGCCAAGGCAAAACTCCCGGGCCCGATTTTGCTGTCACTTCTGCTGGCTATTTGGACACCGCAGTTTCTTGTGCATGAGATCACAGTAGACAAGGAGCAAGT
>JBIIUM010000285.1:0-3554 GCA_044339985.1 Burkholderiales bacterium | reverse complement strand
GCCGCCCCCAAGGTGATGGACATGGGCGCCCAGGTGCCCCACGCGGCGCTGCGCTTCTACGTGATGGGCAGCCGCGGTGCCGATCACGCCGAGGTGCCCACCGAGGCCGAGGTGGCGCGCATGGGTGTGCTGCTGGAGGAAGCGCTGTGCGCCGGCGCCCTGGGCTTCACCACCTCGCGCACGGTGAAGCACCGTGCCCGCGACGGCCGCGCCACGCCCAGCCTGTCGGCGCGCGAGCCTGAGCTCTTCGGCCTTGCCCGGGCCATGCGCCGCGCCGGCCGCGGCGTGATCGAGGTGAACTCCGATTTCGGCGAGGGCGAGTTCGCGATCCTGCGCGCCGCGGCCGAGGTGGCGGGACGGCCCCTCTCGGTGCTGCTGCTGCAGGTGAACAACGCCCCCGACCTGTGGCGCGACACCCGCGATCACATCCACGCCGCCCGCGCCGCCGGCCTCGAGGTGACCGGCCAGGTGGGCAGCCGCCCCATCGGCGTGATGATGGGTCTGGAGACCACCCTCCACCCCTTCTCCACCCACCCCGACTGGACGGCAATGGATGCGCTCACCCCCGCCGAGCGCTTCGAGCGCCTGGTGCGCGAGCCCGGGCTGCGCCGCCGCCTGGTGGACGAGCGCCCCGACGATGCGCACACCAGGCTCATGGACGAGGCACTGGCGCGCACCTACGAGGTGACCCCCGACTACGACTACGAGCCCCACCCCTCCACCAGCCTGGCGGCAAGGGGCGCGGCCACGGGCAGCAGCGGCTGGGCGGTGGCGCTCGAGGCCATGATGAAGGATGGCGGCAAGCGCCTGCTGTCCTTCAACTTCGAGAACTACCACGCCGGCAGCCTGGACGTGGTGCGCGAGCTGCTGGCCGACGACGCCACGGTGATGGGCCTGGCCGACGGCGGCGCCCACGTGTGCACCATCTGCGACGCGGGCGCGCCCACCTTCCTGCTCACCCACTGGGGCCGCGACCGCAAGCGGGGGCCTGGCCTGCCGCTGGAATTCCTGGTGAAGAAGCAGACCCGCGACACGGCGCGCGCCTACGGCCTCGCCGACCGCGGCACCCTGGAGCCCGGCATGCGCGCCGACCTGAACGTGATCGACTACGATCGCCTCGGCGTGCACCGCCACGAGGTGGTCTACGACCTGCCCGCCGGCGGCAGGCGCCTCATGCAGCGCGCCCGCGGCTACCGCCACACCTTCGTGGCGGGCGTGGAGACGCTGCGCGATGACCAGCACACCGGCGCCCTGCCGGGGCGCCTGCTGCGCTGAAGGGGCGCGGGCGGCAGGCCCGGGGTTTGCGCGCGCGCCGGGATGGCGTAGCGTCGAAGCTGTCTGCGGGCAGCGCAACCGCGCTCGCAAAACCGCCAGCCATCGGAGACGAACATGCGCATCACTGACCACCTGTTGTCGGACGACGGGGTGAGCTTCACCGACTCGCCGAACAAGGGCGGGCCGATCGTGCCGCAGTACCTGGTGATCCACTACACCGCCGGGCGGGATGCGGAGAGCTCGGTGCGGCACTTCCTCGATCCCGGCGCCGCGGCTTCGGCGCATCTGGTGATTGGTCGCAACGGCCGGCTGTGGCAACTGGTGCCCTTCAACCGCAAGGCCTGGCACGCGGGCAAGAGCGCGTGGCTGGGGCTGGAGGGCATGAACAGCCACTCCATCGGCATCGAGCTGGACAACGCCGGCCGGCTCACCCAGGTGGGCACGCGCTACCAGGCGTGGTTTGGCGCCTTCTATCCCGAGTCCGAAGTGGTGCGGGCACGCCACAAGAACGAGACGGCCGACGCCTGGTGGCACGCCTACACCGAGGCCCAGTTGAGCGCCACCCTGGCGGTGGCGCGGCTGCTGGTGCGCCACTACGGGCTGAAGGATGTGCTGGGGCACGACGACATCGCGCCCGGCCGCAAGGCCGACCCCGGGCCGGCCTTTCGCATGGCGAGCTTCCGCTCGAACCTGTTCGGGCGCGGCGACGAGGGCCGGGACCGCCTGGTGGTGAATGCGCCGCTGCTCAACATCCGCGGCGGTCCGGGCGCAGAGCACCCGCTGGTGGCTGCGCCGCTGAAGGCCGGCACGAGCGTGGACCTCATCGAGATGGCCCCGCTGTGGGCGCACGTGGCGCTTTCCGACGGCAGCGGCGTCGAAGGCTGGGTGCGCAACAGTTTCGTTGTCCCGGCCCCCTGACAAGGAGGATCACAGCATGGAATCGATGGCTTACAGCGCCAGCCAGTGGATGCAACTGATGGCGATCGGCGGGATGTTCGGGGCGTTGGGGCAGGCCATCCGGGTGATCCCCGGTCTGAAGAAGGTGGCCGACGAGGCCGCGGCCAGCGGCAGCAGGCTCAAGCAGGAGTTCTCCGGCGGCCGCCTGGCCGTGAGCCTGCTGATTGGCGCGGTGGCCGGGGTGCTGGGGGCGATCTCCCTGTCGGTGCCGGTGGACGGGGAGAAGATCGGTTCGGCCACCATCATCGCGCTGCTGGGCATCGGCTACAGCGGTGCGGACTTCATCGAGGCCTTCATGTCGCGCTACGGCAAGGCGGGCGGCACACCGGCTGCAACGGCGGCCGGCGTCGGCACGGCGCCGGTCACCACGCCCGGCGACGCCGCGGCCAGCTCACCCGCCGGCACCACGGGGGATGCCGCCCCCCACGCCGTGGGTTGAGGCGCGGCCGGGCCGGGCGAAGGGGCCGCCGGGGAACCCGGCACCCGCGGCCGGCTCAGATCGACACGGGCTCGATGCGCGCGCCGGGAGGGTAGCTCCACCAGCGGTTCAGGTTGAACAGGTGCCAGGCGGGGATGGCGTAGGCGGCATCGCCACCGCCGCCGATGTACAGGCCGGCCAGGGTGACGCTGCCGTCGGAATGCATCACCACCACGGCGCAGCCGCTGTCGCCGGCCTCGGGGTAGGGTTTCTGCATCACCTGGAACTTGAGCAGTTCGTCGTGATAGACCTTCACCCACTCGAACTGGCCGCCTCTGCGCAGGCGATAGTCAAGCCCGAAGGGCAAGGCGAGACGCGAGTCCAGCTGGGCCTTGAGCGGCCCGCGCACCGCCGGCCCGTTGTTGTCGGGCACCAGCAGATGAAACCAGCGGATGGCCGCCAGCTCGCTGAGGCGTCGGGGCGTGCCTACCCAGGGCTCGCCGGGATCCAGTTGACGCGCGCCCACGATGGCCTGGGCGGCGCCGGGATCGTCCACCCGCGCCAGTTGCACGTCGAGGCTTGGCCGGTAGGGATTCTGGTCACCGCGCAGCAGCCCGCCCACGGACAGCGAGGTGGCCACCACGGGCGCATGGAGCTGCTGTCGCGACGCATCCAGCGGCCGCGCCGGGAGACCGCCCTGGACCTTCAAGCCGCTCACCTCGGTGGCGGGCGTGAGCACGTGCTGCGCGCTGAGCAGGCATAGCTGGCTACCCTGGTCGCTGTCGAGCCTGACGGCGCAGGCGGCGGCGCCGTGCTCCCAGGACACGCCCGGCGGCTCCACCCAGACGGAGCCCGGGCCATGGGCCCGCGCCCCACGGAACCCGGCCATCTCCTGCACATCCGT
>JBIIUM010000284.1:0-3577 GCA_044339985.1 Burkholderiales bacterium | reverse complement strand
TGTTGATGAAGGGCGGCACCACCAGCAGCGGCCGGGCGCCCACCCGCGGGGTGAGCGGTGCGTAGCGGATCAGCTGGGCGATGGCGTTCTCGTGCACCACGGCGCCTGGGGTGATGGCCAGGTCTCGTCCGGGCTCGAATGCGCCCGGGGCGCTCATGGCAATGCGGCCTTCGGCCAGGTCGGCGCGCACATGATCCAGGCCGCGGGCCAGGCTGGCACCGCCGGAGCGCAGCGCCGCCGCCAGGGCCACGGGGTTGGTGGCCAGCCGATTGGCGGGGTCCGCCGCGTCGAGCCAGCGCCGCAGGGCGAAGCGCGCCGCGCGGCGCGGCGCGGGTGGCAGATCGAACCGGGCCAGCAGCCGGTCGCTCCAGGCTTCCAGGGCGCGGTGCTGATCGCGCGCCAGCGCGAAGAAGGGCAGGCTCCAGGGATCGGCGGATGAGGCCGGCGCGGGTGCCGTGACGGCGCGGCTCCACAGACGTGCCTGCTCGGCCAGCAACTCGCCCTGCAGGGCCGTGAGGCCGGCGGTGTCGCTGCGCAGGGCGCCCAGGTAACCCTGCACCAGGGCCTGGGCGGCGGCGGCCGCGCCTGGCAGTGGCGGCACCAGCGCGCCCAGGGCCTCCAGCAGCTGCGCTTCGAAGCGCCCGGGGTCGGGCGCCGGCGATGGATTGTTCACGGCGCCGCTCGCGGGGGCTGCAAGGCCCGTGGCGCCGTGCCGCGTGCTTTAATGCTTGCGCACCGCTTCAAGACCCCGTCCGTGTACATCGTCGCCATTGCCTGGTTGTACGTCACGCTGCTCATGGCCGCCACCGAGCCGAGCCTGGTGCGCGGCGTGCTTACCTTCGTGTTCTACGGCCTGGGTCCGCTGGCCCTGCTGCTATGGCTCATGGGCGGTCCGCGGCGGCGGCGCGATCGGTTCCGCCGAGAGCGGGCTTCAGACGGCGAAGCGGCGAGCCAGTTCACCCACCAGCCAGATGGTGGCCACGCCGAGGCCGATGAGCAAGGTCTGGAACAGGGCATCGGCGGGCGCCACGCGGCGGTGCAGGCCGGGGATGAGGTCGGCCACGGCCACATAGAGCATGCTCGCGGCGGCGATGGCCACCAGTGAAGGCACCCACTGCATCAGCGGCGTGAGCGCCACCCAGGCAAGCGCGCCGCCCGCCACCATGGCGAGCCCCGAGACCAGATTCCACGCCAGCGCGCGGGCGCGGCTGAAGCCCGAGTCCAGCAGGATGAGGAAATTGGACAGTTCCTGGGGCACCTCGTGGGCGAGGATCGCCAGCGCCGTTACCACGCCCAGCTGCGTGTCGGCCAGGAATGCCGCCGCCACCAGCACGCCGTCGACGAAATTGTGGAAGGTGTCGCCCAGCAGGATGAGCGCTCCCGCGCTGCGCCCGCCGCTGCCGTGACGGTGACCGTGGCCGTGACCGGGATCGTGGGCTTCGCAATCGCGCTGGTGGCAGTGGCGCCACAGCACCAGCTTTTCCAGCACGAAGAACAACAGCAGGCCCGCCAGCACCGTGGCGGTGGCGGCCTGGGGGCTGCCGGCGCCCGACAGGGCGTAGGGAAGGATGTCCAGGAACACGGCGCCCAGCAGCGTCCCCACGGCAAAGCTCACCAGCATCGGAACGCTGGCGGCGCTCGCACCCAGCGACAGGGCCGCGGCCAGCAGCACGGAAATCACGCCGCCGGCGAACGTGAACAGCAGGATCTGGCCAAGCGCTTGCATACAAAACAGGGTTGCAAAAGCGGCTGAGTATACGCGGTGGGGAGGCCTTGCTTCAGGCCTTCTCCTCGATCCACACCAGGGCTGCCATGCGCCCGCCGGGGCGGTCGCGGCGATGAGAGAAGAAGCGTTGCCCATCGGCCACCGTGCACAGGCCGCCGCCATGTACCGCCGCCACGCCGGCGGCATGCAGGCGGCGGCGCGCCAGCGCGAACAGGTCGGCCAGCCATTTGCCCGGACCGCTGGGCGCAAAGGCCGCGGCGCTGTCCGGGTCGCCGCGGGTGAAGGCCGCCAGGACTTCTTCGCCCACCTCGAAGGCGGCCGGGCCGATGGCGGGCCCGAGCCAGGCGAGCAAGCCCGAGGGCGGCCCGGGCATGGCCGACACGGTGGCCTCGATCACGCCGGCGGCCAGCCCGCGCCACCCGGCGTGGGCCGCGCCCACGGCCGAACCGTCCCGGGCGGCCAGCAGCACCGGCAGGCAGTCGGCCACCTGAACGCAGCACACCACCCCCGCCGTGGCGGTCCACGCGGCGTCGGCTTCGGGCGGTGCATGGGCTGGCACGCCATCGGCGTGCACCACGGCGCGGCCATGCACCTGGCGCAGCCAGCGCGGTTCCTGGGGCAGCAGGCCCCGCAGCAGGCTGCGGTTGACAATCACGCGTGCCGGATCGTCGCCCACGGCGACGCCGAGGTTGAGGGAGTCCCAGGGCGGAGGACTGGTGCCGCCCTGCCGGGTGGTCATGAGGGCGCGGACGCCCGGCGGCGCCGGCCAATCGGGCGCGAACACCCCCGGCGTGGGCGGATCCGGGGGGCGGGTCACGGCGCGCGCAGGCGCTCGAGCAGCGCGGTGAAATCCGGCGGCGGCGGCGCTTCCCAGGCCATGGCCTCGCCGGTGCGCGGGTGGTGCAGGGCAAGGCGCCAGGCGTGCAGCGCCTGGCGGGTGAAGCCGTTCACCCGCGCCGCCAGCAGCGCCGGCAGGGTGCGCGGCCCGTACACCGGGTCACCCAGCAGCCCGTGGCCGATGCTGGCCAGATGCACGCGGATCTGGTGGGTACGGCCGGTTTCCAGCACGCATTCCAGCAGCGCCCAGCCAGCACCTTGTTCACGCACCAGCAGCCGGGTGCGCGCCTCGCGGCCACCCGCCACCACCGCCATGCGGGTGCGCTGGCGCGGGTCGCGGCCGATGGGTGCGTCCACCACGGTGTCGGCCGCCAGGCGCCCGAAGGCCACGGCCAGGTAGTTGCGCGACACGGTGCGCGCCTGCAGCTGCCGCACCAGCGCCGTGTGCGCTTCGGGGGTGCGCGCCACCACCAGCAGGCCGCTGGTGTCCTTGTCGAGCCGGTGCACGATGCCCGCCCGCGGCAGCGTGGCGGCATCGGCGCCGCGGGCCAGCAGGGCGTTGAGCAGCGTGCCGCTCCAGTTGCCGCTGCCCGGATGCACCACCAGCCCCGCCGGCTTGTGGATGACCAGCAGGTCGGCATCTTCGTACACCACCGCAAGGGGCAGGGCCTCGGGTGTGGCGGCAAGGGTTGCGGGCGCCGGCTCGGGCTCCAGTTGCACCTGCTCGCCCCCCCATACGCGGCGGCTGCGGGTGGCCGCGGCACCGTCCACCTGCACCCGGCCGGTATCGATCCAGCCTTGCAACCGGGCGCGCGAATGCTCGGGAAACAGCCGCGCCAGGGCCTGGTCCAGGCGTAGCCCGGCGCACGCCGCGGGAATGGCGGCGAGCACGGCTCGTGGCGGGAGTGGTGGGCTATACTCCTGCTCCCTTTCAAGGGCGGATGACATGAATCGCAGTGTAGCGGCAACCTTGGCGGTGCTGTGGGTCCTGCTGCTGGGCGCATGCGCCAGCGG
>JBIIUM010000074.1:0-13184 GCA_044339985.1 Burkholderiales bacterium | reverse complement strand
TTGTCCGATTCGATCAGACGCTTGGCGAAGGCATTGGCCTTGGCGGCGTCACCGCCGTCGTCGTACACAACCAGCTCGAGCTTGCGGCCCAGCACGCCGCCCTGGGCGTTGAGCCTGTCCACGTACAGCTTGAGGGTCTTGATCTCCGGGTCGCCCAGGAAGGCGGCCGGCCCGGTGGTGGAGAGAAACGAGCCGATGCGGATCGCCTGCTGGGCCGCGGCGGGGCCGCAGAACAGTGTGAGAGCGAGCAGTACTGCAGCGGACAGAAAACGCATGGGGGATGCCTCCGGGGTTGGGTCGGGTAATGCTCAACCGGGGCGGGAATCCGGCGCAAGGGGCCACTGCCGCGGCGGCAATCCCCTGACGCTTCTCGAGCGCGCCCTGACTGCGCTGCTACGCTTGCCTGAGATGCAGGAAGGCTGGTGGAGGACGTGTATCGATGGTCGACACCACGGCGACCCCGGCCAACCGCCGCGCCGCCTACCCCTCCAGCCGCACCGGCAGGTGCAGAAACCCCCGGAACCGCGCCCTGCCGCCACGCACCGGCGCCCCGCTCAGCGCATAGCGCGGGAACCGCGCCAGGAAGCGCGACACCGCCACAACGCCTTCCAGCCGTCCGAGTTGCATGCCCACGCACTGGTGGGGCCCCGAGCCGAAGGCCAGGTGGCGGTTTGGCTGGCGGGTGATGTTCAGCCGGTCGGGATCGGCAAACACGGCGGGATCGCGGTTGGCGGCGCCAATGCACAGGGTGATGCGGGTGCCGGGCTCGAGGGCGGTATCACCCACTCGGGCGGGGGCGGTGGTGATGCGGTTGCCCAGCTGGTTCGAGCTCTCGAAACGCAGGAACTCCTCCACCGCGGTGCGGATCAGGCCGGGGTCGTCCAGCAGCCGGGCCTTTTCCTGCGGCCACTCCAGCAGGGCGTTGAGACTGTTGCCGATGAGGTTGGTGGTGGTCTCATGCCCGGCGTTGAGCAGGAAGATGCAGTTGTGCAGCAGTTCGGCCTCGCTCAGGCGCTCGCCGTCGTGCTCGCCCTGAATCAGCCGCGTGAGCACGTCTCGGTCCGGGTCGCCCGGATGCCGGCGCCGCTCGGCCACCAGCCCCTCCAGGTACGTCAGCATCTCGCGCACGGCAGCGTTGCCGCCCTCGGATTGCTCGGTCGTGAGCACCGGCTCCAGCGCCCCCAGGATGGCCAGCGACCACGCCCGCAGCGGCCCGCGTTCCTCGCGGGGCACGCCCAGCAGGTTACCGATGATCTCCACCGGGATCGCGCCGGCATAGTGGTCGATGAGATCGGCTTCGCCACGTTGGGCCAGCTCGTCCAGCAGCCGGTCCACCAGCGCCACCAGGGGCGGCTCCATGGCGGAGATGTGGCGCGGGGTCAGCGCGCCCGCGATCAGCCGCCGCACCCGCGTGTGGTAGGGCGGGTCGTTGAAAACCAGGCTGGTGGTATGGTGCTCGTAGAGCGGTGAATCGCCGTACTTGGGCGCGAACTCCTGCTTCTTGTCCGAGCTGAAGGTACGGGTGTCCTTGTATACCGCCACCAGGTCGGCGTGGCGGGTGAGGAACACCGAGCCGTCGGGCATGATCCGCACCGGCGCATGCTCGCGCAGGGCGTGGTACCAGGGGAAGGGGTTGTCCGTGAACCCCTCCGGCAGCGCCCGCAGATCGAAGGCCGCCGCCGCGGCGCGCGCCTGCACTTCGGTGGCGAAGCGGGCGGGCGCGCGCGTGCTCACGGCAGCCGCTGGCCCCTTACGCTACCTCGGCGGTGCGCGAGGCGCGCTTGCGCTCGTGCTCCTTCAGGTGGCGCTTGCGGATGCGGATGGACTTCGGCGTGATCTCCGCCAGCTCATCGTCGTCGATGAACTCCACCGCATATTCCAAAGAGATCTGCACTGGCGGCGTGAGCAGGATGTTCTCGTCCTTGCCCGCGGCGCGCACGTTGGTGAGCTTCTTGGTCTTGATGGGGTTCACCACCAGGTCGTTGTCGCGCGAGTGGATGCCGACGATCATGCCCTCGTAGAGCTTCTCGCCCGGCGCCACGAACAGGCGGCCGCGCTCCTGGAGGCTGAACAGGGAATAGGCCACCGCCTCGCCGTCCTCCTGGGACACCAGCACACCGTTGCGGCGGCCGGGGATGTCGCCCTTCACCGTGCCGTAGTCGTCGAACACGTGGCTCATGAGGCCGGTGCCGCGGGTGAGGTTCATGAATTCGCCCTGGAAGCCGATCAGCCCGCGCGCCGGCACGCGGTAATCCAGCCGCACGCGCCCGCGCCCGTCGGGCACCATGTCGGCAAGCTCGCCCTTGCGGTAGCCCAGCGCCTCCATGACCGCGCCCTGGTGGCCCTCCTCCACGTCCATGGTGAGCAGCTCGTAGGGTTCGCACACCTGCCCGTCGATCACCTTGCGGATCACCATTGGCCGGCCCACCGCCAGTTCATAGCCCTCGCGGCGCATGTTCTCGATGAGAATGGTGAGGTGCAGTTCGCCGCGGCCCGACACCAGAAACACGTCTGCGTCCTCGGTGTCTTCCACCCGCAGCGCCATGTTGGTGAGCAACTCTTTCTGCAGCCGGTCGCGGATCTGGCGGCTGGTGACGTACTTGCCTTCCTGGCCAGCCAGGGGCGAGGTGTTCACCATGAAGTGCATGGTGAGAGTGGGCTCGTCCACCTTCAGGGTGGGAAGGCCCTCGGGGGCGTCGCGGTCGGCCACGGTGCAGCCGATGGAGAGTTCGTCGATGCCGGTGACCATGACGATGTCGCCCGCCTGGGCCTCGTCCATGGGCACGCGCTCCAGGCCCTTGAAGCCCATCACCTGGTTGATCTTCGCCTTGGTGAGGAATTCGTCGCCCTGCAACACCGCCACCTCCTGCCCGGAGCGAAGCCGGCCGCGGTGCACCTTGCCGATGCCGATGCGGCCCACGTAGCTGGAGTAGTCCAGGGCGTGGATGCGCAATTGCGCCGCCCCTTCCACATCGTCCTGCGCCGGGGCGGGCACGTGTTCCAGCACCTTATCGAACAGCGGGCGCATGTCGGTGCCCTTCTGGCTGGCATCCAGCGTGGCCCAGCCCTGCAGCGCCGAGGCATACACCACGGGGAAATCGAGTTGCTCTTCGGTGGCGCCGAGCTTGTCGAACAATTCGAAGGTGTGGTTGATCACCCAGTCGGGGCGGGCGCCGTCGCGGTCGATCTTGTTCACCACCACGATGGGACGCAGGCCCAGGGCAAGCGCCTTGCGGGTGACGAAGCGCGTCTGGGGCATGGGCCCCTCCACCGCGTCCACCAGCAACAGCACGCCGTCCACCATGCCCAGCACCCGCTCCACCTCGCCGCCGAAGTCGGCGTGGCCGGGAGTGTCCACCAGATTGATGTGCACCCCCTGATAGTCGATGGCGCAGTTCTTGGCCAGGATGGTGATGCCGCGCTCACGCTCCAGGTCGTTGGAATCCATCACCCGCTCGGCCACCTGCTGGTGGGCGGCAAAGGTGCCGGACTGGCGCAGCAGTTGATCCACCAGCGTGGTCTTGCCATGATCGACGTGGGCGATGATGGCGATATTGCGGATGAGGCGGGGCACGTAGGCCTCCTGGGGGCAGGAAAAAAGCCCGCGAGTATAACCCTGATGCGTTGCAATATGCCCGGCGTTCGCAGCGTGGCACCTTTTGCCCGGCTGCCGGCCTTTGCCGCATCCGGGTCCGGCTGGCCCGCGCCAGACGCATACGCGGCCGGCGCGCCACACGGCCTCGAGCCGCCCCCGCGGCACAGCCGGTCAGGCCCTGCGCAGCGTCTCCATGGGCGAGGCGTGCACCACCTGACGGGTGCCCAGCAGTCCGGCTGCCAGCACGCCCGCAGCGCCAGCCACCAGCCCCACGGCCCACACCCAGGGGTTGAGCACGTAGGGCACGTTCAGCACCCGGTCGGCCAGCACCCAGCCCAGGGCTGTGGCGCCCACCGCGGCCAGCAATCCCGACAGGGCGCCCACAGCCACGAACTCCGCCGCCTGGGCCTGGCGCAGTTGCCGGGTGTCGCCGCCCAGGGTGCGCAGGATAGCCGCTTCGCGTACGCGCTCGTCGTGGGTGCTCTGGATGGCGGCGAACAGCACCAGGATCCCCGCCGCCACGCTGAACAGGAACACGTACTCCACCGCGCGGATCACCTGATCCATCATGGCCTGCACCTGTGCCAGCACCGCTGCCACGTCCACCACCAGCAGGTTGGGAAAGCGCTTCACCAAGCGGTCCATGAGGGCGGCGTCGCCAGCTGGCAGGTGGAAGCTGGTCACCCAGCTCACCGGGTAGTCGTCCAGCGTGCCGGGGGGCGCCACCACGAAGAAGTTCACCCGGAAGCTGTCCCACTGCACCTTGCGCAGGCTGGTGATGGCGCCTTCCAGCGGCGTGCCCGCCACGTCGTAGCGCAGCCGATCGCCCACTTCGAGGCCCAGCGTCTGGGCGATGCCCTGCTCCACGGAAAACTGCAGCGGCGCGGGTGTTTGCACGCTCCACCACTGCCCCGCGAGGATGACGTTATCGGGCTGCGGGTGCGCCGCCCAGGAGAGGTTGAACTCGCGATCCACCAGCCGGCGGGCGCGCTCGTCGGCAAAGCTGGCCGAATTCACTGGTCGGCCGTTGATGGCCGAGAGGCGCCCGCGCACCATGGGAAACAGCACTGGCGCGGGGCGGCCCTCGGCGGCGAAGAACCCCGCCAGCGCCTGCCTCTGGTCGGGCTGGATGTTCACGAGAAAGCGGTTGGGCGCCTCGGCGGGCAGGGAGCGCTGCCAGCTCTCCAGCAGGTCGGCGCGGGTGATGGACAGCAGAATGAGCGCCAGCAGCCCCGCCCCCAGCGCCACCACCTGCACCACGCTGCCAAGCGCGCGGCGCGACAGGTTGGCCAGTCCGAAGCGCCACGCGAAGCCGGCCTCGCGGCCCACGCCCGCGGCGGCGCGCACCAAACCCAGCGCCACCAGCGCTGAAACGGCCGCCGCCACCGCCAGCCCGCCCAGCACCCAGGCGGCCAGCTTCAGGTCGCGGGTGTGCCAGAGGATCAGCGCCACGACCGCCCCCAGCCCCGCCGCGTGGCCGAGCCACGCCATGCCTCGGGGCGGGCCGAGGTCGCGACGCAGCACGCGCAAGGTGGGCACGCGGCCCAGCGCCACCAGAGGCGGCAGCGCGAAGCCCAGCAACAGCACGAAGCCCGCGGCGATACCCTGCAGCGCCGGAACCACCGAAGGCGGTGGCAAGCTCACCTGAACCACGGGTGCGAGCAGCGCCGACAGCCCCCACTGGGCGGCGAAACCCGCCCCACAGCCCGCCAGGCCGGCGGCCAGCCCCAACACGGCCAGTTGCAGGGCGTGGATCCACACCGTCTGGGCACGGCTCGCGCCCAGGCAGCGCATCACCGCGCAGGCGTCCAGATGACGTTGCAGGTAGCGCCGTGCCGCCAGCGCCACCGCCACCGCAGCCAGGATCACCGACAGCAGCGAGGCCAGCCCCAGGAAGCGCTCGGCGCGCTCCAGGGCGCTGCGGATCTCGGGGCGCGCATCGCGCACATCCTCCACGCGCTGGCCGGGACCGGCACGCGGCGCGGCGAAGGCGCGAAAGGCGTCCACCGCCTCGCGGTTGCCCGACACCATCAGCCGATAGGTGACGCGGCTTCCCGTCTGGATGAGCCCGGTGGCGGGCAGGTCGGCGGCGTTGAGCATCAGCCGCGGCATCACGTTGAGGAAGCCGATGCTGGTGTCGGGATCGTCCACCACCCGGGCAGCCACCTTGAGGGCGCGGTCGCCCACGTTCACCGGGCCGCCGAAACGCAAGCCCAGACGCGTGAAGGCGCGCTCATCCACCCACGCCTCACCCGGCGCGGGCGCGCCCGTCATGGCGCGCACCTCGCCATCGGGGCTGGCGATGCGCAAGCGGCCGCGCAGCGGATAGCCCTCGCCCACGGCCTTGATTTCCGTGAGCAGGCTTTCCTGGGCGCCCGAGATCATGCTGGGGAAGCGCGTGGTGGCGGTGCGCGACAGGCCCAGGCGGCTGGCTTCCTCGGCCAGCAGCGCTTCCACGGGACGATCGGACACCACCACCAGATCGGCACCCAGCAGCTGGCTCGCCTCGCGGTTGAGAGCCTGGCGCACCCGGTCGGCGAAGAACGCCACGGTGGTGAAGCTGGCCACGGCCAGCACCAGCGACAGCGCCATGAGGCGCAGCTCCCCGGCGCGGAAATCGCGCCCCAGCAGCCTCAGCGCCAGACGCAGTACGCCGCCGGGCCCCAGGCCCGCACCCATGCTCACGGCGCCACCGCCGCAAGCCGGACCGGGGCGCCGCGCTCATCGGCTTCCAGGCGCCCGGCCGACAACCGCAGACGGCGCGCGCAGCGCCGCGCCAGCGCCTCGTCGTGGGTCACCAGCACCAGGGTGGTGTGACGGTCGCGGTTGAGTTCGAACATCAGGTCCACGATCTCGCGGCCCGTGGCCGCATCGAGGTTGCCCGTGGGCTCGTCGGCGAACAGCACCTGAGGCGGGCCGGCGAAGGCGCGGGCGATGGCCACGCGCTGCTGCTCGCCGCCGGAGAGCTGGCGCGGGTAGTGTCGCAGCCGTGCCGCCAGGCCCACGCGCTCGAGCAATGCCGCCGCGGTGTCGCGCGCCGAGGCCACACCGCCCAGTTCGAGGGGCAGCATGACGTTCTCGAGCGAGGTAAGCGCGGGCAGCAACTGGAACGACTGGAACACGAAGCCCACGCACTCGCGGCGCAGGCGCGCGCGGCCGTCTTCGTCCATGGCGCCCAGGTCACGGCCAGCCAGGATCACCCGCCCGCGGGTGGGCGTATCCAAGCCGGCGAGCAGCCCGAGCAGCGTGGTCTTGCCCGAGCCCGAGGCGCCCACCACGGCCACGCTCTCGCCGGCCTCGATGTCGAAGCTCACGTGGTCGAGAATTACCAGCCGGTCCGAACCGGTGGAGACTTCCTTGGTCAATGCGTCGGCGCTGATGATGGAAGGCATGGTCATGAAGGCGAAGTGGTGGAAAGGGTTTTGTGGCGCGGTTCTGTTGCTGACCGCCGCGACCGCTGCCGGGTTCAACCTGGCGCGCGCCCAAGGTGCCGTGGCACCGGTGGTGATGGTGCTGGGCGACAGCCTTTCCGCGGGTTACGGTCTGCCCGCGGGCCAGGGCTGGGTGGATCTGCTTGCCGGAAAGATGGCGCTCGAAGCGCCTGGCTTCAAGGTGGTCAACGCCAGCATCTCGGGAGAAACCACTCTGGGTGGCCGCAACCGCCTGGCGCGGCTGCTGGCGCAGCACCGACCGGCGGTGGTGATCGTGGAGCTGGGCGCCAATGACGGGCTGCGCGGCGCGCCCCTGGATGGCGTACGCGGCAATCTCACCGCCATCGCCGCCGAGTCGCGCGCCGCAGGTGCCCGGGTGCTCATGGTGGGCATGCGCCTGCCGCCCAACTACGGCGCCGACTACGGCCGCCGCTTTCAGGCGCTGTTCGGCGAAGTGGCGCAGGCGCAGCGCGCCGCCTGGGTGCCCTTTCTGTTCGAAGGTTTCGGCGATCGGCGCGAGATGTTCCAGGACGATGGCATTCACCCGGTGGCGGGCGCGCAGCCACGCATGCTCGACACGGTGTGGCCGGCACTTGAACCACTGCTTCGCAAGGCCCGGGCGCGGGCCGGTTTGCTTCTCCCCGTGCCGGGCGCGTGAGAGAATCCGGTTCCTCGCGACCGGTCATCTCGGCCGCCCGCACGCGGGCCCGGGCTGGGCCCTTCGAGTACAGCATGAACGCCCGTCCCGATAGCGCCGCCCCGGCGGAGCTTCCTCAGTTTGGCCACATCCTCGACGTGCGATCGCCGTCGGAGTTTGCCCTCGACCACGTGCCCGGCGCGCTCAACGTGCCGGTGCTCGATGATCTGGAGCGGGCTCGCGTGGGCACGGTGTACGTGCACGACTCGCCCTTCGCAGCGCGCAAGCTGGGTGCCGCGCTGGTGGCGAGCAACATCGCACGCCACGTGGAGACGCAGTTCATCCATCATCCGCGCGAATGGCGCCCGCTGGTGTATTGCTGGCGTGGCGGTCAGCGCAGCGGCGCCCTCACCACGGTGCTGCGCGCCATCGGCTGGGACGCGCGGCAACTGGAAGGCGGCTATCGCGCCTGGCGCCGTCAGGTGGTGGCCGACCTGGAAACCTGGCCGGCGCGCTTCGAGCTCCGGGTGCTGTGCGGCCTCACGGGCACCGGCAAGAGCCGGCTGCTGCGGGCGCTGGCGCACTGCGGCGAACAGGTGCTCGACCTGGAGTCGCTCGCCGCCCATCGCGGCTCCATCCTGGGCGATCTGCCAAACGAAGCCCAGCCGTCCCAGAAGCTCTTCGAGAGCCGGCTGTGGGATCAGTTTCGCCGCTTCGATCCGGCACGGCCGGTGTTCGTCGAATCCGAGAGCCAGCGCATCGGCACCGTGCATGTGCCCGAGGCGCTGATGCAGCGGCTGCGCGCGGGGGCTTGCCTGCGGCTCGAGGCGCCCATGGGCGCGCGCGTGGCGTTGCTGCGGCGTGAGTACGACCACTACCTGGCCCAACCCGGTCTGCTGGAGCCGCGCCTGCGGGTGCTGGCCGTGCAGCACGGCCACGCCCGGGTGCGGACCTGGCTCGACCTGGCCGCCCGGGGACACTGGGATGCGCTGGTGTCCGATCTGCTCGAGCGCCACTACGACCCCGCCTATCTGCGCTCCATCGGCCGCAACTTCGCGGGTTGGGGCGCGGCCCTGGAGGTGCCGGTGACAACCGACGCCGATGAGGCGTGGGCGGCGCTGGCCCGCTCACTGGCGGCTGCACCGCTGCCCGCTGCCGCGTGACGCCGTCGGCCGCGTGGCGCCATCCCCGTCTGGCCGTGGCGGCCGCGGTGGCGGCCTTTCTGGTGCTGTGGTTCTCCAACCTCGACGCCCGCCGCCTGATCCGACCGGACGAGGGACGCTACGCGGAAATCGCCCGCGAAATGGCCGTCAGCGGCGACTGGATCACGCCGCGCCTGAACGGCATCAAGTACTTCGAAAAACCGCCCCTGCAGTACTGGGCCACCGCCGCCGCCTTCCGCGCCTTTGGTCCGCACGAATGGACTGCGCGCCTCTGGCCCGCCCTCATGGGGATGCTCACGGTGCTGGTGGTGTGGCGCGCCGGGCGCCGCCTGTTCGGGGCCGAAGCGGGCGATCTGGCTGGATCGCTGTCCGCGGGCATGCTGTGGATCGCCGCCAACGGCCACCTCAATACTCTGGACATGGGGCTTTCCGCCTGGCTCACCGTGGCGCTGGCGGGCTTTCTTTGGGCGCAGCGCGATGCCGCCTCGCCGGGCGAACGGCGCGCGGGCATGGCCGTGGCCTGGAGCGGCTGCGCGCTGGCGGTGCTCTCCAAGGGCCTCGTGGGGCTCGTGCTGCCGGGCGGCGCCGTGACCCTGTACCTGCTGGCGAGCCGCCAGTGGGCCCTGCTGACGCGCCTGCAGCCGGTCGGCGGGGTGCTGCTGGCGGGGGCGCTGTGCGCGCCATGGTTCGTGGCGGTGTCGCGCGCCAACCCCGAGTTTGCGGAATTTTTTTTCGTGCACGAGCACTGGCAGCGCTTTCTCACACCGGTGCACCGGCGCGAGGCACCCTGGTGGTATTTCCTGCCCCTGCTGCTGGCCGGTGCGCTGCCCTGGACACGGCTCGCGCTGCGGGCCGCCTGGGAGGCCTGGCGGCCCGAAGGCGCGGCCTTCCGGCCTCGGCTTTTTCTGCTGTGCTGGATCGCCTTTCCCGTGCTGTTCTTCAGCGCCTCCAGTTCCAAGCTGCCCTCCTACATCCTGCCGGTGTTTCCGGCTCTCGCCTGGCTGGCGGGCGAGCGGCTGGCGCGCCTGCCGGCCGCGAGCCTGCGCTGGGACGCCCTGTTGCTCGCGCCGCTGGCGGCGGCCGCGCTGGCGCTGGGCCTGCGCCTGGAGCGCTACGCCAACGCCCGCACCACGGTGGAGATGTACCGCCAGTTCGAGCACTGGGTGGTGGCGGCGGCGCTCATTGCCCTGCTCGCCAGCGCCGCGGCCTTCGTGCTGGCGCGGCGGGAGCGCCGGCTCGCGGCGGCCACCGCGCTCTCCCTGGGTTCCCTGGCGGCGTGGCAATGCGCCTTCACCGGCCACGACGCGCTCTCGCCCTCCTTCTCCGCCGCCGCCATCGCCGCGCAGGTGCGCCCCCAGATCCGCGCCGAGTGTCCGTTCTACAGCGTGCGCGCCTACGACCAGACGCTGCCCTTCTACCTGGACCGCACCGTCACTCTGGTGGAATTCGAGGACGAGATGGCCTTCGGCTTGCGCCAGGAACCCGGGCTCGCCATCAAATCTCTGGCCCAGTGGCGAGCGCGCTGGGCCGGCGCCTCATGCGCCTATGGCTTTGCCGAGCCCGAGCTGTTCGAAACGCTGCGCGATGCCGGTGTACCGCTGCGTGTGCTGGCCCGCGACACCCGGCGCGTGATCTTCGCCCACCCCGCTCTCGACGGCACGCCCGTGCCCTGAACTGGCCACCAGGATGACGCCATGACCGCACTGTCTTTCTCGCTGGTGCTCACGGGGGTGTTGCTCAACGCCGCCGCCCAGTTGCTGCTCAAGGCCGGCACCAACGCCATCGGCCGCTTCGATTTCACCCTCGCCAACGCCCTGCCGGTGGGCATGACGGTGGCGCGCGAGCCCCACATTCTGGGCGGGCTGGCATGCTACGCGGTGAGCGTGGTGGTGTGGATCCTGGCGCTGTCACGGGTGCAGGTGAGCGTGGCCTACCCCATGCTGTCCCTGGGCTATGTGGTGAATGCCGCCGCCGCGTGGCTGCTGTTCGGCGAAGACGTGAACCTGGTGCGCGTCACTGGCATTTTCGTGATCATCGCCGGCGTGGTGCTGGTGGCGCGGAGCTGACCATGACTCAGCCCTTCCTGCCCTTCACGCGGCCCCATATCGACGAGGCCACCATCGCCGGCGTGGTGGAGGTGCTGCGCTCGGGATGGATCACCAGCGGCCCACAGGTGAAGGCCCTGGAAGCAAACCTGTCCAAGCGCCTGGCGGGCCGCCCCGTGCGCGCGCTGGCCACGGGCACCGGCGCGCTGGAGCTCGCCCTGCATATCGCCGGCGTGCGGCCCGGCGACGAAGTGATCACCACACCCCTGTCCTGGGTGGCCACCGCCAACGTCATCGTGCGCCACGGCGCGCGGCCGGTGTTCGTGGACGTGGACCCTCGCACCCGGCTCATGGACCTGGAGCGCGCCGAGGCGGCCATCACACCGCGCACCCGCGCCCTCATTCCCGTGGATCTGGCCGGGCTTCCGGTGGACCGAGAGCGCCTCTACGAGCTGGCGCGGCGCCGCGGCCTGCGGGTGATCGAGGATGCCGCCCAGAGCCTGGGCGCGCGCTGGCAGGGGCGCCCCGTGGGCAGCTTCGGCGACCTGGCGTGCTTCTCCTTCCACGCCAACAAGAACATCACCACCGCCGAGGGCGGCGCGCTGGTGATGAACGACGAGGCCGAGGCGGCGCGCTGCGAACGCCTGCGCCTGCAGGGCGTGGTGCGGCTGCCCGACGGCAACCAGGAGGTGGAAGAAGCCGGCGCCAAGCTCAACCTTACCGACGTGCTGGCGCGCATCGGCGTGGGACAGCTCGAGCGGCTGGACGAATTCACCGCGCGCCGGGCGCAGCTGGCGCGCCGCTACTTCGAGCGGCTTGACCCGGCGCTGGGGCTGGGCATGCCCGTGGAGGAGTACGAGCACGGCAACTGGCACATGTTTCAGGTGCTGCTGCCTCTGGAGCAACTGGCCATCGATCGCGGCGAGGTGATGGCGCAACTGCACGCGCGCGGCATCGGCTCGGGCGTGCACTACCCGGCCATGCACCTCTTCGCCCTGTACCGCAGGCTGGGTTACGGTCCGGGCGATTTCCCGCACGCCGAGGCCATCGGCGCCTCGACCCTGACGCTGCCGCTGTTCCCGGCCATGCGGGAGGCAGACGTGGAGCGGGTATGCGAGGCGCTGCGTGCTATCCTCACGCCGCACCTGCGACCCGCCCACCGCTGAGCCAGCGCCGATGAGTCCGCATCCATGAGCGCGCCCGACGTGTCGGTCGTGATCCCGGTCTACAACGAGGAGGCCGGCCTCGCCGCGCTGTTCTCGCGGCTCTATCCGGCGCTCGACGCGCTCGGCGTGGCCTACGAAGTGATCTTCGTGAATGACGGCAGCCACGACCGCTCGGCGGCCCTCCTGCGCGAACAGTTCCAGCGCCGTCCCGAGGTAACGCGGGTGGTGCTGTTCAACGGCAACTTCGGCCAGCACATGGCCATCATGGCGGGCTTCGAGGCCTCCCGCGGACGGCGCATCGTCACCCTGGACGCCGACCTGCAGAACCCTCCCGAGGAAATCCCGCGGCTGCTCGCCGAGATGGACCGCGGGCACGACTACGTGGGCACCATCCGCCAGGCGCGGCGCGATTCCTGGTTCCGCCGCCACGCCTCGCGCGCCATGAATCGCCTGCGTCATCGCATCACCCGCATCCGCATCACCGACCAGGGATGCATGCTGCGCGCCTACAGCCGCGCCATCGTCGATGCCATCAACCAGTGCCGAGAGGTGAAGACCTTCATCCCGGCGCTCGCCTACACCTTTGCCGCGAACCCGGTGGAGATCGAGGTGCGCCACGAGGCGCGCGCCGCGGGCGAAACCAAGTACCCGCTCTACCGGCTGATCCGCCTGAACTTCGATCTGGTCACCGGGTTCTCGGTGGTGCCCCTGGAGGTTTTTTCGCTGGCGGGTTTCGCCATCTCGCTGGCCTCGCTTGCCTTCGTGGTGTTCCTCGCCATCCGCCGCCTGGTGGTGGGCCCCGAGGCGGAGGGCCTGTTCACGCTGTTCGGCATCGCCTTCTTTCTGATCGGCATGACCCTGTTCGGCATCGGACTGCTGGGCGAATACGTGGGCCGAATCTACCAGCAGGTACGCCAGCGGCCGCGCTATGTGGTGCAGGCAGTGCTGGAGCAACCGCGCTCTCCCGGGGCGGCCGAGGAAACGGCGGTGCTGCTCAAGTGAGCGCGGCGGTGGTGTTCGCCTATCACAACGTGGGCTGCCGCTGCCTGGCGGTGCTGCTGGCCCGCGGCATCGAGGTGCGCCTGGTGGTGACCCACCGGGACGCGCCCGGCGAGACCATCTGGTTCGACAGCGTGGCGGCCCTGGC
>JBIIUM010000283.1:0-3598 GCA_044339985.1 Burkholderiales bacterium | reverse complement strand
AAGGGGCCGCGCGCATGGGCAACCCCCGGTGGATGCGGCTGACCGATGAGCGCTGCCGGGCCGCGCGGTCGGTGTTTCAGTTCGAGGGGCAGGGTAAGGTCGCGGCGGCGACGCATGCGGGGTTGCCGTGGATCCTGTTCCTGAAGCGCCAGTTGGGCGAGCGGCTTCACGTCTGGCCGTTTGACGGCTGGGAAGTCCCGGCCGGCAAGTCCGCATTGGTCGAGGTGCGGCCGGCGATGTGGCGCGACCTGGTGCCGGTGGCAGCGCTGAACGCCGGGCAGAAGGACGCGTTCGTCACTGCGTTGTGGTTGAAGGAGGCGGATGGATCGGGGGAGTTGAGCGACCTGCTTCAGCCGGCGCTGTCGCCGCCGGAGCGGCTGGTTCGTGGGGTTGAGGGATGGATACTCGGGGCTCCCGTTTGACCATGAGGGTTGAGCGATCGGAGGCGTCGGAGCGTGTGGGCGGGTCAGCGGCTCGGCGACGACGTTCCGCAAACGACTGCTCGCACTGGAGTCGAGCGGGCGCTCCCGACCCTGAAGAGACATAGGCCGTGCCGATCTCGCCGCCCTGAAGGTGTCGGTCGGACACCCCCTCAGTCACCCAAAGGAGGCCCCGCGGCGGAGGGCATGCCTCGGCGGGCAGCCATCAAGGCGATTGAGGCACGGGACACGGCTTGAGACCGTGCGGGCTCACCTCACCGGGAGCCCATCGGGCAAGCCACGGCGCAGCAGCCCCAACGGGCTCCCGATGGGCCCCAGGTCCACGACGAACGCCACCGCCCCGAGCAGACCACGCTGCACCGCCTGGTGCAACAACACGCGGCCAGCTTCATCGCGCATACCGAGGCCAGCACTGGCGCCGAGTTGCCTCGATTCATCAAGGACGAGTTCGACGCCTTCCTCGAGTGCGGCATCCTCGCCCACGGCTTCCTTAGGCTTCGCTGCGGCGAGTGCGGCCACGACAAGCTGCTGGCGTTCAGCTGCAAGCGGCGCGGGTTCTGCCCGTCATGCGGCGCGCGGCGCATGTCGCAACCGCGGGGCACCTGGTCGATCACGTCATCCCGCACGTCCCGGTGCGGCAATGGGTGCTGTCGCTGCCGATCCCGCTGCGCGTGCTGCTGGCCGCGCAGCCCGAGCTGGTCACGCCGTTGCTGCAGGTGGTGCAGCGCGTGATCACGCGCCACCTGCTGGCCGCTGCAGGCCGCGGCCATCACCTACCGCATCGCCTTCGGCCCGCGCGCCGGGCAGAAGGTGCTGACGCTGCGAGGCGCGATGCCGCGGCAGGACCGGTCCCGCCAGCCGCACCGCATCGGCTGGGCGCGCCTGCTCAAGCGCGTCTTTGACATCGACATGCAGCACTGCCCGAACTGCGGCGGCGGGGAACTGAAGATCGTCGCGGCCATCGTCGAGCGGCCAGTCCTCGAGAAGATCCTCACCCACCTGGGGCTGGATCCGCAGCCGCCACCCAAGGGCCGGGCGCGCGAGGGGGGCGCAAGACTTCGCCGCCTGAGCCGCGCAGGCCGTCACCCACGCCGCGCCACCGGCTGCCCCGCCAAACCGCAGCCGGGGCGGCGCTGCGCGCCGTGTCAGCGCGGCGCTGCGCAAGTCAGGCTCAACCCCTAGCCATAGGCCAACAGCGCCCTTCGTGAACAGTCCCGAACCGGCCAAGTTGGCGCAAGGCACCGGCGCGGACTCCAGACCCAAGCCGTTCAAGCGCCGCAGGCCGGTCCAGGAGCCAGTCCCGGCCCTCGCCGGGGCTTGCCGATGCCGTTTGAAATTCCTATGCTCTGGACGAGGGTCGCATCGTCCTCTCCGAAACGGGCGTTGCGGTCCTTCATGCCGATGTCGAGCTTTCCGAAAAGAAGGTTGGGCAGTGGCCATGGCAATCAGATCATCGCCCACGCCGAAGGGGCCGCCCGTTCCCTCTGGAACTGCGCGACAGTGGTGATGACGGTGATCTCGCTGCGCGCAGAACTCATCGCCTGGTACGAACGCCGCGGCTACAAAAAGGTTGGCACCAGACCCTTCCCCTTCAGCCGCGAGCCGGGCGCCAGGCGCACGGATTTCCACTTTGTCGTGCTGTCAAAGCCCTCCCCGTGTAAATCGTGGAAATGGTGCATCCTGCGGTAACAAACCGGTTAGAAAGGATTTGAACACGCACGCCGCGCCTGAAAGAAGTGATACCAGGAAGTATGAATTGGCGGTGGCATTCGGGAGATCCAACAGATGCGGCGATCGTTACGGGGTGTGTACCTTGCAGGCCTCTGTCTTGCGGCAGCGCTTGTATCCGTAGCAAGCGCGCAGCAGCGCGACCCGGCTGCAATCTTCAAGCGTCTGGACACCAACAACGACCAGCGTCTTTCACGCGAAGAGTTCCAGACCCTCCCCGCCGCAACGCGCATGCCAGCCCTCTTTGACAGGCTTGATCGGGACCGGGACGGCACACTGACCCTCAAGGAGTTCAGTGCCGTCGTGCAGATGCGTCAGCGGGGCTCAGGCGCAACGGCTGAAGGGAGCACGTCCGTGCCCACCCAGGCGTCCGACAAAACCCTGCTGCCGCCCGTCGTCGACAGGCTCTCGCCAGAGGAGCGCGTCCGGTTTCTAGCCGCCGCCGAATACTCCAGCCAACATGCAGGCCTCGTCCTGTTGGTCATGCGCGACGGCGAGGTGATCTTCGAGCAGCACGTGTCCGGCTCGGCGCCCGACCGCGCCTACCAGATTGCATCCGGCACGAAGAGCTTCTGGGGACCCCTCGCGATGATTGCGGTGGCCGACGGCCTCTTCACGCTCGACGAGCGGGCGGCCGATACGTTGACAGAGTGGAAGTCCGACCCGCGTAAGTCCAAGATTACCATCCGCCACTTGCTCAGTTTCACCAGCGGCCTGGAATCGCCACGCCGTCTCTGGGCGCAACGCGATATCGACAAGGCAGCCTTCGCGCTCGCCCAGCCAGCCGTGGCCGACCCCGGCACCAAGTGGTCCTACAGCGAGGTTCACCTCTACGCGTTCGGAGAAGTGCTTCGGCGCAAGCTGGCCGAAAAGAAGCCCGGCGGACGGGCAGAGCGCCCTTACGAATACCTCGAACGCAAGATACTGACGCCAATCGGCCTGATGCCGGCGCGCTGGAAGAAAGAGGCAAACGGCGACCCCGCAATGGGGGATGGCGCCGTCCTGACCGCGCGGGATTGGGCGAAGTTTGGCGAGTTGGTAAGGCTGAAGGGCGCGTGGAACGGCAACACCATCGCGCCCGCCGGCAAGCTGGACCTCTGCCTCCAGGGATCCGTCGCGAACCCTGCCTATGGCCTGACCTGGTGGCTCAACAAGCCCGCAAGCAATTCACCGGCGCTTGCCGATACCGCCGGCGCAGGACGCATGCGCTCGTCCGACATGGTAAGCGCACAGGGCATTTGCCCGGGCTGTTTGCCTGATCTTGTCATGGCCGCCGGCGCGGGCCAGCAGCGCCTGTTCGTGGTGCCATCGGAACGGATGGTCATTGTGCGTTTCGCCAACGAGAACATGCCGGCCGCCGTGATGGCCGGCGATTACAACAAGCTGAAACTCGACTTCCGCGATGACGAGTTTTTCAGCCGCCTCCTCGG
>JBIIUM010000073.1:0-13268 GCA_044339985.1 Burkholderiales bacterium | reverse complement strand
ACGGCGAGTACCGCGTGGAGGAGACCGGCGAGGGGCGGGTGGTGTTCACGTATCTGCCGCTGTCGCAGCGGCAGGTGCTGGTGGCGGGAAACGGAGCAGGATCATGAGGCATTCGAACATTCACGCTGATCGGGCAGGGCGCGTCTTCGCCAGGGGCGCCTGGCACGCGGGCGCCTGCGGCCTGATGGCGCTGCTATCGGCCGCGCCGACCGCGGCCCAGGACAGCGGCGGTGTGCGCGAGGCGGGAACGTGGGCTTCCAGCGGGGTGTTCCGGCTTGGCGTGCGCGCCCCCGTGACCTCGGCCCGAAGCGAGGCTCTGCGGCGTGACGTGTTCGTCTCGGGCGGGCCGGATCGAATCTCATCCGCGGACAACGCGTTGCTCGCGGCGCTGCTGCGGGCGGAAACCGACGCCGTGCGCGCCGCCGTGGCCGCGGGAGCATCACCTAACGGCAGGGATGCTTCCGGCCGGACGATGCTTCTGCTGGCCACGCGCGCCGGTGTGGCACCTGTGGTCCGGGCGCTTCTGGACGCGGGCGCCGACCCCAACGTCAAGTCCGACGGCACCCTGCCGCTGGTGGCGGCGGTACGCGCCAACCGCTGGGACATCTGCAGGCTGCTGGTGCGTGCCGGCGCGCGTGTGGACGCCAAGGACGATGCGGGAACGCCCGCCATCAACACGGCGGCCGCTCTTGGCTTCACCCGCATCGTCGCCGATCTCGCCGATGCCGGCGCAGCCCTCGACCAGCGCAGCCGCGAAGGCTGGCCGCCGCTGGTGATGGCGGCGCGCGGCGGGCATGTGGATGCGGCGATCGCGCTTCTCGACCGGGGTGCGGACGTGAACGGAGCGGGCAAGGATTCCTTCGCCCCGCTCTACTGGGCGGTGTATCGCCGGGACACGGCCATGGCTGCGCTGCTCGTCAAGCGGGGCGCCGAGGTGGGAACGCTTTCCGTGGAGTCGCTTCAATGAAGCAGGTGATCGCGCCGGTCGTGTTCGTCTTGTCAATGGCGCTGGCGGCCTGCGCCTCGACCCGGCATTTCGACGAGGCCAATCGTCTGCTCGCGGATGGCAGGTCCGAGGAGGGCCTCGCGCGACTCGAGCTCGCCTATCGGGATAACCCCCGCTCGGCCCCGGTGCGCGCCGCATTGCTGCGCGAACGCGAGCGCCAGGCGGGAGACTTCATTTCAACCGGAGAGGCGGCGCTGCGTGCGGGGCAACTCGATGCGGCGGAGCAGGCGTTCGGGCGTGCCGCGCAGGTGGACCCGGGCAATACGCGGGTGGCGGGCATGGCAGCGGAGGTGCAGCGCGCTCGTTCCCACGAACGGTTGGTGGCCGAAGCGGCGCGCCTTGAAGCCGCGGGTGATGCCGACGCCGCCGAACAGCGCCTGCGGTCGGTGCTCGCCGAGAACCCCGCCCAGCCGGCGGCCCGCCAGGCGTTGCGCAGGCTGATGGAGAGCGCAGTCGCCGCGCAGCCCGCGCCGCAGCTGAAGGTGCAGTTCCGCAAACCCATCAGCCTGGAGTTCCGCGAGACCCAGCTTCGCACCGTGTTCGAGATGCTGTCGAAGGCCGCCGGCATCAACTTCGTTCTCGACCGCGACGTGAAGTCCGACCAGAAGTTGAGCATCTTCGTGCGCGCCACGTCAGTGGAGGACCTGCTGAAGCTCTTGCTGGCCACCAACGGCCTGGATCGCAAGGTGCTCAACGAAAACTCCGTGCTGATCTATCCCAACACGCCGGCCAAGCAGAAGGACTACCGCGAGCTCGTGGTGCGCAGCTATTACTTGGCAAACGCCGATGTCAAGCAGGCATCGGCGATGGTCAAGGCGATGGTTAAAACGCAGGATGTGTTCGTCGACGAGAAACTCAACTTGCTGGTGCTGAAGGATTCACCCGAGGTGATCCGGCTTGCCGACCAGCTGGTTCGCGCGCTTGACGTGGCGGAGCCCGAGGTAATGCTCGAGGTGGAAGTCCTCGAGGTGGCGCGGACCCGGCTGCAGGAGATCGGCGTGCGCTACCCGGGCAGCGTCAATCTGGGCGCGGCCCCCGTGAGCGGCGCCACAGGGACGGCGACCGCCGCGGCCACCCAGCCGATCGATGGACCGATGATCTTCACCATCGCCAATCCGGCGCTGGTGTTCAACCTCCGGGCCACTGTCAACCAGACGAACCTGCTCGCCAATCCGCGCATCCGCGTCAAGAACCGCGAAAAGGCGCGCATCCACATCGGCGACAAGGTGCCGGTGTTCACCTCCACCGCCACGGCCAACGTGGGCGTGTCCACCAACGTGAGCTACCTGGACGTGGGGCTCAAGCTCGACGTGGAGTCGCAGGTGTTCCTCAACGACGAGGTGGCGATCAAGGTTGGTCTTGAGGTGAGCAACATCATCGAGACCATCACCGTGGCCACGGGCACGGGTTCCACGGTGGCCTACCGCCTGGGTACCCGCAACACCAACACCGTCCTGCAGCTGCGCGACGGCGAGACCCAGATCCTCGCCGGACTCATCAGCGACGAGGACAGGCGTTCGGCGGCACGCATCCCGGGGCTCGGCGACATCCCGCTGCTCAGCCGCATCTTCGGCTCCCAGAGCGACAATCGCGTGAAGAGCGAGATCGTGCTCCTGATCACGCCAAGGGTCGTTCGCAATGTCTACCGACCCGAGGGGCTGCTGGCCGAGCTGCCCGTGGGTCCCGACACCTTCCCTGGCGCGTCGCCGCTGCGTCTTTCGACCACGCGCCCCGGCGCGCTCGCCCTGGCACCCGGGCAGGGCGGGCCTGCCGCGGCCGAATCCGCGCGGCCGATGGTGCCCGCGGCAACACCTTTCGAGATCGCACTGGCGGCGCCTCAGGCCGTGAAGGCGGGCTCGGAGTTCGTGGTGTCGGTGCGGCTGCCGTCCGCGGCGGATCTGGTCACCGGCCAGATCGAGGTGGGGTTCGACGACAAGGTGCTCGAGCTGCTCGGCGGCGCGGCCGCAGCGTCCGGAACGGCGAAGATCCCCATTGCCGCCGGCTCGCTCGTCAAGACGCTGCGCTTCAGGGCGATCGGCGCACCCGGCAAGACGGGGCGCATCGAGGTGCGTGCGGTGGACGGCGCCGACAGCAGTGGCTTCGCGGTGGGCGTGAGTACCCCGCCACCGTTCGAGATCGCCCTGCAGCCGTGAATGCGGCGCGCGCCATCGGCGGGTTCACGCTCGTCGAACTGCTCATCACCGTGGCGATCGTGGCGATCCTGTCCATGGGCGCGGTGCCCTTCGCGCAACTGGCCAGCCAGCGCGTGAAGGAGTCCGAGTTGCGGGCTTCTCTGCGGCAGATTCGCGAGGCCATCGATGCTTACAAGAAGGCCCATGACGACGGACGCATCGCCCGTCGCGCGGACGCCTCCGGCTACCCGCCCTCTCTCGAGGTTCTGGCCGAGGGCGTGCCCAACGCCAAGCCTGAAGGGCCCCGGCGGATCGTGTTCCTGCGCCGTGTGCCGCGCGATCCGTTCCACCCGGACCGGGCCGCCGATCCCGCGCGGACGTGGGGCAGGCGCAGCTACGACAGCTCCTGGGATGCGCCGCGCGAAGGCGCGGACGTGTTCGATGTCTACTCGCGCGCGGAAGGCGCCGGGCTCAATGGCGTGCCGTACCGGCAATGGTGAAGCCCGTGAGCGCGCGTTCCCGTGGCGGATTCACCCTGGTGGAACTGCTGGTGGTGATGGCCGTCATCGCGCTGCTGCTGTCCATCGCGACGCCGCGCTATTTCGCCAGCGTGGACCGGGCCCGCGAAGCGGTGCTCAAGGAGACCCTCGCCACGGTCCGGGAAGCCATCGACAAGTTCCATGCGGACACGGGGGCCTACCCGGCCAACCTGGACGAACTCGTCCGCCGCCGCTACCTGCGCCGCGCGCCCCTGGATCCGGTGACCGAGAGCGCGGCCACCTGGGTGGCGGTCCCCGCGCCGGGTGGCGCGGGCGGCCTGTTCGATGTGCGCAGCGGCGCCCCCGGGAGCGCCGCCGACGGCACGGCGTTCTCCGACCTGTGACCATGACCACCGCCCCGCGCGATCCCGGGCGCGACGATTCCTGCCCCTGCGGCAGCGGGCGGCAGTTCAAGCGCTGTCACGGGACCCGGCTGGCGGCCAGGGTGCCCGCGCCCCGGTGCTCGCCGAGCGTTTCGCGCGCGGGGCCCGGGTGCTTGCGCCGTCCGATCGGCCTTGGCAGCAAGAGTCGGGCGGGCTCTCCGGCTCCCGCGGCGCCGGCGCGGAGGGCCATTCAGGACCGCACCGGCAGGCTGGCGGATTTCGCCGACACGGCTGCGCTCTTGCCCGCCCGCCACGCGCGCTCCGCCCCGGTGGCGCCGCCATGAGGCGCGGCCGGTCCGCGGGGTTCACGTACGTGGGCGTCCTGGTGCTGGTGGCGATGCTTGGCTTCGTCCTGGCCGGGGCCGGGCAGGCGTGGCGCCATCAGGCGCAGCGGGAACGCGAGACCGAACTGCTGTTCGCGGGGACGCAGATCCGCGCCGCCATAGCCTCGTACCTGGCGAACTCTCCCGGAGCGCCCGAGCACCCGCCCACCCTCGAGGCGCTGCTGGAAGACCGGCGTCTGCCCGTGGTTCGCCGCCACCTGCGGCGCATCTATGCCGATCCCATGACGGGCCGGGCCGATTGGGAGCTCGTGCTCGCCGCGGGCCGCATCATCGGCGTGCACAGCCGTGCGGAAGGTGTGCCGTTCCGCCGCGCGGGATTCGACACCGAGTTGGCCGAGTTCGCCGCCGCGGCCACGTACCGTGACTGGCGGTTCGTGGTGACGGGCGCGGCGGCATCAGCCGCCCTTGCCAGCGCGCCCGGTGCCGCGGGAACGGTCGCGCAGGCGGTCGAGAGCGCCGCGGCGGCGTCTGCGCAGGATCCGGCCAGCGCCTTGCCGCCACGCTCAAAGGACTCCGATGCCCGCTGCGACGCCCAGCGCCTGACCGACCTGCAGCGCTGCTCGGCGCTGCGCGACGTGGCCACCAGCGCGGAATTGACCCGCTGCTTCGCGTCCAGCGGGCTCCGGTTCGTGGCGTGCAGCCGCGCAGCGACCTTGCCGCCGCTGCAAGTGCCTCCCGATCGATGAAAACCGTGCCCACAGGCGCCACGCCATTGGGCAACGCCGCCCACCTCGCCTAGGCCGCCATGGACAAAACCACCGCGATGGATGAGCGCGAGGCGGAGCGGTTGTTGCACGTCGCCCTGTCGTCGCTGGAGGTGCGCCGGCGCAGCCAGTTCTTTCTGTGGTCCCAGGGCCAGTTGCAGAGCCTCGTTCCCCACGAGGTGATGGTGTGCGTGCACGGCGACTTCGCGCGGCGGTCCCTCGTGGTGGAGCACTTCGCCAGTTACCCGCTGCCGCACCAGGACTCCGAGGGCCTGCGCGACACGCACTCCGGCCTGATGGTCCAGGCGATCCGGAGTTGGGCCGAGGGCGGCGAACGTCCGCTCACCATCTGCAATTCGGATCGCGACGCGATGCTGTATCGGCGCTTCCAGGGCGCGTTGCTGCGGCATGCCTTCCCGAACTTCGCCCTTCACGGCATCCCCATGCTCGAAGGCGCTTCCAGTTCGTTCTTCGGCTTCGCGAACATGCCTCAACCCGTCTCGCCGCGGCTGGGATTCATGCTGGAGATTCTCACGCCATACATCTACACGGCCTTCGTGCGCATGCTCGCCAATGAGCGCGACCTCACGGCCGAGGCGGAACCGGCGGATCGGCTGATCACCGTGCGCGAGGCGGAGATCCTGCAGTGGGTGAGGGATGGCAAGAGCAATCAGGAGATCGGCCACATCCTGAACATCAGCCCGCTGACGGTGAAGAACCACATCCAGAAGATGTTCAAGAAGCTCAACGTCCAGAACCGGGCTCAGGCGGTGGCCAAGGGCCTGTTGCTGAACATCATCAAGAACATCGCCCGTTGACCGCGGCGCCGCGGCTCGGCGGGATCGCGTCGAGGCGCCTTTTCATTTCGCCATCGCGGGTCTGGTTGATCCGAACGGACTACTTTCTCGCGAGGTGGCAGGTCCAAGCCCTGGGGCGCGTGCCCGAAATCGGCCGGAAATAGTCCGTCATGACCATGCCAGCGAGCACCTGAGGAAAAGAAACGTCCATGTTCGTCCCTTAACCTGCGCACCAGAAAAAGTGGATCCAGTTCCGCCCGGGTTGGCGCCATAGGCGGATGAGACCACGAATCGCGTGTGGCGGCACCGACAGCCTGTAAAGGCCCATGGGTATCGTCATTGGGGACAGGCCGGTTGCCACCGGAAACAACGGCAAGTGGTCTGTTCGCAGCGTCCGATCATGGGCTGGCGACGTCGGTAGCCCTGCGGGACAGCAAGACCTGCTTCAAAACATTTAGGAGACTTGGATGAAGCTCAAGCGACAGATCATGGTGGCGGCGGTGGCCTCCGCCCTGGCGGGCCCCGCGTTCGCCGACATCACCCTCGGCGGCAACGGCGAGTTGTTCTTCACGGTGTTCGATTTCAACGGTGAACGCGCCTATACCCGAGATCTCGGCATCACCATGGATTCCTTCCTGGCAGGCACGAGCAACCCCTGGGTGTTCACGCCGGATGCGAACCTCACCACCTTCCTTTCCGGTACCTCCGCCTCAAACCTGCCTTTGCTCACGTACAACATCACTGCGGGTGATGTTTCGGGTGGGCGTCGTTTCCTGACCACCGGTGGAACGATCCCCGATACCGGCTACTCCACTACCGTGATGACGAACCTCGGATCCGCCTTCAACGTCTTCGTCGGCGGCCAAAACGCCCTGCCAGCCCACGGCGACGCCACCGACAACCTGTCGGCCATCACCACGCCCACCGACACCGCCGCCTATGCCGGTGGTGCCTTGTGGGGCACGACCTTCAGCGGGAAAGCGCCTGCCGGCACGGACAATTCCGTGGGCATCGCGCAAACGGCCAGCTTCTACCTGATTTCGCAACCCAACCAGGCCACGGCCGGCACCTTGTCCATCCCCACGTTCGCCGGCAACGCCTTCCAGGCTTCCTTCGACTCGGGCACCAACACCCTCACGGTGGCGGCAGTTCCTGAGCCGAGCACCTACGCCATGCTGGGTCTCGGTTTGATGGGCCTGGGGTTTGCGGTGCGTCGCGGCGCGAAGCGCGCGTAACGCTTGCCCCTTACCCGATGGTGGAAGTGCGGGGTGCCTCAGCGGCGCCCCCGGTGCTGTCGCGCCCTCCACCCCACAACTTTCTGGAGATTTGCCATGAAGATGAAACAGATTGCCTCGGCTGCGGCCGTGGTTTGCGGTGCCTTCGCGTCCCAGGCGCAGGCCCAGACGCCTACCTTCGGCCCCTACGACACGCCCGACCTGAAGGTCTTCCTCACGGGTGCCACCGCGCCGGATAACTTCCTTGCATCCATCGCGGGGCAATTGTTCGACAGCAATGGTTTCTACACCTTCCAGGACGACAACGGCACGCCGACCAACTTCGCCGACGACGGCCGCTTGTACCGCGCCTTTTATGGCACCACCAAGAACGACAGCACCATCCCGGCGAGCCTGCGTGCCAAGAAGGTGCTGTTCGTGAAGCGCTCCAAGGGCGGTTCCGTGTGGGGCGTGAACCCCGTGGCCCGTGCCCAGCGCGTGGCCACGCTCAACATGACCGCATCCACCTGCGTGCTCAACACCAGCATCTACCGTTGTGCCGAGAAGGGGATCGATCCGGGCCTCACCGGCCATGGTGCTCCCACCAACGCCGGCGAGGTGTCCGACTTCGGCGTCTCCGATGTGGAACCGGCCCTCTTCAAGGCTCCATTCAACGTGGAGTTCGGCCAGGACCAGCTCACCACTGCCGAAGTGGGACGTCTCGACATCAAGCCCGCCAACGTTCTGATGATGGGCTTCGTGGCCACCAACTCCGTGCCCTTCACCACCCACCTGAGCCGCGGCGACTACGGTTCCATGCTCAATGGCGTGGTATTCGACTGGAAGCAGGTGGACCCCACCATCACCACGGGCAATACCCAGGTGGTGGTGTGCCGCCGCGTGAACGGCTCGGGAACGCAGACCTCCTACAACTGGTTCTTCAGCAACTTCCCCTGCCAGACAGCCGCTGGCGGCAGCTCGGCGCCGGCCCGCATGGTGGACAACAGCTTCGGCGTCGTTGGCGGCAGTGGAACCCCGTCCGATCCCGTGGTCATCGACCCCACGGCAGGGTACACCGTGGTGGAGAACTCCACCTCCGGCAACGTGCGTGACTGTCTGACCCGTGCCCAGAGCAACACCGACCACACCTTCGTGGGTGATGACGGCAAGACCTACCAGATCAAGTTCTCCAACAGCACCTTGCCCTTCCGCGCCATCGGCGTGCTGTCGCTCGACAGCGCTTCGAGCGCCACGTCCGGAACCGGCACCACGGCGCCCACCACGGGCTGGAGTTTCCGCATGCTGGACGGCGCGGGCATCTTCGATGCGCGGGCCTCGTCGTCAGGCGGTCAGGTCGTGTCCCACGGTCCAGGTACCGGCCTTGCGCCGAGCAAGGCGAACCTGGTCGACGGTCGCTATGACTTTGCGGTGGAGCTTACCCTCCAGCGCCGCAAGGTGGCGGTGACCAACGAGCATGGGGACGCAGTCTCTGTGCCCACAGGCCTGAAGCTGGATTTCATCAACGAATTCATCAAGCGTGTGGGCGATCCTGCCTTCAACACCAGCACTGCCGTGGCAGCGCTTCCGCCCACCTACGCCCCCCCGACGGCGAACGTGGCCTTCGGTACGCGCAACGGCAACACCTGCTCTCCCTTGCAGCGGCTGTTCCCCCAGCCGTGAGCGTGGCTTGACCGGCACGTCGCCGCCGAGGGCGGCGGCGACTGCCGGCGCGTCGGCAGACCCGGTTCCTCGTGAGAGGGGCCGGGTTTTTCCCTGGAGAACCCGGATGTCACGCCCAACTGGTAGGGCACGCCTTGGCGGCCGTGCAGGCGTAGTAGCGTTGTGCCTGCTGCTGGCCGGCGGTGCACCCGCCGCTGGTCAGACCAGCGACGCTGCTGCGTCGGGCGACGGGGTCCGCTTCGATGTTCTCGAGTACCGCGTCGAGGGCAACTCGGTGCTGCCGGCCTTGGAGGTGGAGCGCGCCGTCTATCCACACCTGGGCCGGGGCCGCACCCTGGACGATGTGGAGGCCGCCCGGGCGGCGCTCGAGGACGCTTACCACCGCGCTGGTTTTCTCACGGTGCTCGTGAACATTCCCGAGCAGAAGGTGGCTGGCGGTGTGGTTGTGCTGGATGTGGTGGAGGCCACCGTGGACCGGTTGCGCGTGTCGGGTGCGCGGTACTGGTCGGCCGGCTACATCCGGAAGAGCCTTGGCGCGGTGCGGGAGGGCGAGGTGCCGAACTTTCCCGATGTGCAGCGCGATATGGCGAACTTCAACCAGCAGGCGGGCCGGTCGGTTACCCCGGTGCTCAAGGCGGGCGCGATGCCCGGCACGGTGGAGATCGAGGCAAAGGTCACCGACGCCTCGCCGCTGCACGGCTCCGTGGAAATCAACAACCGCCAGACGCTCAACACCGAGCCCTTGCGGCTGTCCGCGTCGCTGCGCCACGACAACCTCTGGGGGCGCGACCACAGCGTCTCGTTTCTCTACCTGGCTGCGCCGGAAAACCCGCAGCAGGTGCGCGTCATGTCGGGCAATTACGTGGCCCGCCTGCCCGGATCGCGCGTGGTGCTGGCGCTCTACGGCATTCTGTCGCGCAGCAATGTGGCCTCGGTGGGCGGCATCACCGTGGTGGGCGATGCGAACATCGCCGGATTGCGCGCCATTGCGCCGCTGCGATCGGCGAGCGACGTCTTCACTCACTCGTTTTCCGCGGGGATTGATTACAAGGATTTCCTCGAGGATCTGCGCTTCACGGCGGGCACCTCGGCGCAGACGCCCATCACGTATATGCCCGTCGCCCTGTCCTATTCCGCCGCACGCCAGGGCTTGAAGGGGGTCACGCGGGGGTCTCTGGGCGCCACCCTGGCGCCGCGCGGACCTTTGCTTGGTAACGAGGATGCCGAGTTCGAGAAACGCCGCTCGGGCGCCCGCGCCAACTTCGCTGTGCTGCGGGCGGAGCTGTCGCGCCTGCAGTCGCTGCCCGCGGGGCATGGCCTCTACGGGCGCGTGATGGTGCAGACGGCCAGCGGGCCGGTGATCAACACCGAGCAGTTCTACGCCGGCGGCGTGGATACGGTGCGCGGGTATTACGAGGCGGAGGCCGCGGGCGACGATGGCGGCCTGGTGACCGCGGAGTGGCGCTCACCGTCCGCGGCGGGCTTGTTGAAGCGCACTGGAATCACACTGACGGCGCACGCCTTCGCCGACGCAGCCGTGCTTCGAATCAAGCAGCCCTTGCCGGAGCAGCAGACCCGTTTCGAGCTGTGGAGCGTGGGGTTCGGGCTGCGCTTGCGCTCCGAGCAGCGGCTCGCCGCCGCGGTGGACTTCGGCGTCCCCATGCATGACGCCCAGGTGACCCGCCGCGGCGACCCGCGGCTGCATGCACGAGTGGCTTACGAATTCTGACCAAGGGCATGAACGCGAACCGTTACCGCCTCATCAGGCACCGCGTTTCGGGGATGCTCGTGCCCGTGGCCGAGTGCCTGGGTGGGGGGCGGCGCGGGCTTCGCCGTGCGTACCGGGCTGCCTTGGCCGCGGCGCTGCTGGGCTGCGGCGCGGCCGCCACGGCGGCCACCCCGGAGGGCCTCGTGCCCGACGAGGCCCTCGCTTGGCTGGGTGCCTCCATCGACTCCAGCCGCTCCACCAGCACCTCGCTCACCATCCTGCAGACCCAGGCGCGCGCGCTGCTCAACTGGCGGCAGTTCAATCTGCGGGCCGGCGATGAAGTGGTATTCGATCAGAAGGGCAACGCCAACTGGGTGGCGCTCAACAGGATCTTCGACCTCGTCCCGAGCCAGATCGCCGGGCGCATCCGGGCGGACGGCGATGTCTACCTCATCAACCAGAACGGCATCGTGTTCAAGGGCACTGCCCAGGTGAACACGGGGTCGTTCATCGCCTCGTCCCTGGAGATCCGTGACGACGCGTTCACCAAGGGCCTGCTGTCCCTGTCCATCGGCACGGCGGCCTTCACCTGGGGCGGGACCGAGCAGCAGTACCAGGCGAGCGTGGTGGAGGTCGAGCCTGGCGCACGCATCGCCGCCAGCACCGGCGGGCGGGTCATGTTGCTCGCCCCGCGGGTGGTGAACCAGGGCTCCATCACCACCCCCGAGGGCCAGACCATCCTGGCGGCCGGATCGCGGGTATACCTGACGGCGCCGCTGGATTCCACGATGCGGGGTTTTCTCGTGGAGGTGGATCCGCTCTACCCCGCCGGTGGCGGTGCGCCGGTGGGCGGGCAGGTCACCAACGCTGCGCTCGGGCGGGTGCTGGCCGAGCGCGGTAATGCCACCCTGGCCGCCTTTGCCGTGAACCAGCAGGGCCAGGTGCGCGCGACCACGTCGGTGCGCCTGAACGGCTCGGTGTACTTGCAGGCTCGCGATAGCGCGGGTAACGCCGCTGGTGAGGTGGCCACGGTGGTGGTGGGCACGGTCAACGTCCCCCGCGGCACCCGCGGCGGGGCGCTGGTTCTGGGCCCGGACAGCATCACGGCCGTGTCGCCGGAGTCGGCGGACCGCCAGACCACCCAGGACGCCCAGGGCTTCACCCGCTCCAGTATCGACCTGACGGGCAAGACCATCGTTCTGCAGCGCGACAGTCTGGTGAGCGCGCCCGGCGGCATCGTACTGGCCTCCGCGCAGCAAGGGCAGGAGTTCGGGCTGGGCCCGGCGGGAGCGGGTACCCGCATCTACCTCGATCGGGGCGCGCGCATCGATGTGGCAGGCACCGCTGGCGAGACCGTCCCGGTGGAGCGCAACTTCATCAGGGTCGAACTGCGCGGTAACGAGCTGCGGGATGCGCCGGTGCAGCGCAACTCCTTCCTGCGCGGCGAGGCGGTGACCGTGGACATGCGGCGCGGCACGCCGCTCGCCGACGTTGCCGGTTATGTTGGGCAGATCGGGCGCTCGGTGGGCGAGCGTACGGCCACGGGTGGCTCGGTGACTCTTCGATCGGAGGGCGACGTGATCCTCCGCGAGGGCAGTCTTGTGGACGTGTCCGGTGGCTCCATCCGCTACACGGACGGACTTGCCGCCGAGACCCGCCTCATCGGTGCGGATGGGCGCGTCTATGGCCTGAGCGAAGCGCAGCCCGACCGCGTCTACACGGGTTTCGCGGACCGCTACGTCGTGGGATCGCAGAAATGGGGCAGCCTGGTGACGTATGAGGCGGGGCGCGCCAGGAACTTCCAGCCGGGGTACGTGCAGGGGCAGTCGGCCGGGTCCATCACCCTGAATGCGCGCTCATTGGTTCTGGACGGCGATTTGCGCGGCGTCGCGCTGCCCGGCGGGGACCAGCGCTCGCTCGCCAGCCGGCCGGCTGGTGGCACCCTGGTGCTCGGTGAGGCGGCGAGCGGGGGCGGCCCGCTGGACTTCCGGCTCGGTGCCGTCGAACTCCGTGGCGCGGTGGATCGCCTGGCGTCCGGTTTCGCAGCCTCCGATGCGCTCGATCCTGGCCGTGCAGGCTTGGTCCAGATCGATTCTGGCGCACTCGGCCGAGGTGGTTTCTCCCGTCTATCCGTGTACTCCAATGACCGCGTGGCGGTGGCTCAAGACGGCGCAGTGACCCTGCAGCCCGGCGGATCCCTCGCCGTGACCGCCCGGCGGATTGCGGTGGCGGGCGATGTGCGGGTCGCAGGTGGCCTCATTTCGCTGAGTACCCGGGAGGTGGCGGGAGGCGGCGTCAATCCCGCTGACTACACGGTCAGCATCGCCCCAGGGGTAAAGCTCGACGCCGCCGGCCTCTGGACCAATGATTCGCCCGTGGTCGCGCCTGGGCTGGGAACGGATCCCCTCGTGCCCAACGGGGGCCGTATTTCCCTGTCATCGGCCGCGGATCTACGACTCGGCACAGGGGCCGTGCTGGACGTATCCGCTGGTGCGGTGCTGGCCCGAAGCGGCACAACCACGCCTGGAAGCGCTGGCTCCATTTCCCTGTCCACCGGACGGATCGGGCTGGGAGACAGCGATGCCCAGCAATCGGTGCTCGAACTCGGGGCGCAGTTGCGCGGCCACGCCGTGCGTGGCGGCGGGTCACTTTCCATCTCCACATCGGCGATCCGGATCGGAGGTGTGTCTGGCGCGGGGCCGCGGGAACTGCTGTTGGGCACGGATTTCATTGGACGGGGCGGCTTCGCCCAGGTGTCCCT
>JBIIUM010000282.1:0-3617 GCA_044339985.1 Burkholderiales bacterium | reverse complement strand
ATCGATTCCATGATCCTCGGTGCGGTGGACCTGAGCGCCGAGCTGCGCTGCCGGAAATCCTGGGAACCGCTGTTGTACGCGCGCTCGCGCCTGGTGCATGCGGCGGCCAGCGCTGGCATCGACCTGCTCGATGTGCCGTGGCTGAACCTCGATGACGCCGACGGGCTGGCTCGGGAGGCGGCCGCCTGCGCGGCCCTGGGCTTCACCGGCAAGGCATCCATTCATCCGAAGCAGATCGCGGTGATCAATGCCGCCTTCTCGCCCGCGCCCGCGCAGGTTGAAAAGGCGCGCCGCGTGGTACACGCCTACGAAACCAGCACCACCGGTCTGGTGGTGGTGGATGGCGAATTGATCGAGCTGCCGGTGGTGAGGTCGTACTACCGGATGCTGGCCATCGCCGAGCGCATTGCCGGCGCAGCCGCGTCCTGACCTGCAGCCTCGCCCGGCCCCTTCAGGCGGACGAGGCGGTCCAGGGCCCCGTCACGGGCACTGCCTCCCCGCCGCCGGGCCAAGGCGGCATGGTGACCGCCACCGCCACCAGCGGTTCACCCGGCGCCGCGCGGAACTGGAAGCCGGTACCTGCCGGGATACTGATGCAGGTGCCGGGAGACAGAGGCACGATCTCGGCGTGCCGCGCCGTGCCGCGCCACATCTGGCCGGTGCCCGCGGTGATCAGCCAGATCTCTTCCACACTGCGATGGGCCACGGCCACCGATACCGCGCCGGCCGGCAACAGGAATTGCGCCATGCCCCCACGGTCGAGGCGCAGCAGGACGCGCACTTGTGAGCCGTCTGGCGCGGGCTCACGGGGGGCGTCAGTCAGGTGCAGGGTGGCGAAAGGCTTCAAGGCCGCGCTGAGTGGTGGCGGTTGCCGCAGGCGCCAGCCCGAAGGCCTCGGCCAGCAGGGCATAGGACTCCATCCGGTGGGCGTAGTCGCCAGTGATGGTGAGGACCATCACTTCGTCCGCCTGGAAGGCCGCTTGCAGTTCCAGGATGCGTCCGCGCACGTCGTCGGGGGTGCCGATGATGGCCCGGGCGCGTTCGCGCTCGATGATGGCACGATCGGCCGCCGAGTACTCCCGTGCCAGTGCTTGTTGCACCGTGGCCACCGGTGCGTCGAAACCGCGGGCCATCTGCAGCCTGCGCAGGTCGATGGGTGCGGCGCGCCGCTCCGCCTCCTGTCGGGTGGGGGCGACGAGGGCAAACACCGTGAGCATGGCGGCAGGCGCGGCTTGCCGCGCCGAGGGCCGGAAATCGCGCCGGTACAGGCGGGCGACGGCGTCGCCGCCGTGGGCGGAAATGAAGTGTGCAAAGGAGAAGCTCAGCCCCAGCCACGCGGCCAGCCGGGCCGAGTAGTCGGAAGATCCCAGCAGCCAGACCTCGGGGGTGCCTTCGCTGGTGGGCATGGCGCGCAGGCCCGCGTAGGGATGGTCCGCGGGCAGGGCATTGTCGAGCAGCGCCACGGTTTCCTGCACATGGGTTGGAAACTGGTTGAAGTCGTAGTTCGCGCCCTGGAATAGCGCCTGGCTGGTGAGCATGTCCGTGCCGGGCGCCCGGCCGATGCCCAGGTCCACGCGGCCTGGAAACAGCGCCTCGAGCATGCGGAACACCTCGGCCACCTTGAGAGCACTGTAGTAGGGCAGCAACACGCCGCCCGACCCGATGCGGATGCGCGAGGTGGCGGCACCCACTCTCGCCAGCAGGATCTCCGGGCAGGGGTCGGCCAGGCCGCGCATGTTGTGGTGTTCGGCAAGCCAGATGCGGTGGTAGCCCAGCGCCTCGGCCTGACGGGCAAGTTCCACCGTCTGCCGCACCGCCTCGGCTGGGGAATGGCCCTCGATGATGGGGCTCTGGTCGAGCACCGACAGGCGCGGCGGCTCAAGAGGTGCGTTCATGGGGTGCTCTGGCGGCGGACCGGGTTCGCAGGGCGTTCAGTCGGCGGATACGCCCAGGTGGCGTGCCACGAAATCCAGCCGGTCCTGACCCCAGAAAAGCTGGTCGCCGATCACGTAGGTGGGGGCTCCGAACACCTGCCGGTCGATGGCCTCCTGAGTGAAGGCATCGCAGGCCGCCTGCGCGTCCGGCGCGGCGGCGGCTTGCAGCAGTGCCGCGCCGTCCAGCCCGCAGGCATCAGCGAGGGCGGCAACCGTGGCCGGGTCGGCCACGTTGCGTTGCTCTTCCCAGCAGCCCTTGAGCAGCGCGCCGGCGAGGTCGAGCTGAGCAGCCGTGCCGGCGGGCGCGGCTGCCACGATGGCGCGCATGGCCAAGGTGGCGTCGGCGGGGAAGAACCGAGGGTGGATGTGAATGGGGATGCCAAGGAAGCTGCGCCAGCGGGCCAACTCCTGAAGCCGGTAGGCCTGTCGCTGCGGCGCACGTTGTCCCAGGGGCAAACCGCCCGAGACGGCAAAGACCTTGCCGAAGTCCACGGGCTTGGTCAGCAGCGCCACCCCAGCCCGCGCGGCGATTCGGCGGATGCGGTCGTGGCCGAAATGTGTCCAGGGCGACACCGGCGTCAAGAAATAGTGAATGGTGCGGGCGTCGCCGGCGTTGGCCATGAAACGGGTCTCCAGGGAATTCGGTCTGGTGAGTGTTGCGCGGGCGGGAGTTTACCCCGCGGGTGGCAGGGGCTGGATCAGCGCGGCTCCCTCGGCGCGAGCGGCATTCACCGCCGTGCTCACGGGATGCATCGACAACCACCCTGCGGGGCAAGGGTGCAGCAGCGCGGCGGCCTCGCGGGCATCGGCGCCAGGATCGAGCCAGCATTTCACCGCCGCGTCATCGAGCAGCACTGGCATGCGGTCGTGGATCGGGGCCATGGCGGGGTTGGCATCGGTGGTGACGATGCAGCAACTGGCCGGTTCGCCCGCTTCGCCGGGTTCGAACAGCCCTGCCAGCGCAAACACCCCGCCGGCTGAAGGCTGCACGTACCAGGGCTGTTTGCGTGGCCGCGCGCCGCCAACGCCGGGCAGGGTCTGCCATTCGTAGAACCCCGAGGCGGGCAGGATGCAGCGATGGCGGTGCAACGCAGCCCGGAACATGGGGCGCTGGGCGAGGGTTTCGGCGCGGGCGTTGATGGGCTGGGGGAGGCGACCCGCGCGCCGCGCCCACCGTGGCGCCAGGCCCCAGGTCATGGCCTCGACCTTGCGGCCCGCGTCGTCGGCATGGATAGCCAGGACCACCGTGCCGGGGGCGATGTTCCAGCGCGGCTGGTAGCGCGGCGCTGCAGCGAGCGCAAACCGTTGCGCCAGAACCTGGGGATTTTCATCGAGGCAATACCGGCCGCACATGCGGTCAGTTTATAGTGCATGCCAAGGTCTTTCCCACCTCCCCTGAGCGATGTTGCACCGCTACTACCTGCTTCTGTACCTGCTGGTCGCCATGCCTGCGAGGGCCTTTGATTACGGGGGGCTTTCCCTGGAAACAGAGGCGCGCCGCCTGCGTGAGTTGTTTCCGGCATCGGTTCATGAGTTCTGGCAACGGGCCACCGGCAGTGTGCTGCTGCCCGAAGACGCGGACAGCCGCTTTGATGAGGCGCTACGCGAGGGTGACGGGCGCTATGTGGTGCGCCTCGCACCGGAAGATACCCGTGCAGAGGTCACCTCCCTGGCCCTTACCCT
>JBIIUM010000072.1:0-13281 GCA_044339985.1 Burkholderiales bacterium | reverse complement strand
CCCCGGCGTGACGGCGTGGAGCGCGAAGCGCCCGATCGTCACGCTGTTCACCACGACGGTGACACAGGCGGAAATCGCTGCAGCAAGACGGCGAGCGGCACGTTCCATCTCGCAGGTCGACGCACAGATCGCGGCGGTTGTCATGGCCTGCGGTGGAGAACTGGCCACTCGCAACGTCATCGACTTTGCGGGCACGGGCGTCAACGTCGTGCATCCTTGGTCGGCCTGATGCGTGTCCCGAAGTCGGCAATCCGTCGAATCGGGCCGTCAAGGGGGTGTCCGACTTTCTGTGTGTGAGGCGCTGGCGATCGACGTCGACTTCCCGCTGCCGGCGCCGCAGGTGATGGGCAGTCTGGAGCAGGTCATAGAATGGCGCGGCCGACCTGCGGTCCTGCGCTGCGACAACGGCCCGGAACACATCCGCGCCGAACGACAGGCCTGGGCGCACCGGCGCGGCATCCGCATCGAGTACATCCAGCCCGGCAAACCATAGCAGAACGGCTACGTTGAGCACTTCAACCGCACGGTGCGATACGAGTGGCTGGCGCAGTGCCACGTCGTCACCCTGGCAGAGGTGCAGGATTACGCCACCCGCCGGGTGTGGTCCAACAGACACGAACGCCCAGACATGGCCTTGGGCGGCATCACACCAAAACAGCGGCTGGCCATGGCCGGGTAGTTCTACCTCCACATCCCCGGAAAAAGGGGGGGGTTGCCTGGTGACTCGTCCCGCAGCCACGCGACCCGGCCGGCCGGATTGCGCTCAGTCCAGTACGCTCCAGCTGGTCATGATGAGCTGGGCGTCGCGCACGATGCCCTCGCATTCGACTTGTTTGCCTTCGAGTGAATCGAGCGCGGGGTCGCGGAAGGGATTGCCTCCCTGGCGGCGCAGCTTGTATTCCTCGCCTTCGGCAGTCACCAGTACGAGCGCGTCATGCTCGCTCTTCGAGCCCATCGATACGCGCTTGCGTGCGACGCGCCCGCGGACGCTCATCGGCTGTGGACCCGGCGCATGTGCACGATGACACCGTCTTGCACCGTCGCAGCCAGGACGACCACGCGCTTCACCTTGTCCGATCCGACCTTCTCTCCGATCAGCGTGTGGACCGATCGCGCGCGGCGGGTGGCGGCAAACTGCCTCATGCCACCGCTGGAGGCGGTCCTGGGGAAGGTGACAGCATAGGACTGTCGCGACAACTCCGTGACCCGCGACTCCTTGGCGGCGGCGTTCAAGACGCGCGTCACGTAAGCAGGCGAGCGGGCACGGATCGGCTTGGCGGCGCCCAGCGACTGCTGCAGATTGGTCCCCGTGCGGGCCAGTCGCTCGCGACGGAAGGCGCGCGCACCCGGCGTGGTCTTCGCCTGCTTGAACGTGCTCTTGAAGGTCTTCGTGCGCGCAAGCGCATGGGGAACCGTCGCGACTGGATGGATCGAAGGATCACCGAGCAAGTAAAACTGAGCGAGGGTCTTGAGATCCGTGGGGTCGAGGTGCGTGTAGAGCGCGGCGAAGCGCTGGCGCGCCTCGAGTGCCGCGCGGCCCAGCGAAGCGCCGGCGAGTACTGCCTCGAGGAAGAACTGGCAGATGAGGTCGGCTTGGCCGTTGCCTTCGCTCGGCCCGTAGGCGATCGTGGTGCTGCCGAAAAATCCGTAGGCTCCGTCCGCCAGATAGGTGCTGCAGATGCCGGCCTGACCGCCGCTGTCCTTGGGGTTGTAAAGCTGCGCACCGTAGCAGCACTCGGCCGCAATCACCGTCCCGTTGCTGACCTTGCGCTTCAGCCTCTTCGCCTCATGCGCGACGGGATACTCTTCCTTGCCCGGTGGCTGCCCGTAGTACTCGGGAGCGTTGGGGTAACCATGACAGTTGATGAAGTGAGTACGGAATGCGAGCGGCGCATCGGGCCATTTCGGACCACCGGGCGGCGTGGTAAGCATCGCGCTCGCATTGCCGAACACTTTGCTCAGGCTCAAGGCGGTCGAGGCCTGCCAGACCTGCGCTGACAAGCCGAAGTAGCGCGCATACTGCTCACTGGGCCGGGTTCGATAGCGCGCGGCAGTGCCCAGTAGCCCGACCAGATAAGCGGGGTCGCCGCCGCCCACGAGGTCGGGTAGTCGACCAACTACGCGTGTGGGCCCGAGGAAGTCGGAAGGCTGTGCACTGTAGGGCGCCGCGCAGGCGTACGGCAGATCGCTCGGCACATTCCTGTCGCCGTCGCCGCTGGCTGGATTGCGCAGCGTCTGCATAGGGACAACGTCGGTGGCGCCCAGGATCAACAAGTAGTGCGGCGTGTAGGCCGTCCATACCGCATCGATGGCCCCCTTCACCGTGCGCTGATCCGTGGGCCTGGTCACGGCAGAGCCCTTGACAGCTCGCATGTCGCTCGCCGAGTCGATGGCGACGAGCAGCGTGATAACTCCACGTTTCTTGTCCGCTGCGATCAATCGCCGGATCGCCTCGTCGATCCGCGGCAGGCCAGTCGAGTACTTGCGTTGCAGCTCCGAGCGGTTGGTGACGATCACCTTGTCCACTGTCATCTTGCTGTCCCTCGCTTGAATGACTTTGGTCGGCTCCATGAGCGAACAGACCCGATACACGTCTGCTCTGCCAGCTGTCGCGACTTGTTGACGCCGTCCCGCGCGAGCCCGACGCCAGACGGCCGACGCTAGGCATTCTAGGCTGTCTCGGCGCAAGCACGCATAAGGGTGCCTGAGCTTGCCGGCCGCGCCCCGCCCGAGGTGTCCTGCGCGCTGGACAGAAGGTGCTCAGCCCGCGCACGGTGGCAGGCCTGGAGGAGAAGCCCCGGACAGTGCTGTGCGCCGTTGCACACGGCTTCAGCCTGGACGCCGCGGTGCGGTTGGCGGGCCACCAGCGCAAGGCACTCGAACGGCTGTGCCGCACCATCACCCGCCCGGCGCTGGGCAACGAGCGCCCGAGGCGCAGTGGCAAGGGGCAGGTGGTGTTGCGTCTGAAGAGCCCGACCTGCGACGGCACCGCCCACATCGTCATGCACCCGCAGGCGTTCATGCAGCGCCCGATCGCACCTGCCCCACCAGCGCGTCGAACAGCCGCTGCTGGGCGGGGTCGGTGGCAGCGGTGAGCTCGGGGTGCCACTGCACCGCCAGCAACCAGGGGTGGCCGGGCATCTCCAGGGCCTCCACCGTTCCGTCGGGCGCCGAAGCGCTCACCACGAAGCCATGGGCCACGCGCCGTACCGCCTGGTGATGCCAGGAGGCCGCGTCGAACACCTCGGTCCCCACCACACGCGCCACCAGCGAGCCGGGCCGGGCGCGGATGCAATGGGCGGTGGGTTCCCGTGGCGGGGCGCGGTGCGCCACCGCCTCGCCGGTTTCGTCGGGCAGGTGCTCAATGAGCGTGCCGCCGTGGGCCACGTTCAGGATCTGGGCGCCGCGACAAATGCCCAGGGTGGGCATCTCCATGCCCACCACCCGGCGAGCCAGCTCCAGCTCGAAGTGGTCGCGCTCGTTGTCCATGCCGTAGTTGGTGTCCACCCGACGACCGCCATAGCGGTCGGGGTCGATGTCCCCGCCGCCCGTGAGGATGAAGGCGTCCACCACCTCCAGCACCCGCTCCCAGCGCGGCTCGCCGGGGGCCACCAGCAGCGCCGTGCCGCCCGCGCGGCGCACGGCGTCGAGGTACTCCGCTGGCAGCGAGTAGCGGTTATCGGCGCTGCGGCCATAGGTGGTGAGGCCGATGAGGGGGTGGGCGTGGGACATGGCGGCGGGGACGGAGGACGGCGCGGCCCATGATACCCGCACGGGTCGCGCGGTTGCCGCCAGCGAAGACATTGCGACATACTCTCCCCCCGCCCGGCAACGGGTCCCGGCGCTCTACCTGGGCCTCGCGGCCAACCCGTCGCACTCGCAGCGCCCCGCCCAGAGGGCGCGCCTTGCCGGGCAACGGAGCGCCCTCGAACCACGACACCGAAGCCCTGGCGATGGAGGCCCTGCAGCCATGGAAGCGAAAAAAGTAGGCAACGTGGAGTACCACGAGGCGGGCGGCGAGTATTTCGCCAAGCGCCAGTTGCGAAAGCACGCGCGCATGTGGTCCCTCTGGGCCCTCGGCGTGGGCGCGGTGATATCCGGGCACTTCTCGGGCTGGAACTTCGGCCTCGCCGCCGGAGGCTTCGGCGGGCTGTTCTTCGCCGCCATCATCATCGGCCTGATGTACGTGTTCCTGTGCTTCTGCCTGGCGGAGATGTCGCCCGCCCTGCCGCACACGGGCGGGGCGTACTCCTTCGCCCGCAGCGCCATGGGGCCCTGGGGCGGCTTCGTCACCGGCCTGGCGGAGAACATCGAGTACGTCATCACCCCGGCGGTGATCGTGTTCTTCATCGGCGCCTACCTGGGCAGCATCTTCGAGACCCCCGACGCCCTGCAGCCGCTATGGTGGATCGGCATGTACGTGCTGTTCGTGGGCCTCAACCTGGTGGGCGTGGAGCTGTCCTTCAAGGTGTCGGTGCTGGTGACGGTGCTGGCGCTGGCGGTGCTGGCGGTGTTCTGGACGAGCGCGCTGTTCTCCGGCCAGCTCGACTTCTCCCGCTGGGCGCTCAACATCGGCGTGGGCGACGACGGCAAGATCCTGGAACTGGCAGGCGGCGGCGGCAGTTTCCTGCCGCTGGGCGCAGCGGGCATCCTGGCGGCCATGCCCTTCGCGGTGTGGCTGTTCCTGGCCATCGAGCAGCTGCCGCTGGCCGCGGAGGAATCCCACGATCCCAAGCGCGACATGCCCCGCGGCCTGCTGCTGGGCATCGCCACGCTGTTGTTCTCCGCATTCATGGTGCTGTTCCTCAACTCCAGCATTCCCGTGAAGGGCGGTGAGCCCGAGGCGAGCGGCGCTTTCTACCTGGGCGCCTCGGGAGAGCCGCTGCTCGACGGCTTCCGCGCGCTCTACGGCACGGGCGCCGCCAAGGCGCTGGCGCTGTGCGCCGTGATCGGCCTGATCGCGAGCTTCCACACCATCATCTTCGCCTTCGGCCGGCAGATCTATTCGCTGTCGCGCGCCGGGTACTTCCCCACCGCGCTGTCGGTGACCCACGGCACCCGCAAGGTGCCCCACGTGGCGCTTATCACGGGGGCGGTGCTGGGCTTCGCGGTGATGATGGCGGTCTACCTGGTCAAGGGCGAGGCGGCCGGCGGCTTCATCGGCGCCCAGCTGCTCAACATGGCGGTGTTCGGCGCCATGATCTCCTACGCGCTGCAGGCGCTGTCCTACATCCTGTTGAAGAAGAACCTGCCGCACATCGACCGGCCCTACAAAAGCCCCTTCGGCGTGTTCGGCGCCGCGGTGGTGATCGTCATCGCCCTGGTCACCCTGTACATGCAGTTCCAGGACGCGGCCTATCGCGGCGGCGTGATCGGGGTGGCCATCTGGTACGCCATCGGCGTGTTCTATTTCGCGCTGGTGGGGCGCAAGAGCCTGGTGTATTCGCCCGAGGAGGATTTCGCCGTCAAGGCCCGGCAGAGGGCGGGGCTCGACGGGGCCTGAGCTTCCGGGCCACGGGGCCCGGCGCCGCCCGGTCCGCGGCGCGGGGCCCCGTCGTTTTCCGACACCGGACCGCGAGCACAACCAGCCATGACACCCGAAGACGTCAGAACCATCCAGGACGCGCGCCAGATCGTCGAGGCGCGCCAGCTCACCCACGTGAAGGTGGGCGTCACCGATATCGACGGCATCCTGCGCGGCAAGTACATGTCGCGCGACAAGTTCCTCGGCTCCCTGGAAAAGGGCTTCGGCTTCTGCGACGTGGTGCTGGGCTGGGATTCCAGCGACCAGCTCTACGACAACACCCGTTACACCGGCTGGCACACGGGCTACCCGGATGCCGCCGTGCGCATTCTGCCCCAGACCTGCCGCGACATTCCCTTCGAGCCGGGCATGCTGTTCTTCCTGGCGGAGTTCGACGAGACCCGCCCGGCCCCCTGCCCGCGCGGCGTCCTGCGCCGCGTGCTCGACCGGGCGCGGGCCATGGGGTTCGAGGCCATGGCAGGCCTCGAGTACGAATACTTCGTCTTCGAGGAGACGCCCCACTCGGTGCGCGAGAAGGGCTACCGCAACCTGGTTCCCATGGACCCCGGCTTCTTCGGCTACTCGGTGATCCGCAACACGGTGCGCGCCGAGTACTACCAGGAGACCCTCGACCTGTGCCGCCGCATGCGCATGCCCATCGAGGGTCTGCACGAGGAGACCGGCCCCGGCGTGCTGGAGGCGGCCATCGAGGTGTCCGACGCACTGGAGGCCGCCGACCGGGGCGTGCTGTTCAAGACCTTCGTGAAGATCCACGCCCAGCGCCAGGGGCGCATGGCCACCTTCATGGCCAAGTGGAACCCCGAACTGCCCGGCCAGAGCGGCCACATCCACGTGTCGCTCAAGGACGCGAACACCGGCCGGCCGGTGTTCCACGACGCCGGCGCCGAGCACCGCATGAGCGCCACCATGCGCCACTTCGTGGCCGGCCAGCATGCCCTCATGCCCGAATGGCTGGGCATGGTGGCCAGCACCGTGAACGCCTACTCGCGCCTGGTGCCGGGCTACTGGGCGCCCACCAATGCCACCTGGGGCGTGGAGAACCGCACCGCCGCGCTGCGGGTGATCCCGGGCTCGGAGAAGAGCCAGCGGGTGGAATACCGCATCGCGGCGGCCGATGCCAATCCCTACCTCGCCCTGGCCGTGGCGCTTGCGTCGGGCCTGTATGGCATCGAGCATCGCCTCACGCTGGGCAAGCCGGTCACCGGCAATGCCTACGACCAGAAATTTCCCGCCCGCACCGCCATGCCGGGCACGCTGTGGGAGGCCGCCCAGCGGCTGCGCGGTTCCAAGGCGGCGCGCGACTGGTTCGGCGACGATTTCGTGGAACACTTCGCGGCCACCCGCGAGTGGGAGGAACGCCAGTTCCGCCGCCACGTCACCGACTGGGAACTGAGCCGCTACTTCGAAATCATCTGACCCCCATCCCATGCTCCAGAAAACCATCTCGCCCGTGGACGGCCGCGTCTACGTGGAACGCCCCCTCGCCACCGACGCCGCGATCGCCGCCACCCTCGAGCGCGCCCGCGCCGCCCAGCAATCGTGGAAGCGCGTGCCGCTGCCCGAGCGCATCGCCGCCGTGCACCGCTTCATCGACGCCTTCGTGGCAAGGAAGCAGGCCATCGCCGAGGAGATCACCTGGCAGATCGGCCGCCCCCTCTCCCAGTCGCCCGGCGAGGTGCGCGGCTTCGAGGAGCGCGCCCGCCACATGGCCGCCATCGCCGAGGCCTCGCTGGCCGACCTGGATGCCGGCCCCAAGGAGGGGTTCCGGCGCTTCATCCGCCGCGAACCCCTGGGCGTGGTGCTGGTGATGGCGCCGTGGAACTACCCATACCTCACCTCGGTGAACGCGGTGGTGCCGGCCATCCTGGCGGGCAACGCGGTGATCCTCAAGCACTCCAACCAGACGCCGCTGTGCGCGGAGCGGTTCGACGAGGCCTTCAAGGCCGCCGGCCTGCCCGAGGGCGTGTTCCAGTACCTGCACTGCTCCCACGACCAGGCCGCCGCCATGATCGCCTCTGACGCGATCGACTTCGTGGCCTTCACCGGCTCGGTGGCCGGCGGCCACGCGGTGGTGCAAGCCGCCGCGGGACGCTTCATCAACGCCGGCCTCGAGCTCGGCGGCAAGGACCCGGCCTACGTGCGCCACGACGCCGACCTCGCCCACGCCGTGGAGAACCTCGTGGACGGCGCGTTCTTCAACTCCGGCCAGTCCTGCTGCGGCATCGAGCGCATCTACGTGCACCGCGCGCTCTACGACGACTTCGTGGACGGTTTCGTGAAGCTGACCCGGTCCTACCACCTGGGCGACCCCACCCGCACGGACGTGAACCTCGGGCCCATGGTGCGCACCCGCGCCGCGGAGTTCGCCCGCGCCCAGGTGGACGAGGCCATCGCCCAGGGCGCCCGCTCCCTGGTGGACCCCGCCGGGTTTCCCGCCGACCGCCCCGGCACGCCCTACATGGCGCCGCGCGTGCTGGTGGATGTGAACCACGGCATGCGCCTCATGACCGAGGAGAGCTTCGCGCCGGTGATCGGCATCATGAAGGTCTCGGACGACCACGAGGCCGTGCGGCTGATGAACCACAGCGAGTACGGCCTCACGGCGGCCATCTGGACCGAGGACGCCGATGCCGCCATCGCCATCGGCGAGCGTGTGGAGACCGGCACCTGGTTCATGAACCGTTGCGATTACCTTGACCCGGCGCTAGCCTGGACCGGCGTCAAGAACTCCGGCCGCGGCTGCACGCTCTCCCGCGTGGGCTACGAGTCGCTCACGCGGCCCAAGAGCTTCCACTTGCGCCTCAGGACCTGAGCTAGCCCCACGCGGCCCGCGCGCCATACCGGGCCGCGTCGCCCGTCTCCACCGGCATGCGGATATCCCGAAACCTGAAAGAAGAAAGACCTGACCCCATGGATGCCAAGGCACTCACCCGCAACTGGAACTATCCCACCTCGATCCGCTTTGGCGTGGGCCGCAGCGCTGAGCTCGCTGCCGCCTGCAGGGACGCGGGCATGCGCCGTCCGCTGCTGGTGACCGACCCCGGCCTGCGCACCCTGCCCATGATCGCCCGGGCGCTCGCCTCCCTGAAGGAGGCCGGGCTGGGCGACGCGGTGTTCTCGGACATCCGCCCGAACCCGGTGGGCCGGAACGTGGACGACGGCGTGGCCGCGTTCAGGGCCGCCGGTTGCGACGGCGTGATCGCCTTCGGCGGCGGCAGCGCGCTGGACGTGGGCAAGACCATCGCCCTCATGGGGGGCCAGACCCGCCCCATGTGGGATTTCGAGGACCGCGAGGACTGGTGGACACGCGTGAACGCGGCCGGCGTGGCTCCCACCATCGCCGTGCCCACCACCGCCGGCACCGGCTCGGAAGTGGGCAGGGCGGCAGTGATCCTCGACGAGGCGACGCACCTGAAAAAGATCATCTTCCACCCGAAGATGATGCCGGTGATCGTGATCTCCGATCCCGAACTCACCACCGGCCTGCCGCCGCGCATCACCGCCGCCACTGGCATGGACGCGCTGGCCCACTGCCTCGAGGCCTACTGCGCTCCGGGCTTCCACCCGCTTGCCGATGGCGTGGCACTGGAGGGAATGCGGCTCGTCAAGGAGTGGCTGCCCGTGGCGGTGAAGGACGGCGCGAACCTGGTGGCGCGCGCGAACATGCTCGCGGCCGCCAGCATGGGCGCCACCGCCTTCCAGAAAGGCCTCGGCGCCATCCACTCGCTCAGCCACCCCGTGGGTGCGCGCTTCAACAGCCACCACGGCGAGACCAACGGCGTGGTGATGCCCTACGTGCTCGCCTTCAACCGGCCCGCCATCGAGGACAGGCTCACCCGCCTGTCGGCCTACCTCGGCCTGCCCAACCCCGGCTTCCAGGCCTTCCAGGACTGGGTGCTGGCGCTGCGCAAGGACATCGGCATCCCCCACACCCTGGCCGAGCTCGGGGTGAAGGAGTCCGACGTGGAGACGCTGGTGCCGGAGGCGGTGGACGATCCCTCCACGGGCGGCAATCCAAGGCCCGCCGGCGCGGCCGAGATGCGGCAGATGTTCCTGCTGGCGATCCGCGGGACCCTCTGAGGCCTGGGTTCAGGTCCTGCCGGTTGCCCCTGCAGGGCAACCGGCAGGACGCGACTGCATCTCAGTACGCGGTGAGGAACGACACCCCGTACACCCCCACGAAGCCCAGCCCCTTCTCCGGACCGGAGCCCACGCTGATGTCCCCGTGGTCCTCGTTCATGACCCGCTGCACGCGGTGGCGGGCGTAGCAGCGCAGCACGTTGCCGAAGGGCAGCACCTGACCGTCATCGCCCTGGAACAGCGTGCGATCGAGGCCGGGCAGGCGGTACCAGGGCTCCGCAGGCCGCACGTGATGGGCGTTGTGGAAGCCGAAGTTGAGAGTGACAAGGTTGAGGAGCCCGCGGCCCATGGGGTTGGAGAAGGTGTTGCGGTGCTCGTAGTCGCGGTCGAAGCCTTCGGGCGGGCCCTTGCGGCCCGTGCCCAGCGTGATCATCACCTCGTAGGTGTGCTGGTGCATGTCCATGAGCCGCAGCACCGCCAGCATGAGGCAGTACGCCACGGCATACCCGGCGGCGGCGGGCCACGCGACCCACGCCAGCAGCGCGAAGGCGCAGCTGCGGATCAGCGCCACCGCGATGACGCGGGCGCGCAGGCGGCGGTACTGCGCCGTGGTGAAGGGCAGCACGAACATGAGCGCGTGCATGAACAGGTCCATGGCCGGAATCCACGCCCACTCCAGCGCCTCGATGAGCCGCCTCAGCCACCCGTGGCGTCGCAGGATGGGCCGATAGTCGAGGAAGATCACGTCGCCGCGGTCCACGTGGTGGCGCATGTGCTTCTCGCGCACGTCCTCGTAATCGCCATAGCAGGCGCCGGTCACCCACATGAGCAGGCGACCGAGTCGCGCGTTGTGGCGCGTCTCGCGGAACACGGCAGTGTGGGCGCACTCGTGGATCATGTACGCGGCGATCAGCATGGCCTGGGCGGTGAGCAGCACCCCCGGAAGCCAGCCGGCCCAGCCGCCCAGCGCCATGAGCGCGATCCCGCCGGCATAGCCGGCCGCCACGAAACCCAGCGCCGCCGCGGTGGGCGCCAGAGCATCGGGGTAACGCAGAACCGGCAATGCCACGGCCGCCCTCCTACTTGCCGGCGGCCGCGGCGTTGACGAACTTCGCCTCGGCGTATTCGCTCACCGCGGGGATCCGGTCGATCTCCCCGCGCGCCTTGAGGATCTCGCTGGTGATGGCCCCGCTGGTGTGGAACGAGAGCGGGTCGGCCGATTTGGCGAAGGCCTTCGGCATGTCGGCGCCGGAGACGTTCTGCACCAGGGGCAGCTGTTCCTTCACTTCCCTGGGGCTGATGCTCATGGCCCTGGCGACGATCTTCGCCGCTTCGTCCGGATTCCTGCGCGTCCAGTCCAGCGCCTGCAGGTAGACGCGCACCACGGTCTCGATCTCCTTCGGACTGGAGGCGATGAACTTCTGGTCGAACACCAGCACGTCGGCGATCAGCCCGGGCGCCTGCTTCGACGAATAGATCACCTTGAAGCGCTTGCCCTTCTCCATGGCCAGCAGTTGCGAGAGCATGGGCTCCCAGGTGACCCCCACCTCCAGCTGGCCGGAGGTCATGGCGGCGGGAATGGCGTCGGGCGCCATGTTGACGAAGGTGACCTCGCGATCGGAAACGCCGGCCGAGCGCAGCGCGTAACCGAGCAGGATGTCCGAGGGTGTGAGCTGGGCCAGGCCGATCTTCCTGCCCTTGAACTCCGCAAGGCTCTTCATGGCGACGGGCGCCACGATGGCATCGGCGCCGTTGGAGAAATCGATGGGCATGACGATCTTCTGCACCTGCCCCTTGACCGCCGCGGCGATCACCTGGTTGATGGTGACCATGCCGCCCTGCAGGGAGCCGCCGGCGATGGCAGGCGGAATCTCGGCGGGGTCGTTGAACATCTTGAGCTGCACGTCCACCCCTGCCTTGCGGAACATGCCCTTCTGCTCGGCCACGTAGAACGGACCGTAACCCGCCCATGCAACCGTGCCGATCTTCACGGTGCCGCCGGCGGCATGAACGGCGCCTGCCAGGGCGAGCAGCAGGCAGGCGAAGAAAGAACGAAGCGGCATGGCGGAATCTCCGTGGTGGCTGACGGCCCCGGGGCAGGGCGCCGGGTTGCCTCACAGCACGATCGATACCAGGGCCGCATCGACCCGGTTTCCCAAGCGGGACCAGCGATTGCACGTAGCGTCTGGCGGGCGCGCGCCATTTCATGGTGCGAGCCCGCGCGCGATGCACCATATCAAGGCGCCACAATGGCGCCTGCGCCACTTGTGGCGGGGACTTGGCGCGGAGAGAATGTTCTACGCAACCGGAGACCAAACCCCATGACCACGCTGCGCATCGCAACCGCACAGCTCGCACTGGTGGACGGAGATCGCGACGCCAACCTCGATCGCATCCGCGCCGTTCTGTCCGCGTGCGGCGACAGCCACCATATGGTGGTGCTGCCCGAGACATGCACCTCGGGCTTTGCCTCGCGCGAGGACGTGGAGCGGCTGGCGGAGCCGGTGGACGGACCCACGCTGCGCGAGTTGCAGGCGCTGGCGGCGCGCCATCAGGTGCTGATCGCCGCGGGCCTCGCCGAGCGCGCCTCGGACGGGCTCTACAACAGCCAGTTCCTCGTGGACGCTTCTGGCGTGGTGGGCCACTACCGCAAGACACAGCTCTGGCTCGATGACGTGGACAAGTTCCGTCCCGGGCAGTGGCTGCGCACCTGCACGTGGCACGGCGTGCGCATCGGGCAGCTCATCTGCTTCGACCTGGAGTTCCCCGACACCGCGCGCGTGCTGGCGGATGCCGGCGCCGAACTCATCCTGGTGAGCAACGGCAACATGGAGCCCTACGCGCACGTGCACCACACCGCCGCCCTGGCCCGCGCCCAGGACAACCAGGTGTTCGTGGCCATGGCCAACCGCACCGGCGCCGGCCGCACCATGGTGTTCGCCGGCGGGTCCATGGTGGCCGACCCCTTCGGCCGTGCGATGGCCGAGGCCGCCACCGCCGAGTGCACCCTCTCGGTCACCATCGACACCGATGCCATCACCGAAGCGCGCCGCCACTACAGCTACCGCGCCCTGCGCCGCGACGACCTCACGGCACCACCCACGCGCGCCGCCGCCTGACCGCCGCGGGGTCAGGTCTTTCACCTTTCACGACACTGCGTACTGCGGGGTCAGGTCTTTCATCTTTCACCACATTCCTTCCGCAAAGCAACCGGGCCTGCACGCCCGCCAACACAGGAGATCACCATGAACACCGTCACCGACACCACCATGTGGGAAGGCTCGCTGCACGCCGGCACCATCGGCAGCTTTCTCAATAAGCCCCGCGTGGCCTGCAAGGCCGACGCCCTGCGGGCCGCCGGCGCCACGGTGGCCTTCCTTGGCTTTCCGTGGGACGGCACCTGCATCAGCCGAACGGGCACCAACATGGGCCCGAAGGGCCTGCGCGAGGCGAGCGAGCAGTTCCTCACCTTCAACGCCAACACCGGGATGGACCTGGAGCAGGTATTCAGCTTCGTGGATGCGGGCGACGTGGCCGTCGTGCCCGGCAACTCGGTGGCCACCCAGCAGCGCGCCGAGGACATGGTGGCCGAGATCCTGGCCGCCGACGCCATCCCCGTGATCGGCGGGGGCGACCACTCCATCACCATCGGCCCG
>JBIIUM010000281.1:0-3621 GCA_044339985.1 Burkholderiales bacterium | reverse complement strand
CGGTATTGTTGATGAAGTAGGTGGACTGGCCGTCGCGCTCCAGCACGCGCTTGATGGCGATTTCCGCGTACTGGGACCATGCGCCCGCAGCCTTTCCGAGGCTGTTGTCGAAGACGAGTTCGACGCTGGCGCGGTTGGCGGGCCGGCGATCACCCGAGCCGTTGAAGATCACGTCCTCCATGCTCTCGCCGCGCAGATGCCGGGCGGACGATTCGCCCAGCACCCATCGAACCGCATCGATCACGTTGGACTTGCCGCATCCATTGGGCCCCACCACGCCCACGAGCTTTCCCGGCAGGGCAATATGGGTGGGGTCGACGAACGACTTGAATCCGGCAAGCTTGATGTGGGTGAGGCGCACGGGCGGAGGGTGAGGCGGACAATCGGTGTCGGGCAAGGGGTCGAAACGCAGGAACCCCATCAAAAACAATCGCCTGGCGACGTTTCCGGGCCAGGCGGCGAGATCTTTCAGCGAGGCAGATTCTAGCCAATTGTGACACTGGCGGACAACGCGCCCGGGGCGCGGCAGGAGCGGTCTGCGTCGCGCCGTGGACCGCCCGGTCACTATAATCAAGCGGCTGCCCCCTCCACCACCCCTTGGGTCCGCGAAGGTGGCCCCAGACCATGAATCCTGACCTCGCACGGCTCCAGCCCTACCCGTTCCAGAAGCTCGCCGAACTGCACCGAGGCGTGACGCCCTCGCGCGCCCACGCCCCGCTCAATTTGTCCATCGGCGAACCAAAGCACGCAACGCCGGCGATCGTTCTGGATGCCCTGGTGGCCAACCTCGGCGGGCTTTCCTCCTACCCTGCCACCTTGGGCTCGGCGGCGCTGCGCGAGGCCGTCTGCGGATGGCTGGCGGCCCGCCATGGCATCCCGCCGCCCGATCCGGCTGAAGAGGTGTTGCCGGTGAATGGCAGCCGCGAAGCGCTGTTCGCCTTCGCCCAGGCCGTTGTTGACCGCACCCGCCTCGACCCGGTGGTGGCGATGCCCAACCCGTTCTATCAAATCTACGAGGGTGCCGCCTTGCTGGCCGGCGCGCGACCCTGGTTCGTCAACCAGTCCGCCGAAACGGGCTTCGCGTGCGACTTCGGCGCTATTCCGGATGCCGTGTTGCGCACCACGCAGTTGGTGTACGTCTGCTCTCCGGGCAACCCCACGGGGCGGGTCATGGACCTGCAGGAGTGGCAACGCTTGTTCGAACTCTCGGACCGGCACGGGTTCGTGATCGCGTCGGACGAGTGTTATTCGGAGATCCATTTCGACGAACTGCAACCGCCGCTGGGCGCCCTGGGCGCGGCGCACGCCCTGGGTAGGTCCGGGTATCCGCGCCTTGTGGTGTTCGGCAGCCTTTCGAAACGCTCGAACGTGCCCGGCATGCGCTCGGGATTCGTGGCCGGCGACCGGCAGGTGCTGCGGCAATTCGCCCTCTACCGCACCTATCACGGCAGCGCCATGAGCCCTGCGGTGCAGGCGGCCAGCGCCGCCGCCTGGCGGGACGAAGCCCACGTTCGCGACAATCGCCGGCAATACCGGGAGAAGTTCGACGCCGTCATCCCGATCCTGTCCCGGGTCATGCCCGTGGCGCGTCCCGATGCCGCCTTCTACCTGTGGCTTCCCGTTGGCACCGACGACGCGCGCTTCGCCCGGGATTTGCTTGCCCATTACAATGTGTCGGTGCTTCCCGGCAGTTATCTCGCGCGTGAGGCCCATGGCGTCAATCCCGGCGCCGGGTTCGTGCGCGTGGCGTTGGTGGCACCCCTTGCCGAGTGCACCGAAGCCGCTCGCCGCATGGCGGATCTGCTGGTCAGCAACTCGAACAACCGTCCGTAATTCCCTTCCGAGAGCCTATGTCCGACCTTTCCAGCATCGTGGAAGAAGCGTGGGAGACCCGCGCGAACCTCAATCCCGCCACCGCGCCGGCCGCCCTGCGGGCTGCCGTGGAGGAAACCATCGCCGGCCTCGACGCCGGACGGCTGCGCGTGGCGGAAAAGCGGGGCGAGGAGTGGTTCACGCACCAGTGGATCAAGAAAGCCGTGCTGCTGTCCTTCCGGATTGCCGACAATGGCGTGATCCGTGACGGATACACCAACTACTTCGACAAGGTTGCGCCAAAGTTTGCCGGCTATGGCGAGGCCGATTTCCGTGCCGGTGGCTTTCGCGTCGTACCTCCAGCCGCGGTTCGGCGCGGCTCCTTCATCGCCCGCAACGTGGTGCTCATGCCTTCGTACGTGAACATCGGGGCCTACGTGGACGAGGGCACCATGGTGGACACCTGGGCCACGGTGGGTTCCTGCGCCCAGATCGGCCGCAACGTGCATCTTTCGGGTGGCGTGGGTATCGGCGGGGTGCTCGAGCCGGTTCAGGCGAACCCCACCATCATCGAGGACGACTGCTTCATCGGCGCGCGCTCCGAGATCGTCGAGGGCGTTGTGGTGGGTGCGGGCTCGGTGATCTCGATGGGCGTCTACATCGGCCAGAGCACCAAGATCTACGACCGCGAAACCGGCCGGGTGAGCTACGGGCGGGTGCCGCCTGGCTCGGTGGTGGTCTCGGGCAACCTTCCCTCCGCCGATGGAAGCTACAGCCTGTATTGCGCCGTCATCGTCAAGAAGGTGGATGCAGGTACCCGCGCCAAGACCAGCATCAACGACCTGCTTCGCGGCGACTGAACCTTCAAGCCAACCGTAGCGGAGAAATCCCCATGCAACTTCTTCCTGTGCTGAAGCTCATGGCCGAGAAGCAGGCCTCAGACGTGTTCGTGTCGGTGGGCTCGCCCCTTTCGGTGAAGATTGCCGGCGTCATTGTCCCGGTGAACCAGCAGATCCTGGACCCCGAGATGGTGCGCCGCATCTCCTACGAATTGATGAGCGAGGCGCAGATACGCGAGTTCGAAGCGACCCACGAGATGAACCTTTCGCTGCCGGTGCACGACGTGGGTCGATTCCGGGTGAACGTGTTTCGGCAGCGCGGCAGCGTCGCTGCGGTGATCCGCTACGTGAAAAACGGTACGCCGGGCTTTGCCAAGCTGCGCCTGCCCTCGGTGCTCAAGGACCTGGTGATGGAAAAGCGCGGACTGGTGCTGGTGGTGGGCGCCACCGGGTCGGGTAAATCCACCACCCTGGCCGCGATGATCGAGCATCGCAACAGCACCTTCCCAGGCCATGTGCTCACCATCGAGGATCCCATCGAGTTCATCTACTACAACAAGCGATGCATCATCAACCAGCGCGAGGTGGGGCAGGACACCCAGTCCTACGAGAATGCCCTGATCAACGCCATGCGCGAAGCGCCCGATGTTCTCATGATCGGCGAGATCCGCGATCGTCAGGTCATGCAGCACGCCATGCTCTACGCCCAGACGGGTCACTTGTGCATGTCCACCCTGCACGCCAACAACAGCTACCACGCGCTGGGCCGCATCATCAATTTGTTTCCAAAGGATTCCCGCGACAGCCTGCTGGCCGACTTGGCCATTACCCTGAAGGGCGTCATCTGCCAGCGTCTGGTGAAGGCGTTGGACGGGTCGCAGGTGGCGGCGGTGGAGGTGATGCTCAACTCCAAGCACGTGTCTGAACTCATCAAGAACGGCGAGATCGACCAGATCAAGGACGCCATGGA
>JBIIUM010000280.1:0-3662 GCA_044339985.1 Burkholderiales bacterium | reverse complement strand
AATCACCGCGTCCGCCGCCCGGAAGGCCTCGAGGCTGCGCGGGTACGCGCCGTTGAGGCGGTGCAGTTCACCCAGTTCCAGGTGGAACAGCAGGTCGCGATCGTTGCCCTTGTTGTTTTTCTCCAGGACCTTGATGGCGCCCGCCACATCGCCTGCCACCACTCGGCCGAGGGTGGCATCCATCTCCTGGCGGTAGGTACGCAGGCTGCCGCAGCCGGCGAGGTGCAGTGCCGCCGCGGCGAGGAGCAGAAGACGCAGCGCGAAGCCTGCGTGGAGTTGACCGATCAAGGCAGGAGGGGGCGCAAGAAAATCGCGCTTATTGTGGCACGGGGCGACCGCCAGCAGCGCCGGTGGCTCCCGGCACGCTGGCATCAGGACGGTCCCGTCAGCGGATCACCACGCCCCAGGGCACCTCGCCCACGGGGATGTCTTTCACCTTGCGGTTTGCCGCCGTGTCGATGACGCTCACGGAATTGTCCCGGCCGTTGGCCACATAGAGCTTGGCACCGTCCGGGGTGATGGCCATGTTCCAGGGGCGCTTGCCCACGGCAATGGTGGCGCTCACCGTGTTGGTGGCGGTGTCGATGACCGACACGCTGCCGTCCTTGCCGTTTGACACGTACACGCGCTTGCCGTCGGGATGGACCGTGACGCCGTTGGCGAAGGTGCCGGCCTTGATCTCGGCCACCACCTTCTGGGTGGCCACGTCGATGGCGAACACCTTGCTGTCGAACTCGCAGGCCACGTAGGCGCGCGAGCCGTCGGGCAGGAAGCCGATGCCGCGCGGGCGCTTGGCCACCTTCACCGAGGCCACCTGCTTCTGGCCGGCCACGTCCACGATGTCCACCTGGTCGGCTTCCTCGGCGCTCACGTACAGCCACCGGCCGTCCGGGCTGAACACGGCGTGCTCGGGGTTGTCGCCGCGGGTCTTGACGTTGAACTGCTTCCTGCCGCTGGCCGTGTCGATGAAGGCGGCGCTGTTGCTCATCTCCACCGCCACCACCACCCACTTGCCGTCCGGCGAGCGGCTCACGCCCTCGGGCGACTCGCCCAGGTCGATGCTGCCGGTGACGGCGCGCTTCTCCAGGTCGACCACCAGCAGCGCGTTGGCGGGCTGGTCGCTCACGTAGAGGGTGCGTCCGTCGGCGCCGATGGCCTGGCCGCGCGGCTTGGTGCCCGCCTTGATGGTGCCCACCACCTCGTCGGAGGCGGTGTCGATGATGGAGATGGTGCCCGACTTCTCGTTGGCCACGTAGGCGAAGGGCGCGGCCTGGGCGGAGGCGGCGAAGAAAAAGCCCGCGGCGAGCGCGGGCAGGAGACGTTTCATGATCCCGTGATCCTCGTTGTCGTTCCCGGCGCCCCTTTGACCGGTCAGCGGGGCTGGCGTTCGAGGAAGTATCGCACACCGATCCAGGCCGCCCGGGGGGCGCCCGGCCCGTAGAAGGTCTCGCGGGGCCACAGGTCGGAGTTGGTCTGGAAGGTGCCCGCAGCGTTGAAGGGGTTCTCGGCCAGGATGGCGGCGGTGTTGAAGCGGGTGTCGAAGACGTTGTTGATGCGGGCGAACACCTGCCACTGGGAGGTGACCTTGTAGTTGGTGATCAGGTTGAGCACCATGTACTCCGAGGTCTTTCCGGGGCCGGTGAATGTGCGCGTGTCGCCGCCGATGGGATCGGTGACTGTCCCTGCCTGGTGCTGGTTGTTCTCGTTGCCGCGCGCGTACACCCCGGCCATGGCGATGATGTTGCCGCCCACGCTCCAGGCGTCGGTGATGCGGTAGTTGGCGTTGAAGCGCATCTGGTGCTCGGGGATGCCGGGGATGCGGTCACCGGGCCGCACGCGGATCTGGTCGTCCGCAGCCACGCCGCCGAAGCCGCGCGAGGAGTTGTTCTCGGCCAGCAGGTCGGCCTCGGATTCGAAGGTGGCGCGCAGGTACGTGTAGTTGGCGCGGAAGTCCCAGCGGCCCTTCGCGCCGGTGAGACCGAGCTCGATGCCCTCGCGCTGCGTGCGGCCGAAGTTGGTGAAGAAGCCCGCGCTGGTGGTGGTGCTCACGAACAGGATGTCGTCGCGGTTGGTGGTGCGGAAGATCGCCGAGCTGTAGCCCAGCCAGTCGTTGAACATGCCGCGCGCGCCCACCTCCACCGTGGTGGCCACCACCTGCTTCAGGAACGGATCGGCGGCCAGGGCGTTGGGCAGGCGGCAGGGGTTCGCGGGGTCGGCGCAGCCCAGCTCGATGGGCGTGGGCGCGCGGTTGCCCTGGTTCACGGTGCCGTAGACCGTGAGCATCTCCGAGGGCGTCCAGTTCAGGCCCACCGCCGGGTTCAGGCGCGGGTAGACGTAGTTGCCGTCCAGGTTGCCCGGGACTCCGGGATTGAGGGTGTCGCTGTTCTTGACCCGAGTGTAGTTGTAACGCGCCGAGCCGGTGAGGTGCCAGTTCGGGGCGAAGGTCCAGGTGTCGGTGAGGAACAGGCTGGAGGTCACGGTGCGGCCGATCAGCGCCGCATCCGTGGTGGTGGGGTTGGTCTCGATCACCGAGCGGGTGGGATCGAGGATGCCCAGGGTCTGGGTGAGGCGGAAGTCGGCGCGGGCGTTGTCGTAGCTGCCGCCGAAGGTGAACTGGTTGTTCTGTACCGCGCGGGTCCATTGCAGCGTGCCGCCGAAGGAGCGGCTGTTGGTGCGCGAGCGGTTGTTGGCGCCGGTTTCCTGGTTGAAGCCCAAGCCGAGGTTGGCGCCGGCGTCGCCGTCCAAGTTCGGGTCTCCCTCGAACCCGTCGTTGGCGTCGCCGTTGAGCGTGCGGATGCGCGTGCCGCGCAGGTAGACGTTGCCCTGGAGGTTGTCCGTGTCGTTGAGCCAGTGGCTGCCGGTGAAATTGAGCATCGCCATGCGCGCGATGGTCTGGTCGGGACGGGTGAAGATGCTGCTGCGGATCTGGCTGAGGAAGCTCGCGGGCGCCACGCCGTTGCCGGTGAGGTTGGTGTCCGCGAGCGTGAGCGACACGTCGAAGTCGGTGCGGCCGTCCTGCCAACCGCTCTTGGCGAAGAAGTTCTTCACGTCCGAGGGCGAGAAGTCGCGCCAGCCGTCTTCCTTGAACCAGTTGCCGGAGATGTAGTAGTCCTTGTTGCCGCTGTAGCCGCCGTGCTCGAACTTGCCGTTCATCCGGCCCCAGCTGCCGCCGGAGAGCTCGAAGGCGGAGTTGGGGAACTGGAAGCCGCTCTTGGTGCGCAGCGACAGCGCGCCGCCCAGGGTGTTGAGGCCGAAGAGCGGATTGGAGCCGGGGATGACATTCATGGTGCTGACGGCATCCATGGGCACCAGCGCCCAGTTCACCACGTCGCCGAAGGGCTCGTTGATGCGCACGCCGTCCTGGAACACCGACAGGCCCTGGGGCAGGCCCAGCAGCGGAGAGGCGGTGAAGCCGCGGTAGTTCACGTCGGGCTGGAAGGGGTTGCCCTGCACGTCGTTCACGTTCACCGAGGGCAGCGCCGTGGTCATGAGATCCGGCAGACCCACTGCCTGCTGCTGCTGTACGTCCTTCGCCGTGAGGGTCTGCACGTTGCCGGGCACCTTGTTGAGGGGCACGCCCACGCCGGGCAGGGGCGTCACGCCGATCACCTTCACCGTGGGGGCTTCGAGGGTGGCCGGGCGGTCGTTGTCGGCCACAGCTG
>JBIIUM010000279.1:0-3665 GCA_044339985.1 Burkholderiales bacterium | reverse complement strand
CGGTGCGGGATATGCCAGGACTCGTCCTTGCTGTGGTGGTCTCGCACCCCGGTGCTGGTGGAAAGGCGGTCGCCCAGCAGGGCGCGGAGTTCATCGATGGCGGTTTCTACCTGGACGGCGGCGAGCGTCATGGTGTGGGGTTCCGGGGCGCGAAGGCAGTGAAGTTGCGAAGCCCGCAAGGGTAGCCCCTGAGGGTTTGGCCGGCAAGGCGCTCGGATGGCGGGCTGCGGACGAAAAAAAACCGGGACCCTTTCGAGCCCCGGTTTCCTCCCCCTTCTCGCCTGTGGATCAGGCGTTCGCCTTGTCTTTCTTCGCCACGTAGCCGTAGGAGGCGTTGCTGCGGCCGGTGTCGCCGCCGAGGCGGAGATACTCTTCCTTGATGGCGGCGAGCTTGTCGGAAGTGAACGCCGGGCCCTGGACCATGCGCAGGTCGAGGTTGTAGAGATGCGCGGAGTTCAGGCCGAAGATCTTCTGCTTCACCTCGCTGTTCGGGCCCCCGAGGCGGGTGGTCCACTTCATCTTCTTCATGATGTCCTCGGGGATTTCGAGACGGCGCAGCGCCTCGATCTGCCACTGCGGGCTGCCGTACCACACCGAGTCGGTGCCCCACACCACGCGTTCGGCGCCCATCAGGTTCACCAGTTGCCCCATGAAGGCGGCGCAGAAGCGCGGATTGGTGACGCAGGTGGAGGCGAAGGTGGTGCCGATCTCGGCGTACACGTTGTTGACGCCGAATTTCTCCGGGATGCGGGCGAGGTCGGTGGCCCACTGGATGTAGCCGTCCTTCTCGAACTGGGCCATCTCCTTGTCCGGCGCGTCGGCCAGCCAGGGCCGCATGGCGGCGTGGTAGATGACGAAGTTCATCTGCGGCCAGTCCTTGGCGGCCTTGCCCAGGTCGTTCACGGTGGCGCTTTCCCAGGTGCCCGCGAAAGCCTTTTCGTAGTCACGCGGCATCAGGCCCTTGTGGATGCAGATGGTGTTGATGCCCGACTTCACGGCCTTCTCGTAGAAGGGGTACATCAGCTTCTCGTCATCCAGGCGCCAGGCGTACTTGGACGGTCCGAACGGGTCGCCGATGGTGTAGGACTTCCAGGACACCGGCTTCAACTGGTCGATGGCGCGATCCACCTCGTCCATCCAGTTGGGGTACTTCGGTGTGATGACCGAGTGACCCACCATGCGCGTACCGCCGGCCAGCTTGTTCACGGCGCGGCAGGCGTTCTGGATGGCGTCGTTGGAGATGAGCCACCAGGAAGGATCGTCGAAGGGCGCCCCCGACAGCAGCGACACCTTGGTGTCGGAGTCGAGGAAGATCTCCTTCAGGTAGTTGTCCATCTTGTAGCGGGCCAGGGTCATGGGCGCTTCGTTGATGCGCGAGTTGACCTTGGCGCCCACCGCCCACTTGGTGAGGCCGACCAGGCCTTCCTGCTTGAAGTCGTCGCGGATGAAGTGGGTCTGGTCGTCGAAGATGAACTGGTTGGAGAGCTGGCTGGCGCGGTAGGCCGACATCTCCATGTCGCCGGCTTCCGCCTCGGACACGTCGAACACCGGGCCGAACACCTTGTTCATGGCGGCAAAAGCGGTGGCCATGCCCGCGCTGGTGGCCAGGAAGGTGCGCCGGTCCATGCCGTGGCGCTTGGCCTGCACATCGGCCATTTCCTTGATCAGGCCCTCCACCTGGCGCTGTTGTTCGGTTTGCGGCAGGGGGTTGTACTCGCCGTTGGAGACCATCTGGGTGGGAACGGGCGAGCGGAATGCAACCTCGTCCGCAGCCTCCACCGTTTTCATCTCCTCGTCGCTCATGTGAACGCCGATGTGTCTTTGCATTGCGGTACTCCTTCCATCTGGGGGTAGGATTCAAACAACCGGAACGGCTCGTGTTTCCAGACACTGGCGCGGCACTCGGCGAATCCCTCGCCCAGTGCCGCCACGCGGCCCTCGCAGGGCCGCACGTACTGGCGGACGGTTACTTCTTCTTGTCGTCGAAGGTGTAGGGCTTGTCTTCCTCGACCTTTCCATCGCACGCCGCCGCCATGTTCTTCTTGGCGTTGGTGCACGCCGTGAACTGGGACATCATGTCGGTGGAGTTGGGGTCGCAGAAGAACTCCATCTGCTTCTTGGCGTCCTCGCAGTTGCCGGCGCGGGTATCCGCCGCCTGCGCGCCTGAACACAGGCCCGCGAACAGCACCGCGATGGTTGCATGGACGATGTGACGGCTCGACTGCATCGGGCTCCTCCCTGGACTTGGAGAACTCGAATCACCGGGCCCGGTGCTGCGGGCCTGGAATGGGTACCGGCCACTGCCGGCATGGGAGCGTTGCGAAGGTCACGCTCCGGAAGGGACGCGAGCCGCACACCTGGTCAGCCTTCGCGCCGCCAGGTCTGTGCCTGGGTGCTGAAGGTTTGAAGTGCTGTCGCGCCGCATCGCCCGCCGCTCGTGGCGTAAGGCAATGTCTACGCATAGTCTATGCCGCGAAAAAACCGGGCGTCAAAAGGAACCGGTGGTGCGGCGCAACAGCCAGGTGCTCAGGCGGCGAAGCGCTGCAACGCGTCCTCATTCCAGTCCACCCCGGTGCCGGGCCGTCCCGGTGTTTGCAGGAAGCCGTCCCGAAGCACGGGCGGCTCGCGCAGGATGGGCACCGCCCAGTCCATGTACTCTAGCCAGTGACACGTGGGCGTGACCGCCAGCAGGTGCGCACTGATTTCCGGGAACAGATGGCTCGACATCTCCATGCCATGGGCGTGGGCGATGGCGGCGGCGCGCATCCAGCCGGTAACGCCGCCGATGCGCTGCACATCGGGCATCACGAAATCCATGGCGCGGGCCTCCAGGGCTTTGCGTAGATCGGCCGGCCCGAGCAGGTTCTCGCCGATCTGCACCGGCGTGCGTAGCGCCTCGGCCACCCGCGCGCACCCGGCGTAGTCGTCGTGCTTCACGGGTTCCTCGATCCAGTGCAGGCCCTCGTCGTCCAGGGCGCGGCCGCGGCGGATCGCCTCGTTCCAGGTGAGGCTCTGGTTGAAGTCGCACATCACGGTGATGCGATCGCCCACCCGCTTCATCACCGCGCGCACCGCCGCCAGGTCGTGTGCGAACTCCGGGCGCCCCACCCGCACCTTCACCGCCGAAAAGCCGCCCTCGGCGGCGAGCCGCTCGGCCTCGTCGGCGAGTTTCGCGGGGTCGCCGATCCACAGCCCGCAGCTGTTGTAGGCCTTGATGGGCCGCGGGCTGCCACCCAGCAGCGTGGCCAGCGGCAGACCCGCAGCGCGCGCCAGGGCGTCCCAGACGCACATGTCCAGCCCGGCCAGGGCCAGCCCCAGGATGCCGGGCGTATCCAGCAGGGTGAAGCGGCGGCGCAGCTTGGCGTCCAGGTCTGTGGGGGAGAGGGGTTCGCCGCGCACCAGTTCGCCCAGGCCCTCGATCATCGTCACCAGGGGGCGCAGCGCTGCGGGCGTGAAGGCAAACAGGTAGGCGTGGCCGGTGACGCCCTGTTCGGTGTCCAGGTCCAGCACCACCATGGGTGCGGTGGGCATGGCGCCCGAGGCCGAGGCGGGCGGGATGCGAAACGGCACCATCAGCGCCCGGGCGCGCAGGGCGCGAATGGTGGGTGGGGTGAAGGACATGGCAGGCTCCTGGGAAAAGACGGTGAAGAAAATGCGCAGCGGCC
>JBIIUM010000010.1:0-38420 GCA_044339985.1 Burkholderiales bacterium | reverse complement strand
TCTCGGTGCGCACCGTCACCTTGGCACCCATCTCGATGGCCGTGCCGGCCACTTCGCCGTCACCTTGGGCGTAGTGCACGTCGCCGATGAACAGGCCGCAACCGTCGATGTAGCAGGGCAGCAGCAGGGTCGTGCCCACCACCATCTGCTTGATGTCCATGTTGCCGCCGTTCTCCCGGGGCGGAATGGTGCGCAGGCACTTGTCCTTGTGGCTGCCGTTGGGGCCGCACACCGACGAGGGCAGGGCGCCCACGGGCTGGGGACCGAGCGCCACGCCGCCGGCCTTGGCCAACGCCGTCTCGCGCGCCTCCCAGGCATCCACCTCAGGCAGACCGGGCAGGACGCCCACGGTGCCCATGAAGCCGTTGAAGGGGATGCGCACCCCCGGGAGCTGGTCGGAGACCGCCTCGAGGCGGTTGAGCTTCCAGCTGGCCACGAAGGGCTCGGTGAAGCGGTCGCGCAGGAAACCGAAGCCCGGCACCACCGTGGTGTAGCCGTACTCGTCCGGATCGATGTCGATGAGCGTGACGGCCAGCACGTCGCCGCGCTTGGCGCCCTCGATATGCACCGGGCCCGTGAGCGGGTGCACGAGGTTGAGGTCGATGGCAGCCAGGTCCTTCGGCTGGGACGACACGTTCAGGTCAGAATCGAGCGCATCACGCGTCTCGAACGTGATGAGCTGCCCGGGCTTGGCCTTGCCCACCGGCTTGATGGCCGGGTGATACCGGTTGAAGCAGTTGGAATCGTCCACGCAATGGGCGCCTTTCTTGGGCACCAGCACACGGGACTGGGTCTTGACGTCGGTGGTATCCGCCTGGACGCCAGTGACGGCCAGGAGGGCCAGCGGCAGAACCGCCAGGGAGGCGAGACGCTTCATACGTTTTTCTCCGATGTTGTTACGGACGGCGCATAGCGAAAGTCACGAATGACACGCCGCACCCACCCCAGGCGCGGGAGGCGAGGACTATGAGGATCGGGGCGCACCCTGTCAATCAACGCACCGTGCCGGTGCCGCCGGCGCGCCCTCGCACCCGGGTGGTGAGCCGGGCGGCGTCCCCGCCGGTGGGATCAGAGCGCCACGCGCTCCACCAGCCACCAAACGCCCAGGGCGCCCACGGCGGCGGAGATGGACAGCGCCACCCGGGGATCGGGCAAGGGCTGCACGCCGCGCCGGCGCTGCCACCGGTCCACACTCAGGAGCAGCCCGAGCACCGCGGAAACGATGGCGAGCTGGCCGATCTCCACGCCCACGTTGAAGGCCGCCAGGGCCGGCACCAGGGCCTCCTCGGGCAAGCCGTAATCCCGCAGCACGCCCGCGAACCCGAAGCCGTGCACCAGCCCGAAGACGAAGGTGAGCATCCAGCGCCGTCGCAAATCGCGCACGAACCAGTTTTCCGCGGCCACGTACACGATGCTCGCGGCGATCAGCGGCTCCACCAGACTGGCCGACGGGGAGAACACGTTCAGCGCCGCCAGCGACAGGGTGATGGAGTGGGCGATCGTGAAGGCCGTGATCACCTTGGCAAGCGGCCAGAAGCGGCGCCCCCACACCACAGTGGCCACCAGGAAGGCGATGTGATCGAAGCCGATGGCGATGTGCTCGATGCCCGCCAGCACGTAGCGGCCCGCCACCCGCCAGGGCGACTCCGGTACGGCCAGCAGTTGAAGCGTCTCGCTGCCCGCCGACAGCAATCCGAAGCGCTTCGCGTCACCCTCCACCGTGATCATGTGCCTCGCCCGCGGATCGATTTCCAGGAACAGCGTGGCCCGGTAGCGCAACCCCTGGGGGCGCGCCGGGCAGCGCCAGGCGATCTCGGCGCGCACGTGGTCACCGGAGGCGGACGGGGGCTCCATGGCGGCCTCGCAGGGGGTGTCACCAGCCACCAGTTGCACCCGCTCGCGCAGGTAGCCCTGCACGGCCGGCACGGCCAACTCCAGCGCGCGAGGCGACACCTGCCCCGCTGCATTCAACAGCGACAGGCTCAGGGCCACTTCCAGATCGCGGCCATTGAGCTCCAGACGGCCGCGGGCCTGCTGCCCGTCAAGCGTCAGCCGCGCCGCCGAGAGCTGGGTGGTGTGGCCCAGGGCGGCGCCGCTCCAGGGCAGCAGCATCGCCGCGAGCAACACGGCCAATGGCCCCCCGAACCGACGGATCACGCCTGCCATGGGCCGGGGGGCATCACATTGCATCCACCACCACCTCGCAATCCGCGAGGCAGCCGCCGGTGATCACGGGAAAGCGCGTGGCGTTGGTGTAGCGGATGCGGTCGCCCTGGATGATCTTCACCAGCAGCACCAGCCGGTGCCCAGGCACCACCCGGGCGGGGTCGTAGCGCAGCGTGAAGGGCATCGGCGGCGCGAGGGGCGCGCGCAATTCGGTCTCCGCGAGATAGTCCACTGGCGCCACGGTGCTGGAAAGGTCTTGCAGCCACACCTTCAGCACCGCGTCCCCGGCCAGCGGCGCGGCCGGGCGCCACACCACCGTACCCGACAGGCGGGCGCTGGCGGTGGGTGCCGCGCGCGGCGCCGCGCATGCGATCAGCATCGCGCACGCCATGAGCCCCGCCAGCCCCCGCTCCATCATGATCTTCAGACGGGCCGCAGCCGGTCGTCTTCCAGACGCGGCACCAGCGCGATCTGCGAGCGGCGCGCGGCGAACTCCACCTCGTGGCGCAGGTCCCGCTCGAGCATCATGCGGCCCACGCGGCAGTCGAGGAATGCCGCCAAGGGATCGCGGGCGGCGTACAGCTGGCGCGCAGCGAGCGCGGCGTCGGAGAGTTCGCCCGCCGCGCCCAGCCGCCGGGCGAACAGATCGGCGAAGTAGCCCGCGCCCACCATGTCCTCGAGATTAACGTTGCCGGCCGAACCGGAACACACGACGAGCACGGTCTCATTGGGGTGATGACGACCCACGTGCTCCACCACCGCCTCGGCGTTGAGCATGGCGCCGGCGTACACGTGCGCCGCCCCCGCCGACTGGCGCAGCGCCACCGTGCCATTGGTGGTGGAGTACACCAGCGTGCGGCCGCGGAGGCCGTGCTCCAGCAACGCCAGGGGCGTGGGTGGCGCGAACCCCTCAAGCGTGTTGGCGTTGAGCTCGCCCGCAGCCACGAAAGAATCCTCGGGCAACTGCGCCGCCTGTGCCCGCGCGCCCCACTCGTCCAGGGTGGGAATCACCTCGGTGGCACCGTGGTGCAGGGCGGTTACGATGGTGGAGGTGGCGAACAGGATGTCCAGCACCACCACCACCTTGCCCGACAGCCGCAGCCCGTCCAGTTCCTCCTTGCGGAACAGGACGTGTACCTTCGGCCCGGCGCGCGCGCTCACGACGCCGCGCCCGGGTTGCGCACGCGGAACATGCCCGTGCCCTGCATGGTCATCACCAGTTCGCCGTGCTGGTTGAACACCTCCCAGCGGCTGTCCACGATGCCCACCTCGGGCCGGGTGCGCGAGACCCGCCGGCCAGTGACGGTGCTCACGGCGCGGATTTCGTCGCCCGGGCGCACCGGTTTGATCCAGCGCACCTGGTCCACCCCGGGCGAGCCGAGGCTGGCGGCGTCCAGAAGATAGCTGTCGCACATCATGCGCATCAGCATGGCGCAGGTGTGCCATCCGCTGGCGATCAGGCCGCCGAAGAACGACTCCCGGGCGGCCTGCTCGTCCACATGAAAGGGCTGCGGGTCGTAGGCCCGGGCGAAGGCGATCACCTCTTCGCGGTCCACCAGGCGGCGGCCCATCTCCACCGTGTCGCCCACGGCGAAATCTTCGTAGAACAGGCGCGGTTCAGCCACAACGGGGCTCAGGGCTTGGACGGGTAGCGATACCACCCGCGCCCAGCCTTCTTGCCGTCGTAGCCGGCCTGCACCATCTGCTTGAGAAGGGGCCGCGGGCGGAACCGCTCGCCATAGGCGCCGTGCATGATCTCCTGGGCTTGCAGGCAGAGATGATTGGTGACCGCGTCGGAAAGCTCGAAGGGGCCCACCGGATGACCCAGTCCCAGCCGGCAGGCCAGATCCACCTCCTCGGGCGTACACACGCCCTCTTCCACCAGACGCACCGCCTCGATCATGAACACGTGCAGCAGACGGTTCACGGCGAATCCCACCACGTCCTTGACGCGGATGGGCGCCTTGCCGATGTGGCGGCAGAACTCCGTCACCACGCTCACCGTGGCCTCATCGGTATCGATGCCGGGGATCACTTCCACCAGCTTCATGCGCGACACCGGCGAAAAGTAGTGGGTGCCCAGGAAACGCGGCCGGCGCGTCGGGCTCAGGTAGGCCGACAGCCCGGTGATGGAAATGGTGGAGGTGTTGGAACACAGCACGGCATCCGGCCGGCACACCTGGTCGAGGGAGCGGAACACCTGCGCCTTGATGGACTCGTCCTCGAACACCGCCTCGGTGACCAGATCGCAGTCAGCGAAGGCGGCCAGCTCGGTGGTGGTGGTGATGCGACCGAGCGCCAGCGCGCGATCGCCCTCCTGGTAGAAGCCGCGCTGCACGCCCTTGTCCATGACGCGGCCGAGATTCTCCAGGGCGTGGCCGAGGCGCTCCTGCGCCGTGTCGGCCAGCAGCACCCGCCGCCCGGACAGAGCGCACACCAGCGCGATCTCCGCGCCCATCAGCCCCGCGCCCACCACACCCACCGTCTGAATGCTGGTCATCTTGCAGCCCGCCTCAAAGCTTCTTCCATTTGGACCGCGGCCGGGAAAAATCGGGCAGCGGCGCGGCCGCCTCCGCCGCCACGAACCGGTCCAGGTGCCAGTCGGCATCGCCGAACTGGGTGTCGATGGCCTGCAGGCGCTTCACGTAGTGGCCCACGTCCAGTTCCTCGGTCATGCCCATGCCGCCGTGCAACTGGATGGCCTGCTGGCCCACGAAGCGGCCGGCGCGGCCAATCAGCTCCTTGGCGGCCGATACCGCCTTGCGCCGCTGCGCCGCATCGGGACTTTCCACCTTGAGGGCGGCCAGCATGGCCATGGAGCGCGCCTGCTCGGTATGCACGAGCATGTCCACCATGCGGTGCTGGAGCGCCTGGAAACGGCCGATGGGCACCCCGAACTGCTGGCGCGTCTTGAGGTATTCCGTCGTGCGCTCCATGAGCGCCTGCATGCAGCCCACGGCCTCGGCGCACAGGGCAGCAATGGCCCGGTCCACCACCAGCTCGACCAGCGGCAGGCCCTTGTCCTGCACGCCGATCAGCGAATCGGAGCCCACCCGCACGTCGTGGAAACTGGCCTCCACGGCGCGCGTGCCGTCGTAGAGGGGAAACTCGCGGCCCTCCACGCCCTCCTCGCCCGGATTGACGAAGAACAGGCTGATGCCCTCGGCATCACCCGGCTGGCCGGCGGTGCGCGCGGAGACGATCAGCAGGTCGGCCACCGCGCCGTGCACCACCACCGCCTTGGATCCGCTGATGTGCCAGAACCCGTCCTCCAGGCGCGCCGTGGTCGCCACGCGGGACAGGTCGTAGCGCCCGCCCGGCTCGAGAAAGGCGCAAGCCAGCTTCATCTCGCCGGAGGCCATGAGCGGCAAGAGGTAATTGCGCTGGTCGTCCGTGCCGGCGGTGACGATGCAGCTCGTGCCCATCACCGCGCTGGCGACCCAGGGCTCCACCACCAGGTGGCGTCCAAAGGCCTCCATGACGATCATGGTTTCCACGCCGCCGCCGCCGAAACCGCCGTGGGATTCGGGCACGTTCACGCCCAGCAGGCCGAGGCTCGCCAGGCCCTGCCAGGCCATGGGGCCGAAGCCCTGGCGCGCGGCCACGATCTCCCGGCGCGTGTCGAAGTCGTAGTTCTTTTCGAGGAACTTGCGCACCGAATCCTGGAGCAGCAACTGTTCCTGCGTGAAGTCGAAGTCCATCGGGACGATCCTCGTGGGATGAAGCGGCGCCGATCTACAAGCCGAGGATCTGCTGCGCGACGATGTTGCGCTGGATCTCGTTGCTGCCGCCGTAGATGCTCACCTTGCGATAGTTGAAATAGCGCGCCGCCAGCGGCGCGGCGTAGGCCGGGCCCACGTGCTCACCCAGCCAGTGATCTCCCCAGGACAGCGGCAGGTGCGGCAGGGCATAGGGGCCCACCGCCTCCATCATGAGTTCAGTGAGCGACTGCTGAATCTCGGTGCCCTTGATCTTGAGGATCGAGGCCTCCGCGCCGGGCGGCTTGCCCTCGCGCTCGGCGGCCAGCACACGCAGGTTGGTGATCTCCAGGGCCATGAGCTCTATCTCGACCCGGGAGATCTTGTCGCGGAAGCGCGCGTTGTCGATCAGCCGATGGCCGCCGTCGCTTTCGCTGGCGGCGATGTGCTTGAGCCAGGCCAGTTCGCGCTTGGAACGGGACACCCCAGCGATGCCGCTGCGCTCGTGGGACAAGAGGAACTTTGCATAGGTCCAGCCGCGGCCCTCCTCGCCCACCAGGTTCTCGACGGGCACCTCGACGTTCTCGAGCCAGACCTCGTTGACCTCGTGCTCGCCATCCAGGGTGATGATCGGGCGCACGCTCACGCCGGGCGAGCGCATGTCGATCAGCAGGAAGGAAATACCCTCCTGCTTCTTGCCACCGGCGCCGGTGCGCACCAGGCAGAACATCATGTCCGCGTGCTGGGCAAGGGTGGTCCAGGTCTTCTGCCCGTTCACCACGTAGGTGTCGCCGCGGCGCTCGGCGCGGGTCTTGAGCGAGGCCAGATCGGAGCCCGAGCCTGGCTCGGAATAGCCCTGGCACCACCAATCCTCCGAGGACAGGATGCGCGGCAGATACTTCGCCTGCTGGGCGGGCGAGCCGAAGGCCATGATCACCGGACCCACCATGTAGACGCCGAAGGCGATGATGGGCGGCGCGCCGGCCGCGGCGCATTCCTCGTCGAAGATGTGGCGCTGCACGGCGTTCCAGCCCGGGCCCCCGAAAGCCTTGGGCCAGGAGGGCGCCGACCAGCCGCGCCCGTGCAGGATGCGCTGCCAGACGAGATGGTCGTCCTTGGACAGCCGTTTGTGCTCGATCACCTTGCGGGAGAGCTCGTGGGGCAGGTGGCCGCGCACGAAGCCGCGTACCTCGTCGCGGAAGGCCAACTCTTCGGGGGTGAAGTCGAGATTCATGCGAGCTCCGTGAAGGCCGGGCCGGCGCGCGTCCGCGCCTGGGGATACGAGGCGGCGAAGGTCAGGCCGGCGTGACTCGGTAACCGGCGCGGGGAAAATGCACGTGCACCGTGCCCACACGCGGGTCGGTGCGGCGCACCACCACCGCCTGGGCGTTGGCCGCCACCAGCACCCCGGCCACCGGATCCTTGCCGTAGTCGTCGGGCGCCACGGTGACCGCCGCGCCGGCGCGCAGGCCGGCGGGAAACTCCTCGTGACGCAGGGTGATGGGCGCCGGCTCGGCGGCCGCGGCAATGTCCAGCGCGGCCTGAGCATGGAGCTCCCCGGGCCGGCCGTGGCCCAGCGCGTCCATGCGCGCCAGCCACTGGCGCGTGCGCGGCATGTCTTCCAGGGGCTTGAGATCGGCCACCCGCTGCAGCATCCACAGCGGCGCGCAGACGCAGAAATCAGGATAGGACACGGCCTGCCCCAACAGGAAGGGACGACCGTCGTCGAAGGCGTGCTCGATCCAGAACAGGTGGGCACGCAACCGCGCGCGCAGGTGGTCCTGGTCGGCCTGGTAGCGCTTCGGATCGATGGCACCCTCGGACATGCGGCGCCGGTCCTCCACCAGCTCGGGCGCCACGCTGTCGGCCAGGGTGCCGAACACCACCGACACCACGTCGAAGAACAGCACCTGGTCGGCCCAGGCCCCCAGCGCCGTGCCCAGTCCGCGCGTGCCGGAGGGCCACAGCGGCGGCTGCGGCTCGAGCCCGTCCAGGAAGCGTGCAATGCACGCCGTGTCGCAGTAGATGTCGGCGCCCACCTGCAGCACCGGCGTGCGCCGGTAGCCGCCGGTGAGAGGCATGAGGTCCGGCTTGGGCATCCAGCGAGGGATGGTCACCGACTTCCAGGCCAGCCCCTTCAAGCCGAGCATGCGGCGCACCTTCTCGGCGAAGGGCGATGGCGGGTAGTGGTGGAGGATCGGATCGGACATGAACGCGGCGCGCCAAGTGAAGCAAGGGAAAGGCGCGGACTCTAAGCGAAAAGCCGCGCCGCCGGCAAACCGCCGCATGGCCCCGAGACGGCAGCCGGAGGCGGGCGATATACTTTGCCCGTTTGAAATCCTTGCCACTGCGCTGTGAATCCGGGTTCCGCGGCCACGCCGCCAGCCCGCCCACCCCCACGGGAGCCCCATGAACATCCGCGACTTCGCCCCCGAGAGTCTCCAGACGCTCAACCTCGACCCCCTCTGGCTGCCCTTCACCGCCAACCGCCAGTTCAAGCAGCAGCCCCGCCTGCTGATTTCGGCGAAGGACATGTACTACCGCGACTACACGGGCCGCGAGATCCTCGACGGCATCGCCGGGCTGTGGGCCGTGAACGCCGGCCACTGCCGCAAGCCCATCGTGGAAGCAATCCAGAAGCAGGCCGAGAACGTGGACTACGTCACCGGCTTCCAGCTGCACCACCCGGCCGCCTTCATGGCCGCCGAGCGGCTGGTGAAGGTCGCCCCGCAGGGCATGGGCCACGCCTTCTTCGTGAACTCCGGCTCCGAGGCCGTGGACACGGCCCTCAAGATCGCCCTCGCCTATCACCGCGCCCGCGGGGAAGGCACGCGCACCCGCTTCATCGGCCGCGAGCGCGGCTATCACGGCGTGGGCTTCGGCGGCATATCGGTGGGCGGCATGGTGGCCAACCGGCGCGTGTTCGGTGGCGGGCTGCTGCCCCACGTGGATCACTTGCCCCACACCCACCTGCTGGCGCAGAACGCCTTCTCGCGTGGCCAGCCCGAGCACGGCGCCCACCTGGCCGACAATCTCGAGTCGCTGGTGGCGCTTCACGGGGCCGAGAACATCGCCGCTGTCATCGTCGAGCCGGTGGCCGGCTCCACCGGCGTGCTGGTGCCCCCCAAGGGCTACCTGGAGAGGCTGCGCGAAATCACCGCCCGGCACGGCATCCTGCTGATCTTCGACGAGGTGATCACCGGCTTCGGCCGCACCGGCAAGGCCTTCGCCGCCCAGACCTTCGGCGTGACGCCCGATCTCATCACCTGCGCCAAGGCGCTCACCAACGCCGCCGTGCCCATGGGCGCGGTGGTGGTGAAGAACGAGATCTACGACACCTTCATGACCGGCCCCGCCAACGCCATCGAGTTCTATCACGGCTATACCTACTCGGGCCATCCCCTTGCCGCCGCGGCAGCCATCGCCACCCTCGACCTGTTCGAGTCCGAGGGCCTGTTCGAGCGTTGCGCCTCGCTGGCAAGCTACTGGGAGGACGCCGCCCACGCCATGCGCGGCCTTCCGCACGTGGTCGACGTGCGCAACATCGGCCTGGTGTGCGGCATCGAGCTGCAACCGATGGAAGGCAAACCCACGGCGCGCGCCTTCGAGGCCTTCCTGCGGGCCTACGAGAAGGGGGTGCTGATCCGCACCACCGGCGACACCATCGCGTTGTCGCCCCCGCTCATCATCGAGAAGGCGCACATCGACCGCATCTTCGAGACCATCCGCGAGGTCCTGAAGACGCTGCCCTGAGGCAGCCCGCCCCGCGCCACCACGGCTCCACGGGATTCCCGGGAGCCGTTTTTCTTTTCCGACCCGCCCGAAGCACGCCATGAAGATCGTCATTGCCCAGATGCAGCACGAAACCAACACCTTCTCCCCGGTGCCCACGCCCTGGGAGGCCTTCGGCCAGAACGGCCCGCTTCTGGGCGCCCGGGCGCTGGAGGGCATGCGCGGCACGCGCACGGCCATGGGCGGTCTGATCGCCGTGGCCGAGGCCGCCGGCGCCGAGATCGTCACGCCCGTGGCCGGTTACGCGCCGCCGAGCGGGCCGGTGGACGGGCCCGCCTGGGATCGCTTCTGCACCCTCATCTGCGAAGCCGTGGACCAGGGCTGCGATGCGGTGATGCTCGACCTGCACGGCGCCATGGTGGTGAAGGAGCGCAGCGACGACGGCGAGGGCGCGCTGCTCGCCCGGCTGCGCGAAGTGGCGCCCAAGGTACCCGTGGCCGTGTCGCTCGACCTGCACGCCAATGTCACCGAGGCCATCGTGCGCCACTGCGACATCCTGACGGGCTACAAGACCTACCCGCACGTGGACATGCACGAATCGGGCGAGCTGGCCGGCCGCATCCTCATGCGCATGTTGCGCGGCGAGGTGAAGCCGGTGATGGCCTTCGGCCAGCGCCCGCTGCTCGCCCAGACCCTGTGCATGAACACCGACGAGCAGCCCATGAAGGGCTTCGTGGACCTTGCACGGCAGGCGGAGCGCGACGGGCTTCTGGCGGCCACCGCCTTTGGCGGCTTTCCGGCCGCCGACATCCGCGACGCGGGTGTGAGCGCGGTGGTGGTGGCCGACGGCGACCGGGTACGCGCCCAGGCCGCCTGCGACGCCATGCTCGACCACGCCTGGTCGCGGCGCGCGGACTTCATCTACCAGGGCCGGCCGCTCGCCCAGGCGGTGGCCGAAGCCAAACGCCTGGAAGCCGCGCACGGCGGCCCGGTGCTGCTGCTGGATCATGCCGACAACTGCGCCTCGGGGGCCACCCAGGACACCATGCACGTGCTGCGCGAGGCCCTTGCCCAGGGCCTGACAGGAATCGGCGTGGGGCCGATCCGCGATCCGCAGTCGGTGGCTGCCTGCATCCAGGCCGGGGTGGGGGCGCGCGTGCACCTTCAGCTCGGGGGCAAGACCCCCATGCCGGCCATCGGCCTGAAGGGCGAGCCGCTGGCGGTGTCGGGCACGGTGCGCGCCATCACCGACGGCGAATACACCATCACCGGCCCGCAGCTCACGGGCATGCGCGCCTACATGGGACGCAGCGTGTTGCTGGACACGGGCACGGCGGAGATCGTCATCACCGAACGGCTGCAGGAGCCCTGGGACCGCGGCGTTTTCACCAGCCTGGGGCTGGATCCCGCCAGCAAGCGCTTTCTGCTGCTCAAGTCGCGCATGTACTACCGGCCGGTGTTCCTGCCCATGGCCAAGGGCGCGGTGCTGTGCGACGGCGTGGGGGTGGGCTCTTCCGACAACGCCATCTTCCACTTCGAGCGGCTGCGCCGGCCCATGTACCCGCTGGATGCGCAATTCCCCGGATTGCCCTGAGCGGTCGTGGCGCGCATCACCACCTCCAGCCGGCTGCGCGAGCTGATCGGCGAGCCCAATGCCCAGGTGCCGCTCAAGCTGCACGGGCGCCTGAATGCTCTCGCGCGCAGCTTCATCGCCCGCTCGCCCCTGTTCCTGCTGGCCACCACCGACGACGCCGGCCAGCCCACGGTCTCGCCGCGCGGCGACCAGCCAGGCTTCGTGCAGGTGCAGGACGACCTCACGCTCCTCGTGCCCGAGCGCAAGGGCAACAAGCTGGCGTTTTCGCTGCAGAACCTCCTTGCCAACGGACGCGCGGGCATGATCTTCCTGGTGCCGGGCACAGACGAAACGCTGCGCGTGCACGGCACCGCGGAGCTGCTGGACGACGAGGCCCTGTGCGCGCGCTTCACCGAACCCGGCCGCCCGGCTCTGCTGGTGATGCGGTTGCGCGTGAGCGGCTGCTACTTTCACTGCGCCAAGGCACTGCTGCGTAGCCGGCTATGGGACCCCGCCACCTGGCCGGAGAAAATGACGGTGAGCTTCGGGGCGGAGATCGCTGCCAACGGCGGCCTCGCGGCGTCGGAAATCGAAGCCTTCGACGCCGCCGTGCAGGGGCGCTACCGCACCGACCTGTAGCGCCGCGGCATCAACGCCGCCCCAGCGGCACCCGGCGCACCAGCCGCAGCGCCTGGCCGGACGCGGGCTCGTGGAAGATGGCCACCGAGTCCACCCGCCCGGGGAAGGCGAGCGCGGGCTCGAAGTACGCGCTCAGCCACTGGAAGAGGCGGTGGCCCTCGCCAGGTTCAACGGGGCCGGTGAGCGTGAGATGGAAACGGAAGCGCTCGAACACCCAGGGGTAGCCCCAGCGTTCCAGCAGTTCGCGGCCTCGGGGGTCCAGGCGGCCGCCGTCGCGGCGCGCGCGCTCGGCCTCGTCCAACGGCGCACGCCACGGATCGAGCACCTCCACGCAGAGGGCGGCAAGCCAGTCCAGGCGCTCGCTCGGCACCACCGGCACCAGTGCCAGGAAGCCATCCAGCTCGCGCACTTCGAGCGGCGGCAGCGACACGGGCTCGAGGCGTGCGGCGAAGGCGCGCACCGCCACCGCCAGGTCGTGTCCGCTCACACCCTCGCGCAACCGAAAAGGCGCCTTCAGAGTGGCGTGCCAGCCGTAGCGGCATACCGGCGCCGTAAGGACGGCGAGCCGATCGGCCGGAAAACCCGGCACCTGCATGGGCGCCATCGCCGCGCCGGTTTCCGGGTCGCGCCCGAGCCATCGCACGCCCAACTCCCACAAGGGCGTGGCGCGGGCCGGCGCGAAGTAGATGGCATGACGGGACATGGGGTTATTCTTGGCGAGTGATCGAAGCCTCTTTAGCCTGCGGCAAGGGTAATACCCGGCGCGGGCCCCTGCCCACACCCCATGACCGCTCCGCCCCTGGTTGATTGCGCCGAGTTGATCGCGCGCTATGACGCCTTCCTGCTGGACGCCTACGGCGTGCTCGTGCACGAGGCTGGTCCGCTGCCCGGCGCGGCCGAATTCATCCATGCCCTGCACCGCGCGAAGCGGCCGTTCTGCGTGCTCACCAACGACGCGGCGCGCTGCGCCGAAGCCCATGCCCGGCGGCTCGAGGCCATGGGCATTCCCGTGCCCGCGCAGTGCATCGTCACCTCGGCATCGCTGCTGCGGGCGCACTTCCGCGCCCACGGGCTCGAGGGCCGCGCCTGCGCGGTGCTGGGCCCCGCCGACACGGTGCGCGAGGCCCAGGCCGCCGGGGCGCGCGTGGTGCTGCCGGACCACGACTTCGAGGTGCTGGTGCTGGGCGACGAGAGCGGCTACCCGCTGCTGGAGTGCCTGGATGCGGCGCTGTCGGTGATCTTCCAGCGCGTGGCTCGCGGACTGCCCGTACAGCTGCTGCTGCCCAACCCCGATCTGGTCTACCCCGCCGGCGATCGGTTCTTCGGCTTCACCGCCGGCTCGCTGGCAGGGATGGTGGAGCGCGCCCTCGCCCAGCGCCACCCCAAGCGGCCCGACCTGCGCTTCGTGCCCTTGGGCAAACCCCATGGCGCCATCTTCGCCGAGGGGCTGCGCCGCACCGGTACCGACGCCGCGCGCGCCGTGATGATCGGCGACACGCTGGAAACCGACGTGCGCGGCGCCATCGCCGCCGGCGTGGCCGCGGTGCTGGTGACCACGGGCGTCTCCGTGCCCGACTGGAACGAGGTGCCCGAAACCGATCGCCCGTGCGCGCTGCTGCGCGGGCTGAAGGTTGCGCCTCCGTGAACCCGCCCACGGCCTGATACCCTCGCGCCGATGGCACGACAGATTCTCACCAACGCGCGGGTGGTGACACCCGCCGAAACCTTTCTCGGCACCGTGGAGCTGCACGCCGGACGCATCGTTCGTGTGGAGCTGGGCGCCACCCGCGCGCCTGGCGCCCAGGACTTGGACGGCGACCTGCTGCTGCCCGGCCTGGTGGAACTGCACACCGACCATCTGGAAAAGCACCTCGAGCCGCGGCCCGGCGTGCACTGGCCCGCCGCCGCGGCACTGGTGACCCATGACGCCCAGGTGGCGGCGGCCGGCATCACCACGGTGCTCGACGCCCTGAGCGTGGGCGACTTCGACGACACCTCCGTGCGCAGCCGCGGGCTGCGGGCCATCATCACGGCGCTCGACGAGGCACGACAGTCCGGTTGGCTGCGTGCCGAGCACTTCCTGCACCTGCGCTGCGAACTGCCCAGCGCCAACGTGGTGGAACTGGCCCGCCCGCTGCTGGATCATCCACGGTTGCGCATGGTGTCTCTCATGGACCACACGCCCGGCCAGCGCCAGTGGACCGACCTGGAGAAGTTCCGCACCTACACCCAGCGGGACGAGCGCTGGAGCGATGCCACCCTCGAGGTCGAGGTGCAGCGGTTGCGCCACCTGCACGCCCGCCACGCCGAGCCCAACCGCGAGGCGCTCATTGCCCTGTGCCGCGGGCGGGGGCTCGCCCTGGCGAGCCACGACGACACCCTCGAGACGCACGTGCACGACGGCCTGGCGGCCGGCATCGGCATCAGCGAGTTCCCCACCACTGAGGCCGCCGCCCGGACGGCGCGCGCCCTGGGCATGGGCGTGGTGATGGGTGCACCCAATCTGGTGCGCGGCGGATCCCACTCCGGCAACGTGTCGGCGCTGCATCTGGCAACGCTGGATCTGCTGGACGCCCTGTCGTCCGACTACGTGCCCCACGCGCTGCTGTACGGCGCCTTCCTGTTGCGCGATGCCGCTGGCTGGTCGCTGGCCCGCGCCGTGGCCACCGCCTCGCACAACCCCGCGCGCCTGGCAGGCTTCGAGGATCGCGGCGCCATCGCCGTGGGCCAGCGGGCCGACCTGGTGCGGGTGCGCGAGCGCCACGGTGTGCCCGTGCCGATCACCACCTGGCGGGGCGGCGAGCGCATCGCCTGATCCCCGCCCGCCCCACTGGGCGCGGCGCTACCATTGGCCATCGCGCCCTTTCCGGAGATTTCCATGCTGCGCCGCCTCCTGGCCTCGGCCACCCTCGCCCTGCTGTCCGCTGCCGCCTCGGCCGAGACCCTCACCCTGGGCCTGCTGCCGGCCGAGGATCCGCGCCTCATCCTCACCGAGTCCCAGCCGCTGGTGGAGCGGCTCTCCGCTGCCCTCAAGATGGAGGTCAAGCCCTTCGTCGCCACCGATTACAACGGCGTCATCGAGGCCATGCGGGCGAAGAAGCTCGACGTGGCCTTCTTCGGCCCCTTCTCCTACGTGCTGGCCGCCCAGGTGGCGGGCGCCGAATGCTTCGCCCTCGCCCCGCTGGGCAAGACCGGCGCCGCCTACCGCAGCATCATCATCGCCCGCAAGGACAAGGGCATCCGCACCCTGGCCGACCTGAAGGGCCGCACCTTCGCCTTCGTGGACCCCAGCTCCACGTCCGGGCACCTGTTCCCCAAGGCCGGCCTGCTCAAGGCCGGCTTCGACCCCGACACCCACTTCGGCCGGACCATCTTCTCGGGCGGGCACGACGCCAGCGCCATCGCCGTGCAGAACGGCAAGGTGGACGCCGCCGCCATCGCCGACGGCCTGCTCGACGTGGCCATCGAGCGCGGCGCAGTCAAGAAGGACGACATCGTGGTGGTGTGGTCCTCGGAGCCCATTCCCGGCGCGCCCTTCGCGTTTCGCAAGGACCTGCCGGCCGACACCCGCAAGCGCATCGCCGCCGCCTTCGCCGAGCTGAAGGACGTGCCCTGGGGCAAGCAGACCATCGCGCGCTTCGAACCGGTGCAGGACTCCGCCTACACGGTGGTGCGCGACACCGCCGCACTGCTCAAGCTCGACCTGTCGAAGATGAGGTGACGGGCCGGCAACGCCCGCCGGCGCAGCCATGATCGAGATCCGCGGACTGGTGAAGCGCTATGGGGCGGTCACCGCCCTCGACGGCGTGGACCTGCAGGTGCGCGCCGGCGAACTGCTGGTGGTGCTGGGCCCCTCGGGCGCGGGCAAGTCCACCCTGCTGCGCGCCATCAACCGCCTGGTGCCCTTCGAGGCGGGCGCAGTGAGCATCGACGGTACCGCCGTGCCCGCCGAAGGCGCGGCCCTGCGCGCGGTGCGCCGCCGCATCGGCATGATCTTCCAGGACCACAACCTCGTGCCGCGGCTCACCGTGATCAAGAACGTGCTCACGGGGCGGCTCGGCTCGCTGCCGCTGCTCTCCTCGCTGGCCCAGGTGTTCTCCCAGCACGACATCCACATTGCCATGCAGTGCCTGGAGCGGGTGGAACTGCAGGGCCGCGCCTGGGACCGGGCCGACCGGCTCTCGGGGGGGCAGCAGCAGCGAGTGGGCATCGCCCGGGCCCTGGCCCAGCAGCCGGCCGCCATCCTGGCCGACGAGCCCGTGGCGAGCCTCGACCCCAAGACCGCCCGCATCGTGCTGGGCGACCTGCGGCGCGCCGCCCACGAGCTGGGCATCGCCGTGCTGTGCAACCTGCACCAGGTGCCCTACGCGCGCGAGTTCGCCGACCGGGTGGTGGGCATGCACGCCGGACGCATCGTTTTCGAAGGCCCGCGCGAGGCGCTGGATGCGCAGGCGCTGGCGCGCATCTATCCCGGCCTCGCGCTGGAGGCGGCGCTGGCGTGAGCGACCAGGCCGCGCCCGCCCGCCCGCCCGCACCGCCGCAACCGTCGGGCGGGCGGCGCTTCCTGCTGGGGCGCCCCTGGACTGCGGCCACCGCGGCACGCGCCCTGGCGCTGGCCGCCGGCGCAGCGGCGCTGCTGTGGTGGACCGCGGGCAACCTGGGTTTCAACTGGGGCGAACTCGCCCGCGGCATGCCCTACATCGCCGACGTGCTCGGGCGCATGCTGCCGCCCAACTGGAGCTACATGGCGCGGCTGTGGAACCCGGTGGCGGAGACCGTGCAGATCGCCCTGTGGGGCACGGTGCTGGGCGTGGTGCTGGCCCTGCCCCTCACCTTCCTGGCGGCGCGCAACCTGGCCCCGGCCGCGTGGCTGTTCCACGCCACCCGCCAGGTGCTCAATGCCCTGCGCGGCATCAACGAGATCATCTTCGCGCTGGTGTTCGTGGCCGCCGTGGGCCTGGGCCCCTTCTCGGGCGTGCTGGCGCTGGCCATCCACGGCGCGGGCATGCTGGGCAAGTTCTTCGCCGAGGCCATCGAGGAGGTGAACCCTGGCCCGGTGGAGGCCATCCGCGCCACGGGCGCGCGGCCGCTGCAGGTGGTCGCCTTCGGCGTGCTGCCCCAGGCCTGGCCGTCGTGGATTGCCGCCACGCTCTATCGCCTGGAGGTGAACCTGCGGGCCGCCACCATCCTGGGGATGGTGGGCGCCGGCGGCATCGGCTTCGAACTGGTCTCCAGCCTCAAGCTGTTCCAGTACCAGGACGCCTCGCTGTGCGTGCTGGTGATCCTGGCGCTGGTGATGGCTACCGACTGGGCCTCGTCGAGGTTGCGGGCGCGGATTCTGGCCTGAACCGTCGCCTCACCTGGCGCGATCGTTCAAGACACGATCCCGCCGTGGCCTCGCGGGTTGCCTGTCCGTGCCACGACGCCAGCCCGAAGGGCATCGTCGGTGGAGAAGCCGTCCGGCTTCCTGCAGGCAACCGCGACCACGGAGGCTCCGCTGCAATCGGCAGCGGGGCCCGAGGGAACGACCACCGGCAGATGGACCGCGCCGCCCTCAGAACGACCACCGCACTCCCAGGCGGAGTTCCTGGACAGTGAGCTTGCCCTTCAGTTGTTCGCCTGGATTCATGCCGGTAGGCGCCGGATCCGCCGTGGCGCCCGTGCTGACCTTGCCCAGGTCCACGTAGCTGTACTCCACGTCCAGGGTGACCGCCGAGTCCAGTTTGTACGCGTATCCCAGCGACCCGCCAAAGGCCAAATCATTCTTTGTCTGCGCGGGGAACGTATTGGACAGGCCGATGTTTTCCCCCTGCGTGCCGCTGGACTCATTGCGCGACACCCCGACCCCTGCACCTACGAACACCTGGTGGCGCCCGACGAGCGCGGCGTCGTAGAAGACGTAGCCCATCAGCGCAGTTGATTTCACCCGCAGACGCTGGTTGACATCAACGCCAGAGAAGGCGGCATCACCGGATGCCTGCACCGAATCCCGCGCGTCGAATCGCAGTTCGGCACGAAACGGCAGTTTCTGGAAGCGATATCCCAGGCCAAGCCCCCAGACACTCCTGGTGGATAATTCTTGACGTTGCTCAGCAGAATCTTGTCGCCATCCACAGGGTTTGACGTGACCGTCGCACCAACCGGATTGATGAACGTCAGGTCCTCCACTCGCGACTGGTTCACCCCGGCAGCCGCCTTGAGATAGGGCTCGGCGAAAGCCGGAAAGGCGGCCACGCCTCCCATGATCACAACCCACCACCGGTTCATTTTCATGCAAGTTCCCCGACGTCGACTCTTGTTGAAGGCTGCTGCCACTTGACTGCTGCGCGCGCACGCCGACGCGGCAGAGGCTGCGGGAGTGCGCCAGCGCCACGCTTCTTCATCGGAAACGCTGGTGCCCGCCCCAGAACGACCCGCACTCCCATCACATTGCGGGGTTCGCCGCGGAAGCGCAAGCGGCGCGCCCGCAGGCATGTTAGCCAATGCGGCTGCCAGCCGGCAATTCCGCCCTGGGTGCAGGACAGCAGGGACAACGCCACCAGAGGAATGCCTGCGCCAGTCCATTGTTCAACGTCCTTCAGGGACCGCCGCCATGGGCGATGCGCCCTCCAGACCAACGCCGGCGCCACCCGCCGGAGCGCCTCGCGACTCACGCGCGAGGCGGCGCCGCCCGACCTCAACTCAACGGCACCGGCACGAAGAAGCGCGAGTCGGCGCGCTGCACCAGCACGGCCACGCGATCCCTGGCGCCGTCCACCAGGCGCCTGAGCGCCTCGACGGAATCCACCACCTCGCTGTTCACCGCCAGGATCACGTCGCCGCGACGGATGCCCGCCCTGGCGGCAGCGCCCTCTGCGCGCTCCACCACCAGCCCCGGCACGCCGCCGGCGCGGCCGCGTTCGGCGGCGGTGAGGGGCCGCACCGCCAAACCCAGCTGCACCGCCCTGGAGACCGCCGGCGCCTCCACCGCGGCCACCTTCTCGCCAGGGGTTTCGCCAAGCTTCACATCCACGCGCCGCGCCTTGCCGTCGCGCCATACTTCCAACGCCACGCTCGAGCCGGGACGCCGCTCGCCGATCATGCGCGGCAGGTCCATGGACTGCTCCACCGCCTGACCATCCACGGACAGGATCACATCGCCTGGCTTCAGGCCAGCCGCTTCGCCCGGCCCGCCCTTTTCCACCCCCGACACCAGTGCGCCGCGCGGCCGGTCGAGCCCGAAGCTGCCCGCCAGCTCCTTGCTCACCTGCTGGATGGTCACCGCGATGCGGCCGCGCTGCACCTTGCCAAAGGCAGTCAGGTCTTCGCGCACCTTCATGGCCACATCGATGGGGATGGCGAAGGACACGCCCATATAGCCGCCGGTGCGGCTGAAGATCTGGGCGTTGATGCCCACCACCTCGCCCGCCAGATTGAACAGCGGGCCGCCCGAGTTGCCCGGGTTCACCGCCACGTCGGTCTGGATGAAGGGCACGTAGGCATCGCTGGGGAGGGTGCGCGACTTGGCCGAGACGATGCCGGCAGTCACGGTGTTGTCGAACCCGAAGGGTGAGCCGATGGCCGCCACCCAGTTGCCCACCTTCAGACGCGACGGATCACCAATGCGCACCGCGGGCAGGTCGCGCCCGTCGATCTTGAGCAGCGCCACATCGGTGCGTTCGTCGGCGCCGATCACCCTGGCCTCGAACTCGCGCTTGTCGGTCAGGCGCACGGTGACCGTCTCGGCGCCCTTCACCACGTGGGTGTTGGTGAGCACGTAGCCGTCGGCGGAAACGATGAATCCCGAACCCACGCCCTGGCGCTGGGGCCCCTCGTCACCGGGGCCCGGGCCCGGCTGGGGCTGGAAGCGGCGGAAGAATTCGAAGGGATCCTGCGGCGGGGCGCCGGGCGGCCCCTGCACGGGGGGCGCTGCCTTTGCGGCCACGGCGATGTTCACCACCGCCGGGCCCACTCGCTCCACCAGGGCGCTGAAATCGGGCAAACCTGCCACCGGCGCGGCATCGGCCGCCACCGGGGCTGGTGTGCCCTGGGCGGCCTGGGTGGCCGCATTCACGGGGCTGGCGATGCGCGCCTCCTCGCGCCACTCGGTCAGGGCAACTCCACCAGCAAAGGCCGTCACCAGCGCGGCCGCCAGAACAACTTTCTTCATGATCCGCACTCCGGAGAAATCGAACCGTCGCTTCGACTGGACCACCGGGCGCCGGGTTCCACGGGGGGCGCAGCCCCGCGGTGGCATAATCCGGCGCCCTCTCGCCGAGCCCGCCGTGCCCGCCTCCGACCACCGCTTCTGCGTTGCCCCCATGATGGACCTCACAGACCGTCATGCGCGTTATTTCCTGCGGCTGCTCAGCCGCAGGGCGAGGCTCTACACGGAAATGATCACCATCGGCGCGCTCCTGCACGGCGATGCGCCGCGCTTCCTGCGCTTCGACCCGGCCGAGCACCCGGTGGCCATTCAACTGGGCGGTGCCGAACCGCGCGAACTGGCGCTGTGCGCCCGCATGGCCGAGGACGCGGGTTACGACGAGGTGAATCTCAACGTGGGCTGCCCCAGCGACCGGGTTCAGTCGGGCCGCTTCGGCGCCTGCCTCATGGCCGAGCCCGCCCTGGTGGCCGACTGCATGGCCGCTATGATCGCGGCGGTACGCGTGCCCGTGACCCTCAAAACCCGCATCGGCATCGACCGCGACGAATCCACCGAGCGCCTCTGGCGCCTGATCGAGGCAACGCACGTGGCCGGCGTTCGCGTACTGGTGATCCACGCCCGCAAGGCTTGGCTGGATGGCCTGAGCCCCAAGGAAAACCGCGAGGTGCCGCCGCTGCGCTACGAGGTGGTGCACGCCCTCAAGGCCGCCTTCCCCGACTGCACCTTGGTGGTGAACGGCGGCATCACGACGCTGGAACAGTGCCGCGCGCAACTTGCCCTCGTGGATGGCGTGATGCTGGGTCGCGAGGCCTACTACAACCCATGGCTGTTGCAGTCGGTAGACCCGGCGCTGTTCGGCGAACCCGCCCCCGTTGCCTCGATCTCCGAGGCCGTGGATCAACTGTTGCCCTACCTTGAAACCCAGTTTGCCGCGGGCGTGCCGCTGTCCGCCGTAACGCGCCACGTGCTGGGCCTGGTGCAGGGCGTGCCCGGCGCGCGCCAGTGGCGGCGCACCCTGAGCGAGCGCGTGCATCAGCCGGGCGCCACCCCCGCACTGCTGCTGGAGGCCCTGGCGCATGTGCGCGGCGCCCTTGCCGCGGAACCCCCGGCGCTGCGGCAGGTGGCCTGAACCTCCGCCCGTCGGGCCTGCAGCGCGGCGCCGCCCCCGCGTGCCGCGCCTTCTTCCCTGGCCGTGCCTCCTGCCGCCATAGGCAAACGCGCCAGGAAAGTCTAAGTTTCGCCACGATGCTGGCCGCGACGATGCGGCCGGTGAAACACGACCCTTCCTTTTCCGCCCCGCGGGCAAGCACGCGGCGGGGCCATGCAACCGGGAGACCCTGATGAGCATCGAACGCAAGCATGTGGGCAAGCGCCTGTCCGACGTGGTGATCCACAACGGCACCATTTACCTGGCCGGCATGGTGGCCAACGACCCGGTGCCGGAGGACCCCGCCGAGCAGACCCGCGATATCCTGGCCCAGATCGATCAACATCTGGCCGAGGCGGGCAGCAGCAAGGAGAAGATCCTCATGGCCACCATCTGGCTGTCGGACATCCGCTTCTACGACGCCATGAACTCGATGTGGGACCCGTGGGTGGCCCCCGGCCACGCACCGGCGCGCGCCTGCGTGGAGGCCCGCCTCGCCCACCCGCGCTACAAGGTGGAAATTCGCGTGGTTGCCGCGCAGTGACGCGCCGCGAGGCGCGGCGACCCGGCATGTATACTCATTTGGATCTTCGACCCCCCCTGCCCTGACCACGGCGCCGTGACCGCCCGAACCACGCCAGCGCGCACCCCGGCGGCCAACCGCCCGGCCCCCTTCCCGTTCTCCGCCATCGTCGGCCAGGACGAACTCAAGCTGGCGCTGCTGATCGCAGCCGTTGACCCCACCGTGGGCGGGGTGCTCGTCCTGGGCGACCGGGGCACCGGCAAATCCACGGCAGTGCGGGCCCTCGCGGCGCTGCTGCCGCGCATGCGCGCCGTGACGGGCTGTCCCTATCGCTGTGATCCGGCGCGCGCCGCCGGCCTGTGTGACGCCTGCACCGGCACCGGCGCCCCGCGCAGCGCCCTGACGGAAGTGCCGGTGGTGGACTTGCCCCTGGGTGCCACGGAAGACCGGGTGGTGGGCGCCCTCGACCTGGAGCGCGCGCTCTCCCAGGGCGTGAAAGCCTTCGATCCGGGCCTGCTTGCCCAGGCGCACCGCGGCTTCCTCTACATCGACGAGGTCAACCTCCTCGAGGATCACCTGGTGGACCTGCTGCTCGACGTGGCCGCCTCGGGCGAGAACGTGGTGGAACGTGAGGGCCTGTCGGTGCGCCATCCCGCGCGCTTCGTGCTGGTGGGCAGCGGCAACCCCGAGGAGGGCGAGTTGCGGCCGCAACTGCTCGACCGCTTTGGCCTGTGCCTGGAGATTCGCACGCCCACCGACCTGGCGGTGCGCATCGAAGTGGTGAAGCGCCGCGACGCCTACGAGCACGACCCCGAAGCCTTCGTGGCAGCTTGGCGGCGCCACGACGACCGCCTGCGTCGCCAGATCGTGGCGGGCCGCGAGCGCCTCGGCACTGTCACCGTGAGCGACGCCATGCTGGAACTGGCCGCGCGCCTGTGCATGGCGCTGGGCACCGACGGCCTGCGCGGCGAACTCACGCTCATGCGCACGTCCCGGGCGCTGGCGGCCCTGGAGGGTGCCAGCGCGGTGGACACCGGTCACCTGCGGCGCATGGCCACCGCCTCGCTGCGCCATCGCCTGCGCCGCAACCCCCTGGACGACACCGGCTCCACTACGCGGGTGGAACGCGCCGTGGCGGAGGTGCTGGGCGAGTGAGCCAGAGCGCGGCGCCCTCCGGCCCCTGGGCCGAGGCGGGTCTCGCCGCGGCGCTGCTGGCCATCGACCCACCCGGCACCGGCGGCGCGGTGCTGCGCGCCCCGCCGGGTCCGGTGCGTGATCAATGGCTGGCGTGGCTGCGCAGTCTGCTGCCCGAGGGCAGCCCCTGGCGCCGAATCCCCGTGCATGCCACCGAAGCGCGCCTGATCGGCGGGCTTGACTTGGCCGCCACGCTGCGGGCCGGGCGCCCGGTGGCGCAAGTCGGGCTGGTGGCCGAATGTCACGGCGGCGTGGCGGTGCTCGCCATGGCAGAGCGCCATGGCGCCGCCACCGTCGGTTGCCTGGCGGCGGCGCTGGACCGCCATGAGGTGGTGCTGGAGCGCGACGGCCTGGCCAGCCGCCTGCCGGCGCGTCTGGGGGTGGTTGCCCTGGACGAGGGCGCCACACCCGACGAGGCGGTGGCGGCCGCCCTGCAAGACCGTCTGGCCTTCGTGCTGGATGTCACCGCCCTGGGGGTGCGCGATGTCCACCCCCTGCCCTGGGATTTGGCGGCCGTGGCGGCAGCGCGTGCGCGCCTGCCGGGCACCGTATTGCCTGACGAATGCCTGCAGGCGCTATGTGCCGTGGCCCTGGAACTGGGCGTGCTGCCGGTGCGAGCCTCGCTGCTGGCGGCCCGCGTGGCCCGTGCCGCTGCCGCCCTTGCCGGGCGCGAGACAGTGGCCGATGGGGATGTGGCGGCGGCGGTGCGGCTGGTGTTGGTGCCCCGCGCCACCCGCCTGCCGGTGCCGGAATCCGATGCGCCGCCGGCGCCGCCACCAGCCGATGACTCGACCCCGCCAAACCCCTCCGATCCGCAACCGGAAGACGAGACCCAAGGCCACGACGAGGCCATGGCCGAGCGCATGATCGCCGCGGCCCGTGCCGCCATCCCCGATGGCCTGCTTGCGCTGCTGCAACCGGCCGCGCGGCGCGGGCCGCGGGGTGAGCGCGGTAAGGCCGGCGCCCGCCAGGCCTCTCCCCGGCACGGCCGGCCCGCGGGAACGCGTGCCGCCGCACCGGGCGGGGGCGCGCGCCTTAACGTGGTGGAAACGCTGCGCGCCGCGGCGCCCTGGCAACGGCTGCGCCAGCCACGGGCGCCGGCCGCGGGCCCCGGCCGCGTGCAGGTGCGCCCGGAGGACTTTCGCGTCACCCGCTTCCAGGATCGCCGCGAAACCGCCACGGTGTTCGTGGTGGACGCCTCGGGCTCCTCGGCGCTGCACCGCCTGGCCGAAGCCAAGGGTGCCGTGGAACTGCTGCTGGCGGATTGTTACGTGCGCCGCGATCAGGTGGCGCTGGTGGCCTTCCGCGGCCGCTCGGCCGAGCTGCTGCTGCCGCCCACGCGCTCGCTGGTGCGGGCGCGCCGCAGCCTGGCCGGGCTGCCGGGCGGCGGCGGCACGCCGCTGGCGGCGGGCATTGACGCGGCGGGCCAGCTCGCCGCGCAGCTGCAGCGGCGCGGCAGCACACCCGTGCTGGTGTTGCTGACCGACGGCAAGGCCAACGTGGCCGCCGACGGTGCTCCCGGGCGCGAGCAGGCGCGCAGCGATGCCCTGGCGGCAGCGCGGCAGGTGCGTGCCGCGGGCTTCGCGGTGCTGCTGCTGGACACCTCGCCACAGCCCCAGGCCGCCGCGCAGGAAGTGGCCGAGGCCCTGGGCGCGCGCTATCTGGCGCTGCCCCATGCCGATGCAGCCGCCGTGAGCAGCGCGGTGAAGGCCGCGCAATCCCTTTGATCGGCAAACCGCGCTGGGAGGTGGAGGGGCGCGATTGGCCCAACCGCGCCGCCAGCGCCTTCGTGCAGGCCGGCGGGCTGCGCTGGCATCTGCAGCGTGCGGGCCACGGGCCGGCACTGCTGCTCTTGCACGGCACCGGCGCCTCCACCCATTCGTGGCGCGCGCTGCTGCCGCTGCTGGCGCAGCGCTTCGACGTGGTGGCGCCCGACCTGCCGGGTCACGGATTCACCGCCACGCCTGGCGGCGATGGCTTGTCCCTGCCCGGCATGGCGCGTGCCGTGGCGGCGCTGCTGGAAACCCTTGGCGTGGCACCGCACGTGGCTGTGGGCCACTCCGCCGGGGCAGCGGTGATGGCCCGGCTGGCACTGGACCGGCGCATGAACGCCAACCCCCTGGTGAGCCTGAACGGTGCGCTGCTGCCGCTGCACGGCCTGGCGGGCGCGGTGTTCTCTCCGGCCGCCAAGCTGCTGGCTTCGACGGAGGTTTTCCCACGGCTATTCGCCTGGCGCGCGACGCTGGATTCGCGCATGGTCGAGCAGTTGGTGCGCGACACCGGCTCGCAACTCGACGCCTGGGGCATCGAGCTTTACCGGCGGCTGGTGCGCTGCAGCGGGCACGTGGCTGGCACCCTGGGCATGATGGCCCGATGGGACCTTCAACCACTGGCGCGCGAACTGCCGGCGCTGGGCAGCCGGCTGGTGGTGGTGAGCGCCACGGGCGATCGCACGGTGCCGCCGTCGCTGGGCGATCGGGTGGTGGCACGAGTGCCGGGCGCCCGCCGCCATCTCCTGCCCGGCCTGGGCCATCTGGCCCACGAGGAAGACCCGGCCGGTGCCGCCGCGCTCATCACGGCCCTGTGCGGCGCGGACATCGCGGATAGCCCCACACCCGTGGTGGTGGATCGCGGCGTCAATTGAGGTTTACACTGCAGCCGTCATGCAAGCCACACGAACCCAACCGCCTGCCCCTGCGGGTGAGCTCCGCCCTCGCCCCCACGCGGTAGTGATCGGCAGCGGCTTCGGTGGCCTGGCCGCGGCCATCCGGCTGGGGGTGAAGGGCTACCGGGTGACTGTGCTCGAGAAGCTCGATCAGCCCGGCGGCCGCGCCTGCGTACATCGGCGCGATGGCTTCACCTTCGATGCCGGCCCCACCATCGTCACCGCGCCGTTCCTGTTCGAGGAGCTGTGGACGTTGTGCGGCCGGTCCATGGCCGAGGATGTGCAGCTCAAGTCGCTCGATCCCTTCTATCGCATCCGCTTCCAGGATGGCGCCTGGTTCGACTACAACGGCGACCCGGCTCACATGCGCGCCGAGGTGGCAAAGTTCAGCCCCGGCGATGTGGCGGGGTTCGAGCGCTTCATGGAGTTCGCCCACCACTGCTACCGGCTGGGCTTCGTGGAACTGGGCAACAAGCCCTTCGAGTCCGTGGGCGACCTGGTGGCGGCCATGCCGTCGCTGGTGCGCATGCGCGCCTGGCGCACCATCTATCAAGTGGTGGCGCGCCACATCCGCGACCCGCGGCTGCGCATGGTGATGAGCTTCCATCCGCTGCTGATCGGCGGCAATCCCTTCGCGGTGACGGGCGTGTACAGCCTGATCGCGTCTCTCGAGCGCCAGTTCGGCGTGCACTGGGCCATGGGCGGCACCGGCGCGCTGGTGCGCGGTCTGGCGGGCCTGGTGCAGGCCACCGGCGGCGAGCTGCGCTGCAACGCCGAGGTGGCGCGCATCGACGTATCGGCCGGCCGCGCCCGCGGCGTGACCCTGGTCAACGGCGAAACCGTCCCGGCGCAACTGGTGGTGTCCAACGCCGATGCCGCCTGGACCTACCGCAAGCTCATCGCGCCGGAGCACCGTCGCGTGTGGACCGACCGCAAGGTGGACCGCGCCGCCTATTCCATGAGCCTGTTCGTGTGGTACTTCGGCACCAATCGGCAGTACCCGGACGTGCCCCACCACATGATCCTCATGGGCCCGCGCTACCGCGAGCTGCTGTCGGACATCTTCCGCCGCAAGGTGCTGGCGCCGGATTTCAGCCTCTACCTGCACCGGCCCACGGCCTCCGACCCCGCCCTGGCGCCCCCGGGCTGCGATGCCTTCTACGTGCTCTCGCCCGTTCCCCACCTGGACAGCGGCACCGACTGGTCGCAAGCCGCCGAACTCTACCGCCAGGCCATCGCCCAGTCGCTGCACGACTCGGTGCTGCCCGGCTTCCGCGAGCACCTGGTGACGTCCTTCTGCACCACGCCGCAGGATTTCCACGACCGGCTGCTGTCCTACAAGGGGGCCGCCTTCGGCTTCGAGCCGCGGCTGCTGCAAAGCGCCTGGTTCCGCCCCCACAACCGCGCCAAGGACATCGCCGGGCTGTACGTGGTGGGAGCAGGCACCCACCCCGGCGCCGGCATGCCCGGCGTGCTCTCCTCCGCCAAGGCGCTCGACACGGTGATCCCCCATGCCTCGCTTCTCCACTGAGCACGTGCTGCCCGCGGTACGCGGCGGCGACGACCTGAGCGCCTGCGAAGAGCTGATGCGCGGCGGGTCGAAGTCGTTCCACGCCGCCTCGCGGCTGCTGCCGCGGCGCGTGCGCGCACCGGCCATCGCGCTTTACGCCTTCTGCCGGCTTGCCGACGACATCACCGACCTTCATGGTCACGAACCTGGCGCCGTGCACGACCTGACACGCCGCCTCGAAGCGCTGTACCGCGGGCAGCCCGACCCGGTGGCGGCCGACCGGGCGCTGGCCTCGGTGGTGCGGCGCTTCCACATCCCCTTCGATCTGCCAGCGGCGCTGCTGGAAGGTTTTCGCTGGGACCTGGAAGGGCGCCGCTACGAGACCCTGGCCGACCTGATGGGGTACTGCGCGCGGGTGGCCGGGACGGTGGGCGCGATGATGTCTCTGGTGATGGAAACGCGCAGCCCGCGCGCGATCGCCCGCGCCTGTGAGCTCGGCGCAGCCATGCAGCTCACCAACATCGCCCGTGACGTGGGCGAAGACGCCTCCATGGGACGCGTGTACCTGCCGCTGTCGTGGCTGCGCGAGGTGGGCATCGACCCCGACGCGTGGCTGCGCGCGCCCGAGTTCGGGCCGGGCGTCGCCGCGGTGGTGGCGCGGCTGCTGGCAGCGGCCGACGAGCTCTATCGCCGCGCCGAGCACGGCATCGCTGCGCTGCCGCGTGACTGCCGCCCGGCGATCCGCGCGGCGCGGCTGGTGTACGCCGAGATCGGCCGCGAAGTGCGGCGCCATGGCCACGATTCGGTCACGCGGCGCGCCGTGGTGTCACGGCGGCGCAAGGCCGCGCTCATGGCGCGCGCCCTGTCCGCCTCGGTGCTGGTGCCGGCCTTCGGCGCCGGCCCCGCCGCGCCGCTGCCGGAACTGAGCTTCCTCGCAGGAGCCGTGGAACGCCTGGACGCCAGCCTGCCGGCTGGCGTGAAGGCGCGCCTTCCGCGCCGCTCCTTCGACGAGAAAATGGCCTGGATGGCGGGCGTGTTCGAGCGGCTCGCCGAGAACGACCTCGCCGCGCGCCGCGGCGTCGGGCTGGGGAAACCGTCGTTCGATTGAGGACGGACCCTCCTCCCGGACCATCAGGACACTCGCGGCATGCGCCAGGGCAGCATCAGGCGCACCAGGGGCGAGACCAGCCGTGGCATGTTCACGGTTTCGTGCACCGACACCACGCGCTCGCCCAGCAACCCTGAGGACACCACGGCGCGGGCGTAGAAGGGAGCGTCCTCCATGCGCTGCAGTTCGCGCGCCGGCTCGGCGGGATCGGTGCGCATGCAGCGCGGCACCCGCCACAGGGTTGTCGGCAACGCTTGGCGCGGCGGTGCCACGAAGGGCGTGGCGGTGCCGTCGGGCGCGAAGCGCATGGCCAGCAGGCGCTCGGCGCCGAGCTTCTGGCGCACGTCGTAGATCACCGCAGTGCTGCCGTCGCGAAGCAGGGCGCGCGACCAGTCCCACTCGTGGAAGGCGCGTTCGATGGGCTCGTCGCCTTCGTTGGAATCCAGATAGGCGTGGCCCTGCCAGCGCACGCCGGCGTGGGCCAGGTCCACCTCCACACGCGCACAGGGCGCCAGCGGCCCCCAGCGGTGGCGGCTGGCGTCATCAAGTGCGCCCACGAAGGTGCACAGGCCGGCGGGCCGCACCACCACCTGCCCCCGTATTCGCCGCGGCACGGGAACGCTCATTTCATCGAAGCGCACGGTGAGGGCAGCACCGTCCCACTCCAGGGCGCTGGGGCCCACCTGGAAGCGGCGCGCCTCGCGCTGCACGTGCCGCCGGCTGCGCTCGGTCATGGCCCAGCGCTTGCCGCCGCGGCCGTACAGCGCCACGTTCACTGCGCAGTGGTTTTCGGGGTCGGGCTGCCCGCGCGCCCGCGCCCAGGCGTAATAGGGTGAGAAGACGCTGCCCACGAAGGCGATGATGGACAGGCCGTGCTCGCCATCATCACTCAGCGCATCGATGTACCACCAGAGATAACCACCCGGCGGGACCGGCTGGTCGAATCGCGGTGCGCCAGCAGCGTCGCGGCCGCCAACCGCCCGGACATGGCCGCCATGGGCACCCCCGGCCCCGGGTGCACGCTGCCCCCCGCCAGGAAAAGCCCCGGAATGCGGCTGCTCGATCCCGGCCGCGCAAAGGCCGACATCCATCCATGGGTAGCCTGGCCATAGAGCGCCCCGCCCGTGCCCGGGAACAGGCGCTCGAAGTCCGGCGGTCCCGTGCGGATACGATTCTGCGGCGAGGCTTCGATGGTCAGTCCACAGCGGTTCAGCAAAGCCAGGCACTCGCGTTCGCATCGGTCCATCTCCTGCTCGTTGGGCGCGCCGCGGTCGCCGCCGGCCGGCGCGTTCACCAGGCACAGCAACCGCTCCTGCTCCGGCGCCTCGGCGGCGTCGGTGCGGTCCTGGGCGCAGACGTAAACCGTGCCCTTGGCCGGCAGGCGCCCGGCGCCGAAAATGTCGCGAAACTCGGCGGCATAGTCGGGTTGGAAGAAAACGTTGTGGCGCAGCAGCGGGAAGCCGCCAGTGCGGCCAAGAATGGCCCAAGTAAGCGCCGAGAGCGAGCGCTGCGCGCGCCGTGCCGCCGGTACCGCGCGGCGCAACTCGTCGCCCAGCATTCCGGCGCGCAGGGCGGCCACGTCGCCGTTGAAGATCACCTCGGAGGCGGCAAGCTCCTCGCCGCCGCCAAGACGCACACCGACCGCCCGCCCGCCCCGCACCACGATGCCCTCGCAGTGGGCGCCATAGCGGAACTGGGCACCGCGCTCGGCGGCGGCCTCGGCGAGCATGCGCGCCACGGCATGCATGCCACCCTGCACCGCCCACACGCCGTCCATTTCCACCTGCGCCACCAGCACCAGCGTGGCCGGCGCCAGCCAGGGCGAGGATCCGCAATAGGTGGCGTAGCGGCCAAAGAGCTGTTGCAGGCGGGGATCACGGAAGTGCCGCGCGAGGGATTTCCACAGGCTGCGAAACGGGCCGAGCGCAGCCAGCGCGGCCAGGCCATCGAGGCTGAGATCACGCCCCATGGCGGCGAGGCTGGGACGCGAGGCGCGGATGTACGGGCCTTCCAGCGCCAGGTAGACGCGGCGCGCCTCGCGGCAGAAGACTAGAAAGCGGCGCGCCTCGGCAGCGCCGGCGAAGGCGCCGATGGCTTCGGCGGAGCGCGCCTGGTCGGCGAACAGATCGAGCCGCTCGCGGTCGCTCCAGGCGTGGCGCGCCAGCACCGACAGGGGTTCGAGGTGCAGCCGCTCATCGAGCGCCAGACCGGCGTCGGCGAGCAGCCCGTCGAATACCCACCGCATGGTGAACACCGTGGGGCCGCAGTCCACCGGCGCGCCGCCCACGGGGACCTGGCGCAACTTGCCGCCCGGCGCAGGGGCCCGCTCCAGCACCGTGACCGGCACGCCCCGTACTGCCAGATGCAGCGCACTCGCGAGCCCAGCGATACCCGCGCCCACCACCACCACGGGTCCCTCAGCCATGGGTCTCGGCCGCGTGAGCGAGGGGCTGCCCCGCCGCTGCCGGAGGGCGGGGAGCGGGCGCGAGGATTTCGGCGGCGCTGCGCCCCTGCCACGTGCCCGTGGCCCAGACGGGTTCGAAGCGGCAGAACAGCGATTCGGAAAAGAACCCCCCGGCAGCAGCGGCACGAATGGCCTCCAGGTGGGCGCCCTGGCGCGCATAGGCGTCCATGGCGGCCTGATCGTCCCAGATGGAGAAGGTGGCTTGGCGCAACACCGGCGCCTCGCCCAGGCCCACCGCCAACCGACAGCCGGCCGCCCGGGCGAGCGAGCGCTCGGAGGGCGGCGAGTGGCGCCAGAAGCGCACCACCGCGGCGGCACGGATGGAGGCCCGCGTGAGCGCGGCCACGGGCTGCCCGGGCTGCGCCCGGCCGGTGAGCGCGAAGGGCTTGTGGCCATCCCAGGCGCCGCGGCTGGACGTGGCGCGCACCTTCACCACCAGGAAATCGGCGGCCTGCTCACGGTAGGCGCGCAGTTGCGGCGATTCGGCCAGAAAGCGGTTGGCATCGGCATCGCGCTCGAAGGCGCACACCAGGCCCTGGTGCGAGGGGCTGGGGCGCAGGCCGAATCCACCCTCCTGGCCGCTGCCCATCACCTTGAGGAAGCGCAGGCCCTGCGCCCGGCCCATGGCGAAGCGCCCAAGCAGGAACCTGCCGTAGCCCGCCAGCCGGGCGCCAGGGGCCACGTTCACCAGAATGAACAGACCCACCTCCCCGGGCATGCCTGCCCTGCCCGTCATGGGCCGGCCCCGGACCTGGGGCCCGTACCTCGGCCATCCCGCGTGGCGGCCCGGCACACTGCGGTGCCCCCGCAGCGCAGGCGGCGAGTTGACGGCTTCAGGATGGGGTGTCTATATTGCATGACGTTCTTAACTGACAAGTTAAGTTTACACCACGTCTCCCGTGCAAAGGAGGGGCCGATGAACGATCCGGCGAGCCGTATCCGCCGCAGTCTGGCGGTTTCCATCGAACGAGCCCTGCACGCCGCCCTTGCCGAGGGGCGCGGCGACGGGGGCGGGCCTCCCGGGCTCCAACGGGCCATGGAGTACGCCGTGTTCCCCGGCGGCGCGCGCTTGAGGCCGCGACTGTGCCTGACGGTGGCCTGCGCCTGCGGGGACGACAATCGCGGCCTGGCCGACGCCGCGGCTGCCGCCATCGAACTGTTGCACTGCGCCTCGCTGGTGCACGACGATCTGCCCTGCTTCGACGACGCGGCGCTGCGCCGCGGCAAGGCTTCGGTGCACGAGGCCTTCGGCGAGCGCATCGCGGTGCTGGCTGGCGACGCGCTCATCGTGCTGGCCTTCCAGTCGCTGGCCACCGCCGGGGCCATGGCGCCCCATCGACTGGTGCCGCTCATGCGCATCGTCGGCCAGTCGGTGGGTACGCCCCACGGCATCTGCGCCGGCCAGGCGTGGGAGTGTGAACCGGCTACCGATCTTTCCGAATACCAACGGGCCAAGACCGGAGCCCTGTTCGCCGCGGCCACCATGGCTGGTGCTGCCGCCGCCGGCTTCGAGCCTAGCCCGTGGCGCATCCTGGGTGAGCGCCTGGGTGAGGCCTACCAAGTGGCGGACGATCTGCGTGACCTGCTCTCCAGCGCCGCGGAATTGGGCAAGCCCGTGGGGCGTGATGCCGCCCTCGGCCGCCCCAACGCCGCGCATCAGTTCGGCGTGGAGGGTGCACGCAGGCGGCTGGAGCGTTTGCTCGATGAAGCCATCGGCTCCATCCCGGCCAGTTGCCCAGGCGCCGCCGGGCTGCGCGACCTGATACTGCTCGAGGCAAGCGGCTTCCTGCCCAAGGAGATGGCCCAGCAGGCCGCCTGAGAGCCCGGAACTTTGCGCCCCCGCACACAAGGTCCGCCGGTGAGTCTGCTGCTCGGCATGGATGCGGCGCCGCCCTCGTGGCTCGACCGGGCGCTTGCCTGGCGCGATCGGCTCATCGGCAGCGATGCCTTCCGGCGCTGGGCAGGGCGATTTCCCCTCACCCGGCCCATAACGCGCAAACGCGCCCGGGCGCTGTTCGACCTGTGCGCCGGATTCGTCTATTCGCAGGTACTGAGCGCCTGCGTGCGGCTCGACCTGTTCACGCTGCTGGCGCGAGGGCCACAATCCACGGCGGCGCTGGCGCGCCAGCTGCAACTGAGCGAAGACGCCGCCCTGCGGCTGCTTCGAGCCGCTGCGTCCCTGGATCTGGTGGCGCAACGTTCCGGCGGCCGCTGGGGCCTGGGCCAATTGGGCGCCGCCATGGTGGGGAACGAGGGCCTCGTCGCCATGGTGGAACACCATACGCTGCTCTACGCCGACCTCGCCGACCCGGTGCGCCTGCTGCGCGAAGGCAGCGCCGGCACGCGCCTGTCCGCCTTCTGGCCCTATGCCACCAGCGCCGATCCGGTAGCCGTGGACTCCGCCACCGCTGCCGCCTACAGCCGGGTGATGGCAGCCTCGCAAGCATTGCTGGCAGGGGAGATCCTGGATGCTTTTCCGCTGCTGGGCCGCGTGGGGCGGTTGCTGGACGTGGGCGGGGGCGAGGGGGCGTTCGTCGAGGCTGCCGCGCGACGCCACCCCGGGCTGCGCGTCGACCTCTTCGACCTTCCTGCCGTGGCCGAACGCGCCCGGCAGCGCTTTGCCAGCGCCGGCCTGGGTGAACGGGCGCGGGCCTTCGGCGGCGATTTCCGCCACGACCCGCTGCCTCAGGGCGCCGAGGTGGTCAGCCTGATCCGGGTGATGTTCGATCACGACGACGATACCGCCGTGTCCATCCTCACCAACGTGCGCCGCCATCTGGCACAAGGTGCCACGCTGCTGGTGGCCGAACCCATGGCCGGTACACCCGGGGCCGAGGCCATGGGCGACGCCTACTTTGGCTTTTACCTCCTAGCCATGGGGCGCGGCCGCTCCCGTACCCGGGGCGAATTGCAGGCGCTGCTGCGCGCGGCAGGCTTCGGCAGGGCGCGGCCCGTGGCCATGCCGGTGCCGCTACACACGGGCCTGCTGGCCTGCCGGGCAGATTGACAGGGCGGCTGTAAATTGTCCTTGACAAGTGCTGGCGTCATTTTAAACTGACACTCACAACGACACGCGGGTTGGGCTAGTGATGCCTGCCTGAACAGAGGGGTCAAGCATGAAGACCATGGCCGTGGTGCTCGAGCAGCCCGAGCGTCTCGTGCTCAGCCAACTCGATCTCGCCGAACCTGGCGAGGGCGACGTGGTGGTCGACATTGCGTGGTCCGGCATCAGCACCGGTACCGAACGCCTGCTGTGGTCCGGCCGCATGCCGCCATTCCCGGGAATGGGTTATCCCCTGGTTCCTGGCTATGAGTCGGTGGGCCGCATAATCGAATCCCGCGCCAGCACGGGGCTGCGCGAGGGCCAATGGGTGTTCGTGCCGGGCGCACGCTGCTACGGCCCAGTGCGTGGCCTGTTCGGCGGTGCCGCCCAGCGCGTGGTAGTGCCCGGTAGCAAGGCCGTCCCCATTGCCGACGACCTGGGTGAGCGCGGTGTGCTGCTCGCCCTGGCCGCCACCGCCCGCCATGTGACTTCGGCGCCCGGCGCCCGCCAGCCCGACCTGATCGTGGGCCATGGTGTGCTGGGGCGGTTGTTGGCGCGGATGGCGCTGGCCCTGGGTGCGGCGCCACCCACCGTTTGGGAAACCGACCCCGGACGCGCCCTCGGCGCCGACGGCTATGGGGTGCTGCACCCCGAGGCCGACCCGCGCCGCGACTACCGCTGCATCTGTGACGTGAGCGGCGATGCCGGGCTGCTGGACACGCTGGTGTCACGTCTGGCCCCGGGCGGCGAAATCGTGCTGGCAGGCTTCTACAGCGAACCGCTGGCCTTCAACTTCCCGCCCGCCTTCATGCGCGAAGCGCGCCTGCGGGTGGCGGCCCAATGGCTGGAATCGGACCTCACCGAGGCGCGCGGACTGGCCGAATCGGGCCGCCTGTCCCTGGGTGACCTCATCACCCACCGGGCCAGGGCCACCGAGGCGCAAACCGCCTATCGCACTGCCTTCACCGACCCGGCGTGCCTGAAGATGATCCTCGACTGGAGCAACTGCCCATGAGCCCCGCCGCAGACAAGGTGGCCCCCGTGCGTCTGGACATGATGACCTCTCGCCTGCGCGCCGAGGCTGCCGTGGATCCCGACCCCGTGCCTACGGGAGAGCCCAAGCGCGAGACGCAGATCATCGCCATCTACGGCAAGGGCGGCATCGGCAAGAGTTTCACCCTCGCCAACCTCTCGTACATGATGGCGCAGCAGGGTAAGCGCGTGCTGCTCATCGGCTGCGACCCGAAGTCAGACACCACCTCGCTGCTGTTCGGCGGCAAGGCCTGCCCCACCATCATCGAGACTTCCTCGCGCAAAAAACTCGCTGGCGACGCAGTAGCCATCGGTGATGTGTGCTTCAAGCGCGACGGCGTGTTCGCCATGGAGTTGGGCGGTCCTGAAGTGGGCCGCGGCTGCGGCGGCCGGGGCATCATCCACGGGTTCGAGACCCTCGAGAAACTCGGCTTCCACGACTGGGGCTTCGACTACGTGCTGCTGGATTTTCTCGGCGACGTGGTGTGCGGCGGCTTCGGCCTGCCCATCGCCCGCGACATGTGCCAGAAAGTGATCGTGGTGGGCTCCAACGACCTGCAGTCGCTGTACGTTGCCAACAACGTGTGCTCGGCGGTGGAGTACTTCCGCAAGCTCGGCGGCAATGTGGGCGTGGCCGGTCTGGTCATCAACAAGGATGACGGCACTGGCGAGGCACAAGCCTTCGCCCAGGCGGTGGACATTCCCGTGCTCGCCGCCATTCCCGCCCACGAGGACATCCGCCGCAAGAGCGCCAATTACGAAATCATCGGCCAGCCGGGCGGCCAGTGGGGTCCGTTGTTCGAGCTGCTGGCCACCAACGTGGCCGAAGCGCCGCCGCGCCATCCGCGGCCGTTGTCCCAGGACGGCCTGCTCGGGTTGTTCAAGGGCGATGCAGTAGGCCGCGGCGTGGTGCTGGATCCGGCCACCCCGGCCGACATGCTGGGGCGCGACCCGGTCGAGAAGAAATCCCTCGAGGTGATCTATGACGCCGCCTGAGGGCAGCGGCCCCGGCGAGATCGCCTACGACGGGGCCTCCTCGGTGCGCCTCGACGAAGCGGCTGCCACGCCGCCTTCGCGCCCAGTGATCCCCATCGTGGAAGCTACCCGAAGTGACGGGATGGGCTGTCACGCGGGCAAGCAGACGCTGATGGAGGCCGCCGGGAAGGCTGGCAAGAGTGACATGCTGGCGCGCTATGCCGCGGACTATCCCAAGGGGCCCCACGACCAGCCGCAAAGCATGTGTCCAGCCTTCGGCAGCCTGCGGGTAGGCCTGCGCATGCGCCGCACGGCCACGGTGCTGTCGGGTTCGGCGTGTTGCGTGTACGGGCTGACCTTCACCTCGCACTTCTACGGCGCCCGCCGCACCGTGGGCTACGTGCCCTTCAGCTCCGAGACCCTGGTCACGGGCAAGCTGTTCGAGGACATCCGCGAGGCGGTCTTCAAGCTCGCCGACCCCGCCCTGTACGACACCGTGGTGGTGACAAACCTGTGCGTGCCCACGGCCTCGGGCGTGCCGCTGCAGCTGCTGCCGCGGGAGATCAACGGTGTGCGCATCATTGGCATCGACGTACCGGGCTTTGGCGTGCCCACCCATGCGGAGGCCAAGGACGTGCTGGCGGGCGCCATGCTGCGCTATGCCCGCGGCGAGGCCGAGCGCGGGCCCGTGGCGGCACCGCGTGCGGGCCTGAGCGAGCGGCCCACCATCAGCCTGCTGGGGGAAATGTTTCCCGCCGATCCCGTGGGCATCGCCATGTTGCTGGAGCCCCTCGGCCTGGCCGCGGGACCCGCCGTTCCCACCCGCGAGTGGCGCGAGCTGTACGCTGCCCTGGATTGCGCCGCAGTGGCAGCGATTCACCCCTTCTACACCGCCAGCGTGCGCGAGTTTGAAGCCGCCGGACGCCCCGTGGTGGGGTCGGCTCCCGTGGGGCGCGACGGCACCGCCGCCTGGCTGGAGGCCATCGGCGAGGTCTGCGGCATTGCCCGGACCACGGTGGATGCCGCCAAGAACCGCTTTCTCCCGCTGATCCGCGGGGTGCTGGCGAAATCGCCCGTGAAGGGTCGCATCACCCTGTCGGGCTACGAGGGCTCGGAGTTGCTGGTGGCGCGCCTGCTGGTGGAATGCGGCGCCGATGTGCGCTACGTGGGCAGCGCCTGCCCGCGCACCCGCTTCTCGGACACCGATCGTGAGTGGCTCGAAGCCAAGGGCGTGCGGGTCCAGTTCCGCGCCTCGCTCCAGCAAGACCTGGCCGCCATGGCGGAATTCGAGCCCGACCTGGCCATTGGCACCACGCCGGTGGTGCAAAAGGCCAAGGAGGCGGGCATCCCGGCGCTGTACTTCACCAACCTCATCTCGGCGCGGCCCCTCATGGGCGTGGCTGGCGCCGGCTCGCTGGCGCAGGTCGTAAACGCAGCAATGGGCAATCGCACCCGCTTCACCGAGATGAAGGCCTTCTTCGAAGGCGTCGGGCACGGCGATGCTGCCGGCGTCTGGGAAGACGTGCCACAGGATCGCCCGGCCTTCCGCGAGCAATACCGCCGGCAGATGGAAAAGCTCGCCGCCAAGCGCAAAGCCGAGGAAATGATCTGATGCTGGTCCTCGACCACGATCGCGCCGGGGGCTACTGGGGCTCGGTGTATGTGTTCACCGCCGTCAAGGGACTGCAGGTGATCATCGACGGCCCGGTGGGCTGCGAGAACCTGCCCGTCACCTCGGTGCTGCACTACACCGATGGCCTGCCGCCCCACGAATTGCCCATCGTCGTGACGGGCCTTGCCGAGGAAGAGCTGGGCCAGCACGGCACCGAACAGGCCATGAAGCGCGCCCACGGCACCCTCGACCCGGCCCTGCCCGCGGTGGTGGTGACCGGCTCCATCGCCGAGATGATCGGCGGTGGCGTCACGCCCGAGGGAACCAACATCAAGCGCTTCCTGCCGCGCACCATCGACGAAGACCAGTGGCAGAGCGCCAACCGCGCCATGAACTGGCTGTGGAGCGAATTCGGCCCGCGCAAGGTGCCGGCGCGCAAGGCACGCAAGGATGGCGAGAAGCCGCGCGTCAACATCATCGGGCCCATCTACGGCACCTTCAACATGCCCTCGGACCTGGCCGAGATCCGCCGCCTGGTGGAGGGCATCGGCGCCGAGGTGAACCTGGTGTTCCCGCTGGGCACCCATCTCGCGGACATCGCCAGGCTGGCAGACGCCGACGTGAACGTGTGCATGTACCGCGAGTTCGGCCGCCTGCTGTGCGAGGCGCTGGAGCGGCCCTACCTGCAGGCGCCCATCGGGCTGCACAGCACCACCGCCTTCCTGCGCACCCTGGGCAGCCTGCTCGGACTCGACCCCGAGCCCTTCATCGAACGCGAGAAGCACACCACCATCAAGCCGCTATGGGACCTGTGGCGGTCGGTGACCCAGGATTTCTTCGGCACCGGCAGCTTCGCCGTGGTGGCCTCGGAAACCTATGCCCGCGGTTTGCGCCACTTCCTCGAAGACGAGCTGGGGCTGCCGTGCAACTTCGCCGTGGCCCGCACGCCGGGTGCTAAGACCGACAACGAGGCCGTGCGGCGCCTGGTGCACGAGAAGCCGCCGCTGGTGCTGTTCGGCAGCTACAACGAGCGGATGTACCTGTCGGAAATGGCCGCCGGCCGGGGCCCGAGACCGGCCTACGTGCCCGCCTCCTTCCCCGGCGCCATCATCCGTCGCCACACCGGCTCGCCGGTGATGGGCTACTCCGGCGCCACCTGGGTAGTGCAGGAGTATTGCAACGCGCTGTTCGAT
>JBIIUM010000278.1:0-3693 GCA_044339985.1 Burkholderiales bacterium | reverse complement strand
ACCGCGCACGCTCGGCCGCGCCAAGACGACCGCCGCAACGCGTTGCGTCAAGCCAAGCGCCGGGCGAATAGGAATTTCAAACGACGTCTGCCGCGACTTGGCACTGTATTCCCCGTGTTTTGAGCGGTCAACCGCGCGCTCCAATGCGATCAACCCCCCTTGCACCGACGATACGAACGCGGTTTCGAGCCGGATCACCGTTCACCCGCCGCGCCTTGACGCCCTCACGCAACCGCGGGCCGAGCACGTTCGTCTGTTCTCTCGCAGAACCGTCGTCCTGCTCTCGGGTCAGGTTGCGTAGTCGAGCGAAAACTCCCGCGCCGTTGCGCGCGGCGGCGCCCGCGCGGGCAGGCGCTGCATGAACGCCTGCGGCTGCATGACGATGTGGGCAGTGCCGTCGCGAGTCGGGCTCTTCAGCCGCAACACGACCTGCCCCTTGGCTGTGCGGCTCAGGCGTTCGCTGGCCAGCGCCGGGCGGGTGATGGTGCGGCTCAGGCGTTCGCTGGCCAGCGCCGGGCGGGTGATGGTGCGGCATAGCCGTTCGAGTGCCTTGCGCTGGTGACCCGCCAACCGCACCGCGGCGTGCAGGCTGAGCACCTTCCGGCCGGCGCCCGGACCCAAGGCGGGCGACAAGACCTACGCCGAGCAGCTGCCCCGCTTCGAGCATCAGTGCGTCGCCGCCGGCATCCACCGGGTCCATGGCTTCTGGCACCAGTATGCGCAGGTGCGGTATCGGGACCTGACTGGTTGGGCAGCGCCGGCAGCCGGCGGGCCGCAGTCGCGCGAGCTGACGGCTGTGCAAAACGCGCTTGATCGGGGAGCCCGGCTTACCCCCAGCGCGGAGCTGGGGCATGAGAGGGAGCAGGTGACGGTGGTGCATCCGGGCAGGTGACTGCGATCGACCCGGAGCGGTACTCCGGACCCTGCATCACGGCGTCGCGAAAGAGACACCCGAAGTCGAACCAGAGCGGACCGCCGGAATCACGGAGGAACATGTCTCTCGTCGTTCAGAGATTCGCCGCACTCACACACACGCGTGGGTGTGAGTGCGTCAAGTCCACATCGAACCTCACCGGCAGGAACTTCTCGATCACCCCGATGTTGGTCGTGGCATGTTCAGTCAACTCGGTGCAGGTGAAAGACGCCGCGCCGTCTCGATCCAGGACGGCGAGTGCCAACGGCAACATCCACTGATCCGCCAGATGCTGTCCCAGCACGCCGTCGCTCTCTTGGTAGGCCTTGACCTCATTGACCAAGGCGCCCGCAACCTCCGCTGCACTAACGCCCTTCCTACCGAAAACGGTCACGACCTCACTCACATGCGCATAGGCCATCGTGGCCAACAGCACATTGCCAGGGCCCTCGTCCTGCCGCACGGCCGGCGTGCGCAGTTGCTCTCCCGACCAGCCCAGCGCGCGAGCCAGTGCCGCGAGTTCACGCACCGCCACGGAACTCGGCAAGGCCGGCGCGAAGCACTCTGCGTACGCCTCTTGCACCGGACCGCGATCCGTCAGGTCGAAGGGCTGCAGACCTCCGGCAGCCGGCTGCACCAATGCGGAAACCTCGCCCCCGCCGGCCGGATAGAAGCCGAGCCGACGAAGTTCCAGGTCGAGGCCCACACCGAGGCGCCGCAGCAGCGGCGCGAAGCTGCGCTCCAGGAAGTGGAACGGCGGTGCCATCGGGTTGTGGGTGCCGCCGCTGAGCGACACCCGGCTGGACTCGGCGCACAGCATCAGCGCTGGCAGCACCGTCTGAAGGACGAGGGTGCAACTGCCCGCCGTGCCGACGCTGAAGGCATAGTCGCCGGCGCGCACCGGCCCGGGCTCGAAGACCAAGTCCTGCGAGCCGAGTTCCGCCCCCTCCACTTTCGCGCCGCAGACAGCCACAGCCGCCTGCACGCAGGTCAGGTGCTGGCGCATCAATCCCGGCTTCGGACGCTTCGCGCGGATGCGCTGGATCGCCATCGGCCGGCCAGTGCACATCGACAGCGCCAGGCTCGTGCGCAGGATCTGGCCACCGCCTTCGCCAGTCGAGCCATCAAGTTCAATCAGATCCACTCTTCTCTCGTTCGCTCTTCTGGACCGTCTCGTACAGAAACGCGTCAAGCATCGAGGTCTCTGGCCGAGACGAATCCGCGACCACCTGCGCGCCAGCAGCCGCGAGCTCGCTCTCGATGAAGTCGTGGATGCTCGCCCATCGCGGACTCGTCGCGGCTTCCCCGGCACGCATCTTCACTTCGAGCAGTCGGTTGATCTCGTCGAGCAACACACGATCGTCGAGGGTGGCCTGCGCCAGTGCGGCAAAGCGCATCGGCGGCACGCCTCTTCCGTCCCGAATCCACCGAGCCGCCAACAGCGGCCGCAGCACATACAAGTACTTCTTGTAGCGAACCTCTTCCCCGCGCAGGTACTCGCGGAAGTTCTTCTTCGCCATCGACACGTAGTGGTGGTGGCCACGCACGGCCGAGAAGCCGTCTTCCGCCAGCGCACGCAGGCGCGCCATCGTGTCGGCCTCTTCGCGATAGACGATAGGCGAGCGCAGCCACTCCAGCAGCGTCGGATTCGACTGGCGCAGAAGCTGCAGCGACTTGCGCAGGTCCCAGCCATTCACGTCCAGGTCGCCGCTGATCGGCTGCTCGATCACGTCGCGGCCCGACTCCACCGTCAGCTACCACGACAGGCGGTTCACGTAGATGAAGCGCACGTCGTAGTCGCTGTCCGGCGAGGCGAATCCCCAGCCCCGACTTCCGGCCTCGCAGGCGAACAGCACCTTCACGTCGTGATCGGCCTCGAGTCGCTGCAGGCAACCAAGGATCTGCACCCGCATCGCCGGGTCGATCGGATGCGCGCTGATCAGTGCTTCGTTGTTCATGACTCCCCACCATTGATCTTGAAACGGGGTGAGAGCCACCGAGCCCTCACCCCTTCACACAAACTACCTGCTTCAAGGTGTGGACGATCTCCACGAGATCCTTCTGCGCTTCCATCACGGCATCGATGTCCTTGTAGGCCATCGGGATCTCGTCGATCACGTCCTTGTCCTTGCGGCACTCGACACCTTCGGTCGCCTTGATCTGGTCGTCCACCGTGAACAGCTTCTTCGCCTTGGTGCGGCTCATCACTCGACCGGCACCATGGCTGCAGCTCTCGAAGCTCTCGGCGTTGCCCAGGCCGCGCACGATGTAGCTGCGCGCGCCCATGCTGCCGGGAATGATGCCCAGCTGACCGCGCTTCGCGCTCACCGCACCCTTGCGGGTCACGAACACCTTCTCACCGAAGTGACGCTCCTGCTGCACGTAGTTGTGATGGCAGTTGACCGCCTCGACGTGCGACTCGAACGGCTTGGCAATGACCTGGCGCACCGTCGCGATAAGGTTGGTCATCATCACCTCGCGGTTACGCGCCGCGAACTTCTGCGCCCAGCCCACCCCACGCACGTAGTCGCCGAAGTACTGCGCGCCTTCCTCGAGGTACGCCAGGTCCTGGTCCGGCAAGTTGCGCTGGTGCAGTGCGGCATCCTTCTTCGCCAGTTCGATGAAGTGAGTGCCGATCGCGTTACCCACACCACGCGAACCCGAGTGCAGCATGAGCCACACGAAGCCGTCTTCGTCGAGGCAGACCTCGATGAAGTGGTTGCCGGTGCCCAGCGTACCCAGGTGCTTGCGGTTGTTCGTGTTCTTGATTCGCGGGTGCA
>JBIIUM010000277.1:0-3743 GCA_044339985.1 Burkholderiales bacterium | reverse complement strand
CGGTGCAGGTGAAGAACTCGCCCGGCTTCGTGGTGAACCGCCTGCTGTGCCCCATGATCAACGAGGCGGTGTTCGCACTCTCCGAGGGCCTCGCCACGCCGCAACAGATCGATGACGCCATGCGCCTTGGCTGCAACCACCCCATCGGCCCGCTCGCCCTGTGCGACCTCATCGGCGTGGACGTGCAACTGGCCGTGATGCAGGTGCTGTTCGAAGGCTTCAAGGATTCCAAGTACCGCCCCGCCCCGCTGCTGGTGGAGATGGTGGAAGCCGGTTACCTGGGTCGCAAGACCGGGCGCGGGTTCTATACCTACTGAGCATCACGCAAGAGACGCTGCCGGAGGTTGAGCCTTCCGGCAGCGGGGATCACCCTCGCCCGCGGGACCCTGACAGGAGGCGCACAGGGGCCCGCCACGGGAAGACTAGATTCAACGCCACCGGCTGACCGTCGCCGACTATCGCCACATGGACGAGTCCGGATGCCCATGACCCTCCAAGGTCGCGCGGGCATTCCCCGCGCCTGGCGGGTGGACCTGGTGAACGCGAGCATCATCGAGCACGCCGATGCCGGCGCCCACGGCTACCGGAGCTTCCGGGCGCTCGATGCCGAATCGACGATCGACTCGGCCCGGGCCGCCCTCGACGGCCTGCTGTGGCGGGCGAGGGCTTCACCCGCCGTAGCGCCGAAACCCCCCAGGTCCAGCACCCGTACCCTGCCGTATTGCCCGTCCACAAGCCCTGACAGTATCGCCTCAGCGTCATGCCACGCCCAAGCGGAGGGCCGATGGTCTGTTGTGCCGCGCGCTGTTCTTGGCCCGCCCCACTCGGGACGAGCGCGTTTGGTCCGTGCAGCAACCGATGTTGTTTTCTCCCATCAACAGGCTGGCGAGATTCGCATGGTGTTGACGGTCAGGTCCTCACTACGCTACCGTCATGACGCAGTTCTTCAATCAAAGAGAAACTTCGATGATCTCTGGTTCACGCGTTTTGTTTTCCTCGATCGTGATGTCGATGACTCTTGCATCGACTCAAGTTTCTGCCGCTGATGCGACGCCTGGATCAGGCCCCAACCCCTACGCGGAATGCGGCATTGGGGCGGCCCTCTTCAAGGAAACGAACTGGGCGGCGGTCACCTCGAACATCATCTGGGATCTCGGCACGACGGCGATCACCTCGGCCACCGCCAGCCCGCAGACCTGTTCGGGAAAGAAGGTTGCCGCCGCGAAGTTCATCATCGACACCTACACCAGACTCGTGGAAGAAGCAGCCGCTGGACGCGGCGAGAACCTCAGTGCCGCGCTCGACATCTTCGAGTGCGGTGTGCCCGCTCGCGGCCAGGCCATCCAGCAGATTCGCCGTGACATGGGCCAGGTTGTCACCCGAGCGGACTACCCAAGCGCCGGCGTCGAGGAAAGGGCAGCTGCCCTCTACAACGTCATGGACGCTGCCGTCAGGAGCCATTGCACCGCCTGACATTGCGTTGCTTGCGGATCGGTGCCGGCGAAGCGCAACTGCGCCGGAACTGATCCGCATCTTCTGTGCACGGAACGTGGTTAGCCCGCTTGAAGTCGGCGTTTCTGGCCGCTTTGGGCGCGGGCGCAATCGCCGGCGGCGCCAGCCACGCCGTTGCCCAGGATCTCGCGGTCCTTTCTGAAGCGCCTGGCTGGCTGAGACTCGTCCACTACGACAAGTCGCGCGTGAGCCCGTCGGGTTACCGAAGCGCGATCCATAGCCGCGAGTTCTTCCTGAGCCCCTCGGGGAGGGACGACCCCCGAGCCGAATTGCTGGCTACGTGGAGTGCGTTTTCCGAAGCCCCCGGGATAAATCCCGATCTTCACGCCCAGTGCCGTTTTCCCGCTCGGCTTGCCTGGCTAAAGGACGCGCTGCCAAACCACGCCCGCGCCATTAGGCCCGTGGAATGTCCCGGCTTCAACGCCTGGACACGGGGTGGCACGGTGTCCTCACTGTCGGTCGTCCTGGCGACGGGCTATCTCGGCAACCCCGCGTCTTATTACGGGCACACGCTCCTGAAATTCAACTTTGCCGGTCCCGACGCCCCGAGCCGGCTACTCGATGTGAGCGTCAACTATGGGGCAATCATCGAATCCGACGATAACCCTGTCATCTATATCCTCAAGAGCATCACGGGCGGCTATGACGGGGGGTTCAGTCATGTCCAGTTCTATTTCCACAACCACAACTATGGCGAGAACGAACTTCGCGACCTCTGGGAGTACGAACTTTCGATCGGGCCGAAGGACGTTGCGCTGATCGTTGCGCACAGCTGGGAAATCCTGAAGCAGCGATTCGTCTACGAGTTCTTCCGATACAACTGCACCATGCGCATGGCGCAGTTGCTCGAGGTACCCGGCACTGTCTCGATCACACCAAGCCGGTGGCCCTGGATTATTCCCCAAGCCCTTGTGCAGGAACTGGGAACCGCCCAGTACGAGGGTGCACCGCTGCTGTCGCACATCGGATACTCGCCCTCCCGGCAAACACGTTTCATCACCGGTTTCGAAAACCTCCCGGACGAGGGAAAGTCCATCTTGCGAGGAGTAGCCCTCGGAAAGGCTAACGCCAATTCGATCTTGCAGTCGGGGCGGCCAGACGAAGAGAAGGTTGCCGTCGTCCAGACGTTGCTCGACTACTACCAGTTCGCAAATGCTCCGATGGACAAGGCGCCCGTCGCCATCAGGCAGGCGTACTCCGCCGCGCTGGGCGCGCGATTCGGCCTGCCGCCAGACAACGCCGACCCGCTGGTGAATCCACCCGATCCGCCCCACACGGGCCGGGCGCCAGGACGCATTTACGCGGCCATGGGCCACCACAGCCTCTTCGGATCGACCGCTTCCGTGGGTGTCCGCGCAGCGTACTACGATGCCCTTGATGCTGGCGCGGCCCATGTGAAGAATGCATCGCTGTTGATGGGTGACTTACAGTTGACGTCGAATCGCGAATCCACCTTCGTCGAGCGCCTGACCGTCGTCGCCATTGAAAGCGCGAGCCCTGGTGCCTCCGGCCTGCCAGGCGATCGCGGCACTGCCTGGAAGGTGGGCTTCGGAATGGACCAGGCAAGACTGTCCTGCACCAACTGCCCCGTCGTGCGCCTGCATGGCGATCGGGGCATCGGGCGACAGTTTTCGCGGAACGTCTACGGCGCCATGTTTGTCGGCGCTGCCCTACAGAACGACCGATTCGGACAGGGGCCGGGTCTTCTCCGAGGCACCGGAGAAATCGTCTTCCGCCCTAGCGAGCGTTTTGGAACGAAACTGTCGTTCGAGAAGCGGCTGGCGATCGGCGGCGAGGAGCGCAGCTACGAGACGTTCTCAGCCGACGTTCGGTGGGCAATCGATTCCTGGACGGACCTCAGACTTGGCTACCGCAGAGACGTCGCCTCGACCCTGTTTCTGGGAGTCGGCCTCTACTGGTGACACTCCGCTCTCCTCGGTCAAGGCCGCGACATAACCTTCACCCCCCGTAGCGCCGCAACCCCCCCAGGTCCAGCACCCGCACGCCGCCGTACTCCACCGCCACCAGCCCGGCGCGCTCCAGGGCCTGCAGGCCCTGGTTCACCCGCTGGCGCGAGGCCCCCACCAGCAGGGCGATCTCGGCCTGGGAGATGTCCAGCCGGGGTCCGTTGCCCGGATACAGGATGGGATTGAACAGGTCGGCGATGCAGCGCGCCAACTTGGCGTCAGGGCCCAGCAGGTGCTCGTACTCCACCCGGCCGATGAACTGGG
>JBIIUM010000071.1:0-13649 GCA_044339985.1 Burkholderiales bacterium | reverse complement strand
TTTCGATCCCCGTGGAGCCTCAGGGGGCCTTCTACCTGTACGCCAACTGCGAGCGCTTCACCGCCGACAGCTACCGCTTCTGCCTCGATGCGCTGGAGCAGGCCGGGGTGGCCATCGCCCCCGGGCTTGACTTCGGCAGCCACAGGGCCGCGGACCACGTGCGTTTTTCCTACCCCAAGCCGATCGAGGTGCTCGCCGAGGGTGTGGCGCGGCTCGAAACCTGGCTCAAGAATCGCTGACATGGCCGATCAACATTTCATGCCTGGATTCACCGCCCGCTTCGTGCGCGCCAACGGCGTGCGCCTGCACGCCTGGACAGCCGGGGAGGGTCCGGCCCTGGTGCTGCTGCACGGCTATCCGCAGAGCGGGATCATGTGGCGCAAGGTGGCGCCTCAGCTCGCGCGGCGCTTCAGCGTGGTGGTACCCGACCTGCGCGGCTACGGAGACTCGGACAAGCCGCGCGACGGCTACGACAAGAAGACCATGGCGCGCGACATCCACGAGCTGATGACGGTGCTGGGCCACGGGCGCTACGCGGTGGTGGGGCACGACCGCGGCGCCCGCGTGTCGCACCGCCTGGCGCTCGACCAGCCCGAGGCAGTGACCAAACTCTGCGTGCTGGACATCGTTCCCACCCACACGGTGTTCCGCGACGCCGGTCGCGAGCTGGCGGCGGCCTACTGGCATTGGTTCTTCTTCCAGGTGCCCGACCTGCCCGAGGTGATGATGCAGGCCTCGAGCGAGCCCTTCCTGCGCTTCATGTTCCGGGCGCTGTCCTCCGAGGCGGGCGCCATCGACGAGGCCGCCTTCCAGGAGTACCTGCGCGTGTTTCGCCTGCCCGGCACTATCCGGGCGGGGCTGGAGGATTACCGTGCCGCGGCCACGCGCGACTTCGCCGACGATGAGGCCGATCTTGCCCGGCGGGTGCGCTGCCCGGTGCTCGCCATCTGGGGCAAGGCCGGCAAGATGGACGCGTTGTTCGACGTGCTGGCCACGTGGCGGCAAAAGGCCGACGATGTCCGCGGCCACAGCCTGCCCTGCGGGCATTTCATTCCCGAAGAAGCCCCGGAGTTGCTGTTGCGCGACCTGGAAGATTTCCTGGTCTGAACTCGGCGCCGGTCTGCGCTGTCCCAACGGCGTCTGCGATCATGGCGGGGTATCCGTCGGCGCAGTTGTTCCGGCGCACGCCACCTTGGGAGAGTCCGTCATGTCCTTGAAGTTGAAGATGATCGTCCTGTCAGCCGCCGCCTGTCTGTGGTCTGCGCAGGGTTTCGCCGCACCCCAGGAAGAAACCTTCACCATTCCGGAAGAGGGAGCCGAGTACCTGGACGGAAAAAAACTGTCCAAGCTCATGGACCGCTCCGACCCCAAGGCGGCCACCAACATCGGCTGGCTCTACGCGCGCGGCCAAGGCGGCGTGCAGCAGGATTTCAAGGAAGCCATGTTGTGGTGGAAGCACGCCGCGCGTTCGGGCTATACCCCGGCCATGAACAACGTGGGCCTTCTCTACGCCAATGGCCACGGTGTATCCCGCGACTACGAAGAAGCCTTCAAGTGGTGGATGCGCGCCGCCGAGCGGGGAAACGCCTGGGCCATGAATGCCGTGGGCGACCTGTACGAAAACGGCCATGGCGTGCCGCAGAGCTACGAGAATGCGCTCGCCTGGTACCAGGAAGCCGCCCGCGAGGGTGACGCGCTGGCGCACTGGAACATCGGTAATCTTTCCGAGCAGGGCCAGGGTACGGCCGTGAGCTACGAGGAAGCCATGCGCTGGTATCAGATTGGCGCGGCGCGGGGTCACGCGCTCAGCATGCACAGCGTCGGGCGGCTGGTGCATCGGGGCCTGGGCACCAAGGCCGACCCGGTGGAAGCCTATGCCTGGTATGCAGTGGCGGCGTTGCGGTTTACGGAAGAGGACACCGAGGAGGCCGCTGAAAACAGCCGCTTGCTCCAGGAGGTGGCCGGGCTGCTCAACGATGAGCAGCGCACTCGGGGCGACGCCCGCTCTGCCGAACTGGACCGCAAGTTCGCCCGCCCCGAAAAGGGCCGCGCGGCTCAAGGGTCCGATGCTTGAACGCATTGCAGGGCGAGAGGTGCTGTCCGTGGCCTGCTTCGTGCTTTCGAATAGTCGCAGCAAGCGGGACGGCAGGGACCGCCAGTGCGGCGCACCGGCTTGGGGAAATTCCGGCCGGCGGCGCCTCGCGGCAGTGCAAGCCGCTGGCGTGAGAGCTTTGGTTGCACCGGCGGCCATCCGGCCCGGCTCTGGCAGGGTTGCCAGCGCGGCGGCACCCGTCCTGGAAGGTAACCGCATCAATCCGGCGCCGGCTCCCGCGCGCCAGTTGCAGGAAAGGGTTCGACCATGTTGAGACGCTGCATCTGCATTGCGCTCGCCGCCGGCGTATTCCATGGCGTGGCTGCCGAGGCGGCGCGTACCGTGCCCCCGTCCACGGGCGGCTACGGCACTTACCGCGATGAAGGCGCCACGGAGTACGACAACCCGCGCGACACCGGCCCCATCGAAGACCTGAGCGAACTCACCGACCACCTGCTGCGCACGGCCGTGCGCATGTCCAAGTACCGCAAGCCCGCCGCCCTGCCCATGGTGAGCCGCATGACGCGCCCGGAACTGGAAGCCCTGGCCTGCCCCGAAGGCACCCGCTGCGGCGTATCTGCCATGTACGAACCCACCCGCGGCATCCTCTTCGCCGAAGACCTGCGGCCGGAGACCAACCTGTTTCACCGCTCCATCCTGCTGCACGAGATCGTTCATTACCTGCAGGAGATGGGCCACGAGCTGTCCGCCATGGCCGCCTGCGAGCGCTGGTACCAGCGCGAACTGGAAGCCTACGCATTGCAGAAGCAATATCTGCAGAACGTGCACAGCCCCGATCGGGTGGCCTACTCGGGCTCGCGGCCGGTATGCGATGACCTGCCGCCCGCCGGGTCATTGACCCACACGGCCCGGCCGGTGAAGGCGCCCGGGGCAACCGACTGACCCCTGCCCCGGTGGGCTAGGCAGCGCCTGCCGGGTCCCCGCCGTCGCGCGTGCGCGGCATGTGCCCCGGCGCCGCGGGCCGCAGGCACCCGACCTTGTCGCGGGGCCACCCTCGGCTACACTGCCGCGCCTCTCCCCGTCAGCTTTGCCGATCCTCCCATGACCCCCAGCAGGATTGCAGTGCTTGCCGCGCTCGCGCTGCTGGTGGGCCTGGTGGTCACGTCGGACGCGGGCCAATTCCTGAGCCTCGAGCAACTGCGCCAGCAGCAAGCGGTCCTCGATCACTGGCGTGCGGCCCATCCATGGCTGGCCGCTGCCGGATATTTCGCCGCCTACGTGGCCGTGACCGCCCTATCCTTGCCCGGTGCAGCGCTCATGACCCTGGCGGGAGGAGCGCTGTTCGGGTTGCTATGGGGCACGGTGTTGGTGAGCTTTGCCTCTTCGCTGGGCGCCACGGCTGCTTTCCTTGTCAGCCGTTTCCTGTTGCGCGAGGCCGTGCAGGGACGATTCGGCGAACGCCTGCGCGCCATCAACGCGGGCATCGAGAGGGAGGGAGCGTTCTATCTGTTCACCTTGCGGCTCGTGCCGGCCTTTCCCTTTTTCGCCATCAATGTCCTCATGGGTCTCACGCCCATGAAGACGCGCACCTTCTACTGGGTGAGCCAGGCCGGCATGCTGGCCGGCACAGCGGTGTACGTGAACGCCGGCACCCAGCTTGCGAAGCTCGAGTCCGTGGAGGGCATCTTCTCGCCGGGTTTGCTCGCCTCTTTTGCAGCGCTCGGTGTGTTTCCGTTGCTGGCCAGGAGGATCGTCGAGGCGGTGCGTGCCCGTCGGGTGTATGCGGGCTGGCGCAAGCCGGCGCGCTTCGATCGCAATCTGGTGGTGATAGGCGCAGGTTCCGCGGGCCTGGTGTCGGCCTACATCGCCGCGGCGCTGAGGGCGCGCGTGACGCTGATCGAGAAGCACCGCATGGGCGGGGATTGCCTCTACACCGGCTGCGTGCCTTCCAAGGCGCTGATCCGCTCGGCCAGGCTGCTGTCCCACATCCGGCGCTCGCAGGAGTTCGGCATTCGCTCGGCCAGTGCCGAGTTCAACTTCGCCGACGTGATGGAACGGGTGCAGCGCGTGATCCGTGCTATCGAGCCGCACGATTCGGTGGAGCGCTACAGCGCGTTGGGCGTGGAATGCATGCAGGGCGAGGCGAGGATCGTTTCGCCCTGGGAGGTGGAAGTGAGCACTGCCGCGGGCATGCGGCGATTGTCCTCCCGCAGCATCGTGGTGGCGGCGGGTGCGCGCCCCTTCATCCCGGCCATTCCCGGCATCGAGGACACGGGCTACCTCACCTCCGAAACGCTGTGGGGACTGCGCAGCCTGCCCCGGCGCCTGCTGGTGCTGGGCGGCGGGCCCGTGGGCTGCGAGCTGGCTCAGTGCTTCGCGCGGCTGGGCTCGCAGGTGACCCAGGTGGAGATGCAGCCGCGGCTGATGATGCGCGAGGACCCCGAGGTGTCGGAACTGGTGGCCCAACGCTTCAGGCAGGAGGGTGTGGACGTGCGCGCCGGCCACCGGGCGCTGCGCTTCGAGCGCGAGGGTGACGACAAGGTGATGGTGGCCGAGCACGACGGTCACGAAGTGCGCATGGGCTTCGACCTGCTGTTGTGCGCCGTGGGGCGGGTGGCCAACACCACGGGCTATGGCCTCGAGGCGTTGGGCATCCCGGTGTCGGCGAACCGCACCGTGGAGGTGAACCCCTTCATGGCAACGAAGTACCCGAACATCTACGCCTGCGGCGACGTGGCGGGGCCCTGGCAGTTCACGCACACGGCCTCACACACCGCCTGGTATGCGGCGGTGAATGCGCTGTTCGGGACATGGCACCGTTTCCGCGCCGATTTTTCCGTGATCCCCTGGGCCACCTTCACCGAGCCGGAAGTGGCGCGGGTTGGGCTGAACGAGACCGAGGCGAAGGAGAGGGGCATTGCCCACGAGGTGACGGTGTATGGCATGGATGAGCTCGACCGCGCCATCGCCGATGGCGAAGCGCACGGCTTCGTGAAGGTGCTCACGGTGCCGGGCAAGGACCGCATCCTCGGCGCCACCATCGTGGGTGAGCATGCCGGTGACCTGATCACCGAGTTCGTCACCGCCATGAAGAACGGCATTGGCTTGAACCGCATTCTGGGAACGATTCACGTCTATCCCACGCTCGCCGAGGCGAACAAGTTCGTGGCGGGCAACTGGAAGCGCGCCCACGCGCCGGCCGGAGCGCTGAAGTGGCTCGAGCGCTACCACGCGTGGATGCGCGGCTGAGCGCTGGATGCGGGCCGCGACGATGGCAAAGCTGCTGATCGCCGTCGCATTGACGATGGCCGCGCTGCCCGTGCGCGCGTTCGACCACACCCACGACGCGTGGACGGTGTTGCTGAAGAAGCACGTGGTGGTGCTGGATGGCGGCAAGGCTTCGAGGGTGCGCTACGCCGCCCTCGCCCGGGATCGCGCGGCGCTGAAGAACTACCTGGATGCGCTGTCGGCCGTGAAGCCGGGGCAGTACGCGGCGTGGAGGAAGCCCGAGCAGCTCGCGTTTCTGATCAACGCCTACAACGCCTTCACGCTGGAAAAGGTGCTCACGCGCTATCCGGATCTCGCATCGATTCGCGATTTCGGCACGGTGTTCGGCAACCCGTGGAAGGACCGTTTCTTCGCCCTTCTGGGCAGACCCATGAGTCTGGACGGCATCGAGCACGACATGATCCGCGCGCCGGGAGTGTTCGACGAACCGCGGATTCACTTCGCCGTCAACTGCGCTGCGGTGGGATGCCCCATGCTGCGGGAGGAGGCCTACGCCGGCGAGAGGCTCGACGCGCAACTCGAGGAGCAGACCCGGCGGTTCCTGTCCGACCGGTCGCGCAACCGGTTCGTGGACGGGCGGCTAGCGGTGTCGAAGATCTTCGAGTGGTATCGGAAGGATTTCGCCTCGGGGTATCGCGGGATCCGGTCGGTGGAGCAATTCCTGGCCCGTCACGACGATTTGCTTGCCGACGCTCCCGAGGACCGGGCGCGCATCAAGGCGGGCGCGTTGCCGGTGGTAAGCCTCGACTACGACTGGGCCTTGAACGATGCGCGCTAGCGCCAGGCTATGCTTGCAGCCCCTGCCCGCGGTGCACCGTCAACCACGTCCATGAATTCAACGCTGCTGCGCGCCGACACCTCCGCCCTGCTGGTCATCGACCTCCAGGCGCGCCTGCTGCCTGCCATTCACGGCGGGGCGCGGGTGCTGGCCAACAGCATCTGGCTGGTGCAGGTGGCGCGGCGCCTGGGTGTGCCCGTGCTGTGCTCCGAGCAGTACCCGCAGGGCCTGGGCCCCTGCGCGCCGGAGCTGGCCGCTGTGCTGCCGGAGGATGCGGTGCGCACGAAGCAGCATTTTTCCTGTGTGGCGGAAGGCTGCTTCGAAGACCATCCCGCCTGGCATCGCCCGCAACTCGTGGTGTGCGGCACGGAGGCGCACGTGTGCGTGCTGCAGAGCGTGCTCGACCTGAGGGTGCGCGGCACCCAGGTATTCGTGGCGGCCGATGCCGTGGGCTCGCGCCGGCCCTCGGATCGCGCGCTTGCCCTGGCGCGCATGCGCTGTCATGGCGTCGATGTGGTGTCTCGGGAGATGGTGGCCTTCGAGTGGCTGCACCGCGCCGGCACGGATGTGTTTCGTGAGGTGAGCCGTGGATTCATTCGCTGAAGGGCGGCCGGTGCCCCTGGCGGTGAATGCCTATTCGATGCTTGCCCCGTTGCAAGGCTTCGTTGAGCGCCGCCAGGCGCAGGTGTCGTCGCTGGACCTGCACGGCATGCTCGATCACATGCTGGCGTGGTACGTGGCCCTGCCGCCGGGCCGTCTGCTGCCCGAGGCGCTGTCCGACGATCTGGTGTACCGCTACGGCGGCTGGTCGGAGGGGTGCGCCACAGGCTTCAAGGTGAGCCTGCTGCGGCGGTTGCGGGTGCGCGCCGAGCCGGGCGAGACCGAATGGCTGGCCGGTATCTCGGTGCTTTTCGAGCCCTCCGGCCGCGCGAATCTGGCGCGCTACAGCACTACGTCTTCCGATTGGCCTTCGCTGCCGGCCTTCCGCGGGGCGGTGGAGTCCTCGCCCGCCTTTCGGCAGCTTGCCGGCGCGGCCCCCATGGCCGCCGCGCTGGAGGGTGGCGGTTTGCGCTGAGCGGCGGCCATGGCCGCCGCTCAGGCGGCCGCCTCCACGGCGTGGGCGATGCGTTCGAGGTTGCCCTGGGCGTCGAAGGCCGGGGGGAGCGCCTCGGACAGCAACTCGAAGCGCTCCGGCTGCGCGCGCACTTCCGCCAACAGGGCCTGCGACACGGCGATCTCCGAGAGGTGCAGCGTGTTGCGGATGTGCACCACGCGGCAGTCGGCAGGCTTGACGCGCACCACCGTTTTCACGGCCAGGGCGATGGCCTCCCGGTCGGTGTTCATGATCACCGGGATGGCCGCCCCGTCGAGATTCGCGGCGGTGATCACGTTGGCGTAGGTGGAGGCCACGTCGAGGTCGCGGTACAGGCGCAGGGTGATCACGTCGGCGCTGCCGATGCCGGTGGCGTTGCCGTGAGAGGCGCGCGTCAGGCCCAGCACCACGATCTTCTTCACGAAGGGCCGTGCCACCCACTGCACGTTGCGGCGGTTGCGGCCGGTGACATTGGGATCGAAGCCCGCGCCGGAGATGTCCTTGCCCATTTCCTCGATCACCAGCACATCCACCTCGTCGAAGAACAGCCGCGGCAGATTGGCCTGGGCCAGCTGCTGCAGGGCGGGCTCGCGGGTGGCGATGGCTTGGGCCGGCACCGCTTCGATCAGGGCCGTCTGGTCGTAGGCGTTCTCCACGATGGCCACGCCGAACAGCACATTGCGGGCGGCAAGATTCACGTCGCGCACCTTGGGCAGCAGCTCCGGGAAGCGGTCCATGCCATGGCTGTGGTAGGCGGCCGCGCCCACGATCTTGCCGATGCCGATGGCCAGCATCTTGGTGAGCCCGCTCTCGGTGGCGCCGCGAAAACCCGTGTGGGGCTTGATGCGGTTGATCACCACGATGGCATCGGCTTCGGCGGCGTGGCGATCCATGTGAACCGGCGTGCCGTCCTCCAGGTGGCCGGTGATCACCGTTTCCATGGAAGCGCGGATCGGCACGCCCGTGGCCTCCTCGGTGATGCCGTAGCTCTCGAGCACCTTGCGCTGCCCTTCGGCGGTGGCGGCGCCGTGGCTGCCCATGCAGGGAAAGATGAAGGGACGGGCGCCCAGCGCGCGCAACTCTTCCACCACCGTGCGGGCGATGAGGCCGATGTTGGCGATGCCGCGGCTGCCGCAGCCCACGGCGATGCTCTGCCCTGCAACCACGCGCGCGCGAACTTCCGGCCGGCGCAACTCGGCACGCACCGCGCCGGCAATGTCATCGATCCGCGCCGGGTCGAACTTCTGGCGCACCCGCGCCATGGGCGGCAGCGCAAACTCGACGCCGCCGGCGATGTTCACTTCAATGCGCTCTGGAATCATTTCGTTCTCCCCTCTTGTGAGGCAATGGTAACCGGCGGCTGGTCTTTTCTGGAACAATGCCACGGGGATAGCTGCCCTGGCAGCCCCGCCCTGGAGCCCTGGACCGTGCGCCTCTCCATCGTCATGCCCACCCTTCACGAGGCGGGCGGCATTGCCGCCGCGCTGAGCGCGCTGCAGCCCTTGCGGCGAGAGGGGCACGAGGTCATCGTGGCCGACGGCGGCAGCAGCGACGCCACCCGCGCCATCGCTGCCCCGCTGGTGGACCGTCTGGTGGAGTCGCCCCGCGGGCGGGCAGCGCAAATGAATGCTGGCGCCGCCGCGGCCGCGGGCGACGCATTGCTGTTCCTGCACGCCGACACCACGTTGCCGCCCGGGGCCATCGAGGCCGTGCGGCGAGCGCTGGAAGACGGCGCGTTCTGGGGCCGGTTCGACGTGCGCATCCACGGCACGCACCCCATGCTGCCGGTGATCGCCGCCATGATGAACGCGCGCTCGCGCCTGACCGGCATTGCTACGGGGGACCAGGCGCTGTTCGTGCGCCGCGAGGTCTTCGACGCGGCGGGTGGATTCCCGCGCGTGGCGCTCATGGAGGACATCGCGCTGTCGCGCATCCTCAAGCGCAAGGGTCGCCCCGCCTGCCTGCGGTTGCGCGTGACCACCTCGGGCCGCCGCTGGGAGCGCCACGGCCTGTGGCGCACGGTGCTGCTCATGTGGCGTCTGCGGCTGCGCTACTTCCTGGGTGCCGATCCCGACCGCCTGGCGGCAGAGTACCGTGCCCATGGCTGCTGACATTCCCATCCTCGTGTTCGCCAAGGCGCCCGAACCCGGCCAGGTCAAGACCCGGCTCGTGCCGCCGCTCACCGAAGGCGCCGCGGCCGTGCTGGCCGCGAGGCTGGCGCGACGCATGCTCGCCACGGCCTGCGCCGCAGGCATCGGCGAGGTAAGGCTGTGTTGTGCGCCGGATGCCAGACACCCCTTTTTCGAGTTGTGCCGGCGGCAACTGGGCGTGACGCTCGTGTCCCAGGGCAAGGGCGACCTGGGTGCACGTATGGACCGGGTGTTTCAGGCGGCGCTCGGTCACCACAGCGCCGCCCTGTTGGTGGGCACCGACGTGCCCGATGCAAGCGAGGCGGATTTCCGCATCGCCGCCAGCGCGCTGGCCAGCGATGCGGACGCGGTGCTGGGCCCCGCCACCGACGGCGGCTATTGGCTGCTGGGTCTGAAGCGCCACGATCCGGCGCTGTTCGAACCCATGCCGTGGGGCACGGAGCGGGTGGCCGCGCTCACCCGCCAGCGCATGGCGGCGCTGGGGTGGCGGGTGGTGGAACTGGTGCCGCGCGACGATCTGGATCGCCCGCAAGACCTGGCCCGCCTGCGCGAGCGCCCCGGGTCCATTGCTTTGCTGCAAGGCTTGTGGGCCGGGGCCGGACCGTGAGGCGCGTGTTGCTGGTGGGCGGTGGCCACGCCCACGTGGAAGTGGTCCGGCGGCTGGGCCCCGCCTGTCCGGTCGGCGTCGAGGTGGTGCTGGTGAGCCCCGCACCCGACACGCCCTACTCGGGCATGCTGCCCGGCCTGGTGGCGGGCCATTACTCGTGGCGCGAATGCCACATCGACCTCATGGGCCTGTGCGCGCGCAGCCGTGTGGTGTTTCGGCAGGGCGCCGTGGTGGCGCTGGATGCGGGTGCCCGCGTCGCGCGGCTGGAAGATGGCAGCCGCATGGAATGGGATTGGTTGTCGCTGGACGTGGGATCCACGCCGCCAGTGGATCGCATCGAGGGCGCGGACGAGCACGGTGTGGCGGTGAAGCCAGTGAACCTGTTCCTCGACGCCTGGGAGGCCTTGCTGGCGCGGGCGCGTTCCACGCCGCTGCGCCTTGCGGTGGTGGGCGGCGGGGCTGGCGGGGTGGAACTCGCCTTTGCCCTTCGATACCGGCTCGATCAAGATTCGGGAGAGCGCGAGCCTTGCGACGTGATTCTGGTCAGCCAGAGCGGTTGCATCCTGCCCGATCGCGCGCGGGGGGTACGGCGGCGCGTGGAGGCCGCGCTGCAACGTGCGGGCGTCGGGTTGCTCGTGGGGGCTGCCGTGGGGCGGGCCACCGCCGAAGGTCTGGAGCTTCGCGATGGCGGCCTGGTGCCCTGCCACTGTGCCCTGTGGGCCACCGGCGCCGCGGCGCCCCGGTGGTTGCGCGCCAGCGGTCTGGCGCTCGACGCGCAGGGCTTCGTGCAGGTGGATGCAACGCTGCGGTCCATATCTCACGCGAAGGTGTTTGCCGCAGGCGACGTGGCGGCGCTGATGCCCCGCGGCGCGCCCAAGTCCGGCGTGTACGCCGTGCGTCAGGGCCCGGTGCTGGCGGGCAACCTGTTTCGCGGGCTGGAGGGGCGCGCTCCCCGGCAATTCGTTCCCCAGCGGCAAGCGCTGGCGCTGTTGAGCACCGGTTCCCGATACGCCATCGCCTCCCGCGGCGCTTTTCACATGGAGGGTGCCTGGGTGTGGCGCTGGAAAGACCGCATCGACCGTGCCTTCATGGCCCGCTATGCCTGAAACCGCGGCCGCGCCTGGCGCCCGAAAGCGCCGTTGAGCCGCGCGCCAGATGACCGGGTGGCCGCAGCGATGTTGGACGGGCCCGCCGCCACCGGCCCACAATCTCGGCGGGTTTTTTCCTGCCGCTGCCATTGCTCGAGGAGCGCTGCGTGATTTCAACACCGACACCCTTCACCTTGCAGGTGCCCGATGCCGCCCTGGCCGACCTGCGCGAGCGTCTCGCCCGCACCCGCCTGCCTGACCAGGCGCCTGGCGAGGCCTGGGCCTACGGCACCGACGTGGCCTGGCTGGCCGAACTGGTGGAGTACTGGCGCACGACCTTCGACTGGCGTGCCCAGGAGGCGCGTCTCAATGCCCTGCCGCAATACACCCTGCCCCTGCACGACATCGATGTGCACTTCCTGCACGTGCCCGGCCGCGGGCCCGAGCCGCTGCCGTTGCTGCTCTCCCACGGCTGGCCCGGCTCGGTGTTCGAGTTCCTGGACATCATCCCGCGGCTTACCGACCCGGCGCGCTTCGGCGGCGATCCGGCCGACGCCTTCACCGTGGTGGCGCCCTCTCTGCCCGGCTACGGCCTGTCCTTCCGGCCCGGGCAGCCGCGCTTCTCCGCGGAGCGCATGGCCGACTGCTTCGCAGACCTGATGGCTGCCCTGGGTTACGAACGCTTCGCCGCCCAGGGCGGCGACTGGGGTTCCTTCGTAACCGCGCGGCTGGCCCACGCCCACCCCCAGCGGCTGGTGGGCATTCATCTCAATCTGCTGCCCATCCGCCGCGACCCCAAAATGCTGGCCGATCCCACCCCCGATGAGCAACGCTTTCTGGCCGAACTGGAGGTGTGGATCAAGGAGGAGATGGGCTACCAATGGATCCAGGGCACGCGGCCCCAGACCCTCGCCTTTGCCTTGACCGATTCGCCCGCCGGGCTGGCGGCGTGGATCGGCGAAAAATTCCGCGCCTGGACCGATTGCGGCGGCCTGCCGGAAAACGCCATCTCGCGCGACCACATGCTGGCCGACATCAGCCTGTACTGGTTCACCGGCGCCATCGGCTCCAGCTTCTGGCCCTACTACGCCCGCATGCACGGCCCCTGGCCCATCCCCGATCGCGGCGTCAACGTGCCCACGGGCTATGCCCAGTTTCCGCGCGAGATCCTGCGCCCGCCGCGCTCGGTGGCGAGCCGCATGTTCACCGACATCCGCCGCTGGACCGAGATGCCCCGTGGCGGCCACTTCGCGGCTCTGGAGCAGCCCGACCTGCTGGCCCACGAGGTGCGGGAGTTCTTCCGGCCGCTGCGCTGAACCGGAGCCGGTCGGCCGCCAGGGGTGCCGCCGTCGGCGTCACCGCAAAGGGGAGGCAGGCCGGGAATTGCAGCGCCAGCTACTTCCGGCGCGCGGCGAAGGCGGCTTTACGGTCTTCGTTCACGCGGTGGAATGCCGGGCGCTCCTCCAGCATCTTCACGTAGCCTTTCCACCGCGGGAGATCGTCCAGCCAGTCGCGGCCGTAGGCGGCCTTGGTGGCGGCCGAGACGATGGGCAGGTGAACGAACGCGGCGCAGTCGGCGAGCGTCAACTGGTCGCCGGCGATGTAGGGCGAGAACTTCACGAGCGCGGCAAGCCCGCGAAGGCCCTTGGCCAGGTCCTTCTCCACCGCCTGGCGTACCGCCTCATCGGGTGGCTGGCCGAAGAAGATCTGTCCGTAGAGCCGGCGCGCCACCAGTTCCACATGCAGTTCGAGGTAGGCCACGAGTTCGCGCACCTTGGCCCGCTCGAAGGGGTCTGCCGGCAGCAGCGGCTTTCCGGGAAAGGCGTCCTCCAGATACTCGCAGATGACGCTCGATTCGCTGAGGTGGCGCCCGTCCTGGAATTCTAGAAAAGGCGCCTTGCCAAGGGGCGAGCGGGCGAGGAACTCTTCCTTCTGCGAGGGAAAGCAGGCGGAGTCCTCCTCGAAGGAAATACCCTTTTCGAGGAGCACGATGCGCACCTTGTTGTGGTAGTTGCTGATGTGGAAGCCGCAGAGCTTCAGCATGGTCTTCTCCTCGAAAGCGCCCGAGAGCTTAGCGGACCCGCTTCGGCGGCGCCATGGCGACCGGGGCGAGGGCCCTTGCCCGGACTACCCGGAGCCCTGCCGCTCGCCGTGTCACCGCCCGCCTGGCCGGGCACGAACCGTTCCGCGCCCATGTGTTCGGGCTGTTCGCCGAGCGCGGCCCGGCGTCGCGGTCGCGCGAGCAGGTGGAAATCGTGTCCGCACCCCGGCGGCGCGTGCTCGCCTCCGCGGCCGGCGGCCCCATCCCCGGGCGCGCCCTCGCACCGCTTCTTGACCTGCGTCACGGATTTTCCCCGGTGGGGCGCGCATCGTGGTCATGACGGGCGGGGCATGCCGCCCCGCCATCAACGGGAGATCGTCATGAAGACCAACGTGGGAAGCCTGGATCGCGCGGTGCGTGTTGTCGTGGGCCTTGGACTGCTCAGCCTGCTGTTTCTGCTGGAAGGCCAGATTCGCTTTGTGGGCCTGGTGGGGCTGGTGCCGCTGCTCACGGCCACGCTGGGCTTCTGCCCGCTCTACACCCTCTTGGGC
>JBIIUM010000009.1:0-39053 GCA_044339985.1 Burkholderiales bacterium | reverse complement strand
TGCAGGCACTGGGCACAGATCTCCTTCATCATGCACTGCATGGGGGAGTTGATGGAACCCACGGCAAAGTGGTGCGGTTTGAGGTGGGGCCGCAGCACGCCGTGGCGCGCCGCTGCCACGGCGGCCATCATGCGATCCGAACCGATGGCCACGATGCGGTCGCATTGGGCGAAGGCGATGGCCTGTTCGCCAAGGGCTCCCTCGGCATAGCTGCGCATGGCTTGCACGATGTTGCCCACGAAGCTGCGATCGTCGGGCCGTCCGGGCGGGAAGCCCGGCTCTTCATCGCAGCACCACACCACCACGTCCGATGCCGCCTCGATTTCCTCCACCTTGTAGCGGTCGATCATTTTCTTGTAGCCGGCGAAGTACAGCACCCGCGAGCCGGCGCGCCGCAGCGCCTGGCCGATGGAAAACAGCACGGCGTTGCCCAGTCCGCCGCCCACCAGCACCACGGTCTCGCCGCCGGGTGTTTCCGTAGGCGCGCCCGTGGGCCCCATCAGCACCACCGGTTCGCCGGGGGCGAGGCGGGCGCACAGGTCCGAGGAGCCGCCCATCTCCAGAACGATGGTGGAGACCAGGCCACGCTGCCGGTCCACCCAAGCGCCGGTGAGCGCCAGCCCCTCCATGGCCAGCCGGGTGCCTTGGGCGACGGCGGCCAGGGACTCGTAGTTTTGCAACCGGTAGAACTGCCCCGGCTGGAAATTGCGCGCCGCCTGCGGGGCATGCACCACCACTTCCACGATGTTGGGGGTCAGGCGGATCACTTCGCGCACCACCGCCCGCAGTGCTTCATCGAGGGTGGAGAAGAAGGCATCACGGTCGAGCCCGCTGGCGGGCTGCACCTGCGCCAGCACCTGTGACAGCACCGGGTAGCCGCGCTTGGCACTGCCCATGGCCTTCACCACATTGCCGAAAAAGGACGGGTGCAGGTCGCCGAAGAAGCTCACGAAGCGGCCGTCGGGCTGCCGGGACATGAGCACGCACACTGCGCCAGGCTTGGCGGAGCGCTCCGGCTTGACCGCCTGTCCCAGTTCGTCCACGGCCTGGAAATAGCGACCGTCGAGGCGGAAGTGGGACGGGTCTTCCCGGGCGGCCACGGTGTTGGGCTGGGTGCCGGCTGCCACCAGTATGGTGCGCGCCGGCAACTCCAGGGTGAGGCTCTGTTCGCCGCCGTCGGCCGCCGTGGCGCGAGCCGTGACGGTGAGCGCCCGGGCGTGCCCGTGCTCGTCCACCTGCACCGCCGCCGGGGTAAGGTTTTCGGCGAACTCGATGCCCTCCTCCAGCGCCTTGGCCACCTCCTCGTGGTTCAGGGTGTAGGACGGACTGTCCACCAGCCGCTTGCGATAGGCGATGGTGATGCCGCCCCAGCCACGCAGCAATTCGGCCACCCGCGCCGGGCGGCCTTCGTGCCGGGCGGCGGCACGCTCGGCGCGCAAGGCGCGGCCGTGGCGGATGAACTCGTCGGCAATGGCGGCATCGTCGGGACTCCAGCGGGCGCGCACCGTCGCCTCGCCGGAGGCCTGGCACAGCGACTCGAAGCGCGACAGGAACTTCTCCACCTGCAGCGGATAGTAGGCCGCGGACTCCGTGGCCGTGTCGATGGCCGTGAGGCCGCCGCCCACCACCACCACCGGCAGCCGCAGTTGCATGTTGGCGATGGAATCGGGCTTGGCCGCGCCGGTGAGTTGCAACGACATGAGGAAATCCGACGCGGTGCGCACGCCCTTGGCCAGCCCGTTGGGGAGGTCGAGGATGGTGGGCTTGCCGGCGCCGGCGCAGAGCGCCACGTGATCGAAACCCAGGGCGAGGGCGTCGTTCAGGGTGAGGGTGCCGCCGAAGCGCACGCCGCCGTACAGCGCAAACTCGCGCCGCCGTTCGAGCAGCAGTCGGATCAGCTTGAGGAAGTTCTTGTCCCAGCGCACCGTGATGCCGTACTCGGCCACGCCGCCGAAGCCGGCCATCACGCGGCTGCCGAGCGGTTCGCGCAGCGAGTCGATGTGGCGCACCGGCTCGAACGGAACACGTTCGCCGCGCACGGTAACACCCGACAGCGAGGGCTGCAGCGGCTCGATCTTCAGCCCGTCGATGCCGGCCACCTGATGGCCGTCGTTCATCAGGTGGTGGGCAAGGGTGAAGCCCGCTGGCCCCATGCCCACCACCAGTACGCGCCGACCCGACGGCGGCCTGGGTACGGGGCGGCGCAGGTCGAGCGGGTTCCAGCGCGTGAGCAACGAGTAGATCTCGAAACCCCATGGCAGCTCGAGTACATCCTTGAGGGTGCGAGTCTCGGCCTGGGGAATGTCCACCGGCTCCTGCTTCTGGTAGATGCACGACTTCATGCAGTCGTTGCAGATGCGGTGACCGGTGGCGGCGGCCAAGGGGTTGTCCACGGCGATCATGGCCAGTGCCGCCACGGCGTTCCCCTGGCTCTTGAGCCGGTGAAACTCGGAGATGCGCTCGTCGAGCGGACAGCCCGCCAGTGGCACCCCGAAGGGCGATTTGCGGAAACCGGCCGCCGGGTCTTTTTCCTTCAGCCCGTGGGAGCAGGAGTCACGACCCTGCTCATGACACCAGATGCAGTAGTTGGTCTGGTCGAGGGCGCCCTTGAGGTCGGTGCCGGCGTCGGTCAGGTCGAAGCCCTCGCGGCGCCGCAGGTGCGACAAGCGGTGCCGGACGACGCCATCGTGGCTGGTGGTTTGCACTGGCACCAGCCGCAGCGGGTCGAGCTTGTGGGGGGCGCGGAACAGCACGTCGCCGGCGTGGGCTAATTGTCCGGCGGGCGTGTGGGCCGCCCAGGCGCAATAACGCAGCGCGGTGTCGAGGATGCCTGCGTGGGCGCCCTCGTCGGCCTGCCAGACGCCCACGGCGCGGGCGAAAGCCGCTTCCTCGAAGGGTTGTCCGAGGGCGCGCTCCAGTTCGGCGCGCAGCGCGGCGCCGTCGAAGCTGGCGGCGGCTTCGGCCTTGTGAGTGTTCATGGCCTTGCGCTGCACGAACTGGCGCTTCACGGCGTACAGCGGCGCGAGCGCGTGGTGTCGAGCCGCCAGCGCTTCCATCTCCGCCTCTATGCCGAACAGATGACCGAGAAAATCCTCCAGGTGCGGGCCCACCGCCAGCAGCAGTTCCGACTCGGCCTTGCGATCCAGCGCGTCCGGTTGGGCTCGCACCGTCGCCAGGCGCGCGGCGAGGGCCGGGTCGGTAGCGCCCAGGTGGGTGAGGAATGCGGCGTCCAGACGCGTCAGGGCGACGTTGTCGTAGAGCTCGGCAAATTGAAAGCCGAAGGCAAGGCGTAGCGGATCGGAAGGGGATTTCATTGATCAGGCTTGGACAGCCGCCGCGATGGGGGCGACCATGGACGATGAATTATAAGGACCGGGCCCGCTGCCCCAGGGCGCCATGACAACGCCAGGCCCCCGGGAGAGGCGTCAGCACAGGCATGGCGTGTGGTCGATCGCCTCGCTCATGGCCCATCCAGCGCCCGCACGGCCTCGCGCACCAGGGCCGGTCCGCGATACACCAGCCCGGTGTAGACCTGCACCAGCGCAGCACCCGCGTCGCGCTTCTCACGGGCATCCTCGCCCGAGAGGATGCCGCCCACGCCCACCAGCGTCACCTGGCCGCGCAGCGCTGCGTGCAGCCGCCGCAGCACCGCCGTGGCCCGCGGGCGCAGCGGTGCGCCTGACAGACCGCCGGCCTCGTCGGCGTGGGGCATGCCCTCGACGCCTAGCCGCGACAAGGTGGTGTTGGTGGCGATCACCGCCTCCACGCGGTGGCGCAGGCAGGCGTCGGCCGCGGCATCGATGCCCGCCTCATCCAGGTCGGGCGCGAGTTTCACGGCCAGCGGCACGTGTCGCCCGGCGCGGGCGTCGAGCGCATCGCGCTCGGCCATGAGGGCGGCGAGCAGAGCGTCCAGCGCGTCGCCGCCTTGCAGTGCGCGCAGATTGGCGGTGTTGGGGGAGGAGATGTTCACCGTCACGTAGTCCGCATGGGCGTGCACCTTGCGCAGGCAGACAAGGTAATCCTCGGCGGCACGCTCCATGGGCGTGTCGAAATTCTTGCCGATGTTGATGCCCAACACCCCGCGGTAGCGACGCTTGGCCACGTTGGCCACAAGGGCATCCACGCCGAGGTTGTTGAAGCCGAAGCGGTTGATGACGGCGCGCGCCTTGGGCAGGCGAAACAGCCGCGGACGCGGATTGCCGGGTTGGGGGCGCGGCGTGACCGTACCCACTTCGATGAACCCGAAGCCGAAGCTCGCCAGGGCGTCCACGAAGGCCCCGTTCTTGTCGAGGCCAGCCGCCAGACCCACGGGATTGGCGAACGCCAGACCCATGGCGCGTACCGCGCGGCCCGGCAGCGGTTGCGGCGCGCGCGCCAGGCCAAGGGCACGCGCGCGATCGAGGGCGTGCAACGACAGGTCGTGGGAGCGCTCGCCGTCCAGCCGGAACAGCAGCGGCCGCGCCAGTGCATAGAGCACTCGATCAGCGCCCCGTGAAGCGCCCCGGCCGCCGTTCGAGGAAGGCTCGAAGTCCTTCCTGGGCGTCGTCGCTGGCCAGCAGCGGCAGCATGTCGGGCAGCAAGCGTGCGGTAGCGGCGGCTTCGGTGGTGTCGCGCTGCAGGCGCGCCGAGCGTAATGTGGCACGCACTGCCAGCGGTGCCTGGGCGGCGATGCTTTGCGCGATCCGCAGCGCCGTTTCGAACTGCTCGCCGTGGGGGACCACGGATTGCACCAGACCGATGCGCAGGGCTTCGGCCGCGTCGAAGGTATCTCCCGTGAGTAGCCAGCGCATGGCATTGCCCCAGCCGGCCTCCTGCACCAGACGCAGGGTGGCTCCGCCGATGGGATAGATGCCGCGGGCCACTTCGATTTGCGCAAAGCGCGCACTGTCCGCCGCCACGCGCACGTCGGCCGCCAGAAGCAGCTCAATGCCCAGTGTGTAGCAGTAGCCCTGCACCGTCATCACCAGCGGCTTGGTGCGGGTGCGCGCCGGGTCCAGGCAGCAGGGATCGAGACCGCCGGCGGGCAGCGGCGCCGATTCACCCTGGCGGAAGTGGGGCAGCCATTGGGGCAGGTCGATGCCGCCCGTGAAGTGCTCACCGTGGGCGAACAGCAGCGTGCAGCGGATGGACTCATCCACCTCGGCCTGACCCAGGGCCGTAGAGAGCGCATCGTACATCTCGAGATTGAAGGCGTTGCGTTTGGCGACCCGGTTCAAGCCCAGGCACAGCACGGCCCCGAGCCGCTCGACGGTCAGTGGAGGCGGGGCGGTCTGAATCACGACGCCGGCCTGGCGTTTCGATCCAGAGCTCGCCAGCGGCCGTCGATCAGGCCCTCCATGGGCTGGAAGTTCACCTTGTAGGCCATTTTGCGGCTTTCGTGAATCCAGTAGCCGAGGTAGAGGTGCGCAAGATGCAATTCGCGGCAAAGCCCCAGCTGCCAGAGCACGTTGTACGTGCCCAGGCTGGCGCCCGGCAGGTCGGGCTCGAAGAACGTGTAGACCGATGACAGGCCGTCGGTCAGCCGGTCGATGATGCTCACCATCCTGAGCACGCCATCTTCTCGGAATTCCACCAGATTCGAGCGAACATTGCTCTGCAGCAGGAAATGGCGGTACTGCTCGCGGGAGTCGTGATCCATGCCGCCGCCAAAGTGGCGCGCGGATTGATAGCGCAGGTAGAGCGCGTAGTGTTCGGGGCTGTACTTGAGGTCGAGCAAGCGCACATCGAGGTTGCGGTGGCGCGCGGCCGAGCGACGCTGAGAGCGGTTGGGTGCGAAGTCCTTCACAAGCACGCGAACCGGCACGCAGGCGCTGCAACTGTCGCAGTGTGGGCGATACGTGAAGGCGCCACTGCGACGGAAGCCTGCGCGTACCAGCTCGCCATAGACATGCGCGTCGATGGCATGGCTGGGCGTGGCCACCTGCGAGCGCGCCAGGCGATCGGCGAGATAGCTGCACGGGTAGGGCGCAGTCGCATAGAACTGCAACACCGAAAAGGGCAGATCGTTCAGCTGCGTCATGGACAGGAGGGGGCCAAGGTCCAAGGCTCAGGGGGTGAAGGGTAGTGTACCAAGTCGGCAATCGCGCGGACGAACTGGGCGCGCGGCATCTCGCGGGCGCCCATCGAGGCCAGATGGGCGGTGGCCATCTGGCAGTCGATCAGTCCGAACTGCGCCGCTTCCAGCCGCTGCGCCAAGTGCACTAGCGCCACCTTTGAGGCGTCGCGGGCGCGGCTGAACATGGATTCGCCGAAGAACACCCGCCCCAGTGCCACGCCATACAGCCCCCCGGCCAATTCGCCGTCCAGCCAAATCTCCACGCTATGCGCCAGCCCTAGGGCGTGCAGGCCGCAAAAGGCCTCGATCATCTCCGGCACGATCCAGGTGCCCTCCTGCCCAGGGCGAGGCGCGGCGCAGGCCAGCATTACCTGACGGAAGGCCGAGTCGATGCGCAGTTCGTAGGGACGATTGCGCACCGCCTTGGCAAGCGAGCGAGGGATGCGGATGTGGCGCGGCACCAGCACCATGCGCGGATCGGGGCTCCACCACAGAATCGGTTCACCGGGACCGAACCAGGGGAAGATGCCCTGGCAGTAGGCTTGGCGCAGGCGCCCGGCCGAAAGATCGGCGCCCGCGGCCAGCAGCCCTGCCGGGCGCCGCAAGGCACGTTCCACCGGCGGAAAGGGATCCGCCGGGCCCAGCAGGGGGATCACGCGGCCCGGCGGCTAGGGTGCCCGGCTGATCAGGCCGCAGGCGAGCCGCGGGCCGGAATTCCCGGAGGGCTGGGTGGTCAGGTCGTCGGCCTTGGCGTGCACGATGAGGGCGCGCCCCACCACCGAAGCCGGGTCGCTGCCGAGGGTGATGCCCATGACGCGCAAATCGAAACTGGCTACCCCGGCGGCATCGGCGGTGATGTTGCCAAGGTCGCCGCCATGGCGCTGATTGCCGGAGGGGCCGCCGTGGGCCTTGCTGGCGGCCGGGTCGAAGTGTGGACCGGCGCTCGAACCGTCCGGGGCCGAGCAGTCGCCCTTCTCGTGAACGTGAAATCCGTGCGGGCCGGGGGTCAGGCCGCTCACCTTGCCGCTCACCAGAACCTCGCCGTCACGCTGGACGAGCTTCACATTGCCGCGTACCTCGCTGCCCTTGGTGGGCAGCAGTTCGGCGGTGGCGCTGGGGGCGGGAGTAAACAGGCTGCTGATCTGGGCGCAAGCGGCGAGCGAGCCGGCGGCGGCCAGGGCGATCAGTGCGGTGCGGCGCATGGGCGATTTTCCTTGGTAACGGCGCGCGGCATCAAAAAGGCTGCGCGGTTCGACCCCGCGGCTTCTAGCACCCGTCGCGAGACCGTGTCAATGCGGCTCGCCAGCGGCTGCGCGGCCGCGCATAATTGACGCTACTGAATTGCATCCTTCCCGGTGAACCACTCTCCGCCCCCCATGGACCCCCGCGCGCTCGAAAGTGCCTTCGCGCTGTTCAGCGAGGCCTCGGCGCAGCTCTCTGGTGCCTACCAGGCCCTGCAGGCCCGGGTGGAACGGCTGGCGGGCGAGCTGGCAGTGGCCAATGGCGAACTCAAGCGCCAATACCTCGAAAAGGAAGCGCTGTCGGCGCGACTGGCCGGGCTGCTCGAGGCGCTGCCCGGCGGTGTGGTGGTGGTGGATGGCGACGGACGGGTCTCCCAGGCCAATCCGGCGGCCCGCGCCTTGCTGGGCGATGATCTCCCCGGGAGCGCCTGGCAGGCCGTGGCCGCCACACGCATCGCGCCCACCTCGAACGCCCGCGAGTGGGAGGCCGGCCCGCCCGGGCACCGGCGTCGCGTGACGCTCTCCGAGAGCCCTCTCGAGGCGGGCGCGGGGCAGTTGCTGCTTCTCAATGACGTGACCGAGGCCTTCGCCGTGCAGCGCGAACTCGAGCGTCACAAGCGTCTTTCGGCCATGGGCGAAATGGCTGCCGGTCTGGCCCATCAGCTTCGGACGCCCCTCGCCACAGCGCTGCTGCATGCCGCCAACTTGTCACGAAGCGGTCTCGCCGAGGCCGACCGGGCCCGCTTCAGCCAACGGTTGCGAGAGCGGCTGCTGCACCTGGAGCGCATGATCCAGGAAATGCTGGTGTTCGTGCGCGGCAGCAGCGCCGGGCGCGAAGTAGTCGAGGCCGGTGCCTTGGTGCACGAGGCGGTGCAGGTCATGGAGCCGCAGATGGCCGGACTCGGTGTGCGCCTCGAGGTATCCCCGGTGCCCGCGGCAACCCTGCGCGGCGCCCGCAAGGCCCTGTCGGGCATGCTGGTGAACCTGCTCGAGAACGCGTTGCAGGCGTGCGAGGCGGGTGGTTCGGTGCGGCTTGCCGCGTCGCTCGACGGCGACCGGATTGCCATTGAGGTGCGCGATGATGGCCGCGGCATCACCCCCGAGGATCAGGAGCGCCTCTTCGAACCCTTTTTCACCACCCGGCAGGAGGGTACCGGCCTGGGCCTGGCCATCGTGCGCTCGGTAGCCGAGGCCCACGGTGGTGAGGTGACGGTGAAGTCACGGCTGGGCAAGGGCGCTGCCTTCACAGTGCGTCTGCCGATCGAAGGTGCGGCGTCCGAGGCCGCGACCGCCGTGCTGGCGCGGGCGGGCTGAGCATGGCGGCGCGCCCCCTGCCGGTGCTCATTGCCGAGGACGACCCGGGCCTGCGCGAGGCGCTGGTGGACACCCTGCGCCTGGCCGGCTATGAGGTGGTGGAGGCGGTGGATGGCGAGAGCGCGCTGCGTCACCTGGAAAAGACTCCCGTGGGCATCGTGGTGAGCGATGTGCAGATGAAGCCCATGGACGGGCACCGCCTGCTCGCCGAAATCAAGCGGCGCCACCCGCACCTGCCAGTGCTGCTCATGACCGCCTACGGCATGATCGATCGCGCCGTGGATGCCATCCGCGCCGGGGCGGCAGATTACATCACCAAGCCCTTCGAGCCTGAGGCCTTGACCCGCGCCGTGGTGCGCCACATGCTGCCGGCAGCCTGGGGAGATGGCGAACTGATGGTGGCGGAGGACGCCGCCACGCGCCAGGTGATGGCACTGGTGCAGCGCGTGGCCGGCTCCGATGCCACGGTGCTGATCACCGGCGAAAGCGGTACCGGCAAGGAGGTGCTGGCACGCGCTGTTCATCGCCTGTCGCCGCGTGCCGCGGGGCCGTTCGTGGCCATCAATTGCGCGGCCATTCCCGACAACCTGCTCGAGTCGGTGCTGTTTGGCCACGAAAAAGGCGCCTTCACCGGCGCGCAGGCCACCATGCCGGGCAAGTTCGAGCAGGCCGACGGCGGTACGTTGCTGCTCGATGAAATCTCCGAGATGCCCCTGTCGCTGCAAGCCAAGCTGCTGCGCGCCCTGCAGGAGCGCGAGGTGGAGCGTGTGGGCGGCCGCAGGCCCATTGCCGTGGACATCCGCGTGGTGGCCACCTCGAACCGCGACATGGCAGCGGAAGTGGCGGCGGGACGGTTCCGCGAGGACCTGTTCTACCGGTTGAATGTTTTCCCGCTGCACAACCCGCCGCTTCGCGAGCGGCCGGGCGATGTGCTTGCCATCGCCCGCCGCGCCCTGGCCCGCGGCCCGAAACGGGGTGCGGGACCGGCAAAAACCTTGTCTCCCGAGGCCGAGGCCGCGTTGACCGGGTATGGGTGGCCCGGTAACATCCGGGAGCTTGAAAACGTGCTGCAGCGGGCCATGATCCTGGCCCCTGGCGCCGTCATCGAGCCCGAGCATTTGGGTTTACCCGCCACCGGCGGTGCGGTGCGAAACGGCCTGTCTGGTGCCGCGCCGTCAGGGCTGGTCGCGGCCGGACTTCCCGATCTCAAGAGTTTGGAGCGACAGCATATCCTGGATGCGCTGCAGGTAGTGCGCGGAGTACGTAAACTTGCCGCCGAACGTCTTGGCATGAGCGAACGCACCCTGCGGTACAAGCTGCGTCAGTACCGCGAAGAGGGTTTCAAGGTACAGGGTAGTGGCAGTGACGAATGACGTCCGGCACGGCTCTTGCGAAGTTTCCTGAGTCTTATGGGTGCCTTGGCTGGCACCGGTGCATCCACCAACTATGAACACTTCGGGCATCGATCAGCTTCTTTCGGAGCTTAGGCAGACCGCCGCCAAGGCGGGTGGCCAGGAGCCGGCAAATTCCGCCGGGTCGGCAGGGTTTGCCGATCTTCTCAAGGCATCGCTCGACCAGGTGGCGTCGGCGCAGACCGACTCTGCTTCGCTTGCGCGCGCCTTCAACGCCAACGACCCGAATGTGAACCTTCAGGAAGTGATGGCCTCTCTCGCCAAGGCTAACTTATCCTTCCAGACCATGGTCCAGGTGCGCAACCGGCTCGTCAGTGCGTATCAGGAAATCATGAACCTGCAAGTTTGAGTCGAGAGGGTGAGCGTCAATCGGCCGCGCCCGCTGTGACTGCCAACAACGCCCTTCTCATCAACGCACACTTGCGCGCTGGTCCGTGCTGCGCACGCACGTCGCACCCCCACCCCGACCTGTCGGGCGGCTCCGGCCCTTGGCCATCGATCCCTCTCTTCCCTGACCGCGGAACCCGCTGATGGCGCAGGCGACTGGTGACACACTCCTTGCGGCAGCGCGCGGTTTCAATCAACTCAGCAACGCTCGCAAGATCGGCCTGATCGTCGGTTTGGCCGCGCTGGTGTCGCTGGTGGTGGTGATGACCACCTACCTTCGACAACCTTCCTACCGGGTGCTGTTTTCCAACCTTTCGGATCGCGACGGTGGCGCCATTCTTGGCGCGCTGTCGCAAATGAACGTGCCCTACAAGATGGCGGAGGGTGGCGGCGCGATTCTGGTGCCTGCCGAAGTCGTGTACGACACGCGTCTGAAGCTCGCCAGCCAGGGCCTGCCGCGCGGCGGAGGCGTGGGCTTCGAGCTGATGGAGAATCAGCGTTTCGGAACCAGCCAGTTCGTCGAGCAGATCAATTTCCAGCGCGCGCTGGAGGGGGAACTCGCCCGCACTATCGAGGCGCTCGGCCCCGTGCAGGCAGCGCGCGTGCATCTGGCCATTCCCCGCCCGAGCGTGTTCGTGCGCGATACCCAGAAACCCAGCGCCTCCGTGATGGTGAGCATGTTCTCCGGAAGGGTGCTCGATCCTGGGCAGGTCAATGGCATCGTTCACCTGATAGCCAGCAGTGTGCCCGATCTCTCGCCGCGCAGCGTGACCGTGGTGGACCGCACCGGCACCCTGCTGTCGGGTCCGCAAACGGAAAGCCGCAACGGAGCTCTGGACGCGGCTCAGTTGAAGTACCTCCACCAAGTGGAGGCAGCGATCGCGGCACGCATCGAAAACATCATCAAGCCTATCACTGGCGCGGAAAACGTTCGCGCCCAGGTGGCGGCCACTCTGGATTTCTCTGAGGTGGAACAGACCTCGGAGATTTTCAAGCCAAATGCCACGGCGCAGGATCAGGCGATACGCAGCCAGCAGTCCAACGAGTCGAACACCTCTTCGCCCCAGCCATCGCAGGGCGTTCCTGGCGCATTGTCCAACACGCCTCCAGGCGCCGCCTCAGCACCCCTTTCCACGCCCCAGGCTGGTGGGGCTGGGCCTCCTTCGGCGACGGCGTCTTCCACAACCTCCCAGCGCGAGCAGACTGTCAACTACGAAGTCGACAAAACCATCCGTCATACGAAAGGCGAGATCGGCGCCATCAAGCGCCTGTCCGTTGCCGTTGTGGTGAATTACCGCCGCGGTGACGGTGCGAACGCCAAGTCCGAGCCCCTCTCCGAGCAGGAAATCACCCAGGTGACCGATCTCGCGCGCGAGGCCATGGGCTTTTCGCGGGAACGCGGTGACACCCTGAATGTGGTGAACGCGCCATTCAGAAGCCCTCCGGAGGCACCGGTCGAGGCCGTGCCGTTATGGAAAGACCCCCACTACGTCTCCTTGGGAATGGATATAGCCAAGGCGGTGGTCGTGCTGGTTGTCGGGTTCGTGGTGTTGCGCATGATTTTGTCAGTGCTGCGCGATCTTGCGCAGCTCGGCCGGCCATCGCTTGCCGCTGCGTCGGCCGGCGGTGGCTCGGTTGGCATGCCGGGTGAACAGGCGGCTGGCTACGGCCCGGGAGGACAGCCCTACGCCGGTGCCGCAGGCGCGCCGCCGGAGAGCGCCTACGAGGCCGACCTGCGAGCCGCCAAGGAGATTGCGCGCCAGGATCCGCGCATCGTTGCGCAGGTCGTCAAGGACTGGGTGGGCCGTGAGTGACGAGGGCATACACCGCAGCGCGATCCTCCTCATGGCCTTGGGCGAACAGGAGGCTGTGGAGGTATTCAAGTACCTTGGCCCCAAGGAGGTGCAGAAGCTCGGGCTCGCCATGTCGAAGCTCTCGGATGTCTCCCGTGACCAGGTGGCCACGGTCCTCCGCGACTTTCGTGGAGAGGCTCAGCAAAAGACCACCATCGGCACCGCGGCAGATGACTATGTGAGAAGTGTCCTCACCAAGGCGCTCGGCGAGGACAAGGCTGGTGTGCTGATCGACCGCATCCTGACCGGCAACGACGCTGCGGGTATCGAGAGTCTCAAGTGGATGGATGGAGCGTCAGTGGCTGAGCTCATCAAGAACGAGCACCCGCAGATCATCGCCGCCGTGGTGGTGCATCTGGATCCCGATCAAGCCGCCGACGTTCTCAGTCATTTCACCGAGCGGCTCCGAAACGATGTGGTGATGAGGGTGGCCACGCTCGAGAGGGTGCAGCCCGCAGCGTTACGCGACCTCAATGATGCCCTCACGCAGTTGCTTGCCGGGTCCGACCGGCACAAGCGAAGCGCCAAGGGCGGCGTGGATGCGGCTGCAGACATTCTGAACTATCTGGGCGGGCAGACCGAGGCATCCGTCACTGCGTTCATCCGTGAGAGCGATCCTGATCTCGCCCAGAAGATTCAGGACAAGATGTTCACCTTCGATAACGTGGCGGAACTCGATGACCGGGCGGTCCAGCTGTTGCTGCGTGAAGTTCAGTCAGAGTCGTTGATCGTGGCTCTCAAGGGCACGAGCGAGGGGCTGCGGGAGAAGATCTTCAAGAACATGTCCACTCGCGCCGCGGAAATGCTGCGAGAGGATCTTGAGGCTCGGGGTCCGGTGCGCCTGTCGGAAGTGGAGGCGGAACAAAAGGAGATCCTAAAGGTCTTGCGGCGTCTCGTGGACGAGGGGCAGATTGTGTTGGGCGGCAAGGGGGACGAGGGGCTTGTCCAGTAGTCGCATCATCCCGCGGGGGCGGGCACGGGGCGTTCGCGAATGGCGACCTGGTGAGGTGTCAGGGGCGCCGGCCGCGACAGCCCCAGCCCCGTCGGCAAGACCAGACGCTGAGGCTTTGCAGCGAGCGGAGTTGGAACGACACCGAGCCGCCGCCCGTCAGGAGGGCTACGCGGAGGGCTTGGCCGAAGGTCGCGCGGTGGGTGGCAAGGAGGCTGCTGAGCTTCGGGTTTTGCTCGGCAATCTGAGCAATGTCCTCGCCGATGTGGAGCAGGGCATGGCCACCGACGTCCTGTCCTTGGCCCTGGAGGTATCCCGGCACCTGGTTCGCCAGTCGCTGCGCGTCAAACCTGAAGCTGTGCTTGCCATCATCCGGGAGGCCACGCTTTGTTTCCCGGGGCTGGAACCCGGGGCTCGCCTGTTGCTCAACCCCGCCGACGCCAGCTTGGTACGCGAGGTTCTCGCAGGCCAATCGGTCAACAATGAGAACTTGTGGGATATCGTCGAGGACGCTCAGATCGAGCGCGGCGGCTGTCGCTTCGTCAGCGGACCAACCCATGTGGACGCCACGGTGCAGGAGCGATGGCGGCGAGTGGTTGCTTCACTCGGGCGCGATGATTCGTGGTTGGAGGGCGACGGTTGACCGGTACCCTTGACTGTCGACCCGGGATGCTCGGACACGCTTGTTTCGAAGGTGGTGGCTGTGAGCCCACTGATCCACTGGCGTAAGTATTTCGAAAACTGCCGTTCTGCGGTGAGCGCAGTGGCGCCCTTCAATGTGAGCGGCCGTTTGGTACGAGTGGCAGGCCTGGTGATGGAGGCCGAGGGGTTGCAGTTGCCTGTTGGCAATACCTGCATGGTGATGACCGCGGCGGGGCAGCGCGTCGAGGCGGAGGTGGTGGGTTTCACGGGCGACCGGTTGTTTCTCATGCCTACGACGGATGTGTTCGGTCTCGATCCCGGCGCGCCGGTGGTGTCCGCGGAATTGGGTGCTGCGAGTCCGCCCCGCCTCGGCACGGACTTCTTCCCCCGGCGTCGTGCCCAGGATCGGGCTCGCCAGGTGGGGGTGGGACCCGGACTTCTGGGCAGAGTGCTCGATGCGACCGGGCGGCCGCTGGACGGTCTGGGACCCGTGCAGGTGCAGCGTCACGTGCCCCTCTACAGCCGTCCCACGAATCCGCTGGCTCGAGCGCCCATCAGCGACGTCCTGGATGTTGGAGTGCGTGCCATCAACGGTTTGCTCACCATAGGCCGCGGTCAGCGAATCGGGCTGTTCGCGGGAAGTGGCGTTGGCAAGAGCGTGCTGCTGGGCATGATGGCGCGGTACGCGGCCGCCGACGTGGTGGTGGTGGGTTTGATTGGCGAGCGGGGCCGGGAGGTGAAGGAGTTCATCGAGAATATCCTCGGGGCGGAAGGCCTGCGCCGTTCCGTGGTGGTGGCTGCGCCGGCGGATAGTCCGCCGCTGCTTCGACTGCACGGCGCTGCGTATGCCACGGCAGTGGCCGAGCACTTTCGAGATGCGGGCCAGCATGCTCTGCTCATCATGGATTCGCTCACGCGCTACGCCATGGCCCAGCGGGAGATAGCGCTGGCCATCGGTGAACCGCCGGCAACGAAGGGTTACACCCCCTCGGTGTTTGCCAAGCTACCCCAGCTGGTCGAGCGAGCCGGCAATGGCAACTCGGGAGGGGGCTCCATCACCGCTTTTTACACGGTGCTCTCCGAAGGCGATGACTTGCAAGACCCGGTGGCGGATAGCGCGCGGGCCATTCTCGATGGCCACATCGTCCTGACCCGCAGTCTGGCCGATGCGGGTCACTACCCCGCGATTGACGTGGAGGCCTCCATTTCCCGGGTCATGACGGAAATCGTGTCCGCGGAGGATATGCGTCGCGTGCGGCGTTTCCGGCAATTGCAGTCGGCCTACCGACGCTCGCGCGATCTCATCAACGTCGGAGCCTACGTGTCCGGCGCCGACCCGCTCCTGGATGAGGCGGTTCGCCTCAACGAGGCCTGTGCCGCATACCTGCGCCAGGACCTGGACGAGCGGGCGGATTATCTCTCCAGTCGTCGCATGCTCGACGCAGTGTTTCAGGGCAACTCTTGATGGCAAGGGCTTTTCCTCTGGAAGCGGTGAGATTTGTGGCACATGAGCGTGCCGAGGCGGCGGCGCGGGAGCTCGGCGGCCACGGTCGGCGCGTGTCGGCGGCGCGTGACAAACTCGACCAGCTCGCCGGATTTCGCGCCCAGTATCGCGTTCAGCGTGATGCGCTGCTGGTTGCTGGTGTCGACACGGCGCGGCTGCGCGACTTTGATGCTTTCCTGGGGCGGCTCGATGAGGCGATTCGGACTCAGGGTGAGGAGCTGGCGCGCCTGGAGGCTGGCTTCGACGCGGCACGCGGGCGCTGGCTGGGGCTTCGGCGCCGGGAGCAGGCCATGGACGTACTCGCGGCGAGGCACGACGAGATCGAGGCTGCACGCGTGCGCCGCCTCGACCAGAAGGAGCAGGACGAATTCTCTCAGCGCATATCGCGCGCGCCGGCGAAGGTGCGCTTGGGCTGAGGGTCGCGGCTGGCATGGCCGTTGCGTTCAGGGATGCGCATCGGCCTGCTTCGGAGTCCACCCCATGATCGAGAGTCCTTTATTGCCGCCAGCGCTCGCCGGTGCGGCGGATGTTGCCGCTACGCTGAGCCTTGACTCCGCCTTGCCTGATGGCCAGGAAGCGCAAGGGTTCGATGCCGTTCTGCAGAGTCAAATAAGGGAAAGCTCGTCAGCGGAACCAGAGCAGACGGGTGAAGGGGCGGCGGTGCCGGAGGCCTCGCCCTTTCGAGACGGCGAGGTGCTTGCCATGTTTCTGGCGGAAGTCCCAGGCGCTTCGATCCCCCAGGGGATTGCGCAACGTTCCGTCCCCGTGGATGCCAGTATGGAGGGCAACTCAAGCGTCGCCCCGCTGCTGTCGCGACAGGAGCCGATCGGGTCGCGAGCGCTGGAACAACTCCAGCTGGAGCCGGATCTGGCTCCTGAGAGTCCGCGTCAAAGGGCCGTCAGCCTCGAGTCGAGCTGGGGTAGGACCTCGGAGCCGGCGGGGGAATTCCAGAGCTTGTTCGACGCCACGATCCGCACGGAGAAGACGTCGCCCCCCGCGTACGCTGTAGATGTGCGCGATCCCTCCCACGCTGCGGATGTACGGGAACCCTCCCGCGCCGCGGTTGGGTCCGGGCCGTCTGTGGAGCCAGCCCCTGCACCGCGGCTCCCGCTCTCCGCCAGCATTGGTTCAGGTGCATGGAGCGGACAGTTTTCCGATCGGGTGGTATGGATCGCTCAAGCACGCCAGTCCTCGGCCGAGCTGGTTCTCAATCCGCCTCAACTCGGTCCGGTGGAGGTGCACGTGAGCGTTTCGGCGGAGCAAGTGGCATCGCTATCATTTCACGCCGCTCACCCGGCGGTTCGCGAGGCAATCCAGGGCAGTTTGGCTCGTCTGCAGGAAGCTTTCGCTAGCAGCGGACTGCAGCTGGCCGACGTGTTCGTGGGAAGCGGTGCTGCGGGTTCCGACGACCGGCGCAGGGCAGGGGATAAACGCGTCGAAGGGTTGGCGCCGCGTGGTGGTGGTGATGCTCCCATGCCGGTTGGCGCCATTGGTTCGGTTGTGGTTCGATCCCGAAGCGAGTTGGGGCGGGTGGACCTGTTCGCCTGATACCGAACCCAAGCTTGAAGGAATCCGCCCGACGGGGTAACCCGCCGGGCGTTTTTTTGTTCGCGGCAAGGCAACCCTCGGTTTATCTTGCATTTTTACGTTTCGTGAGTTAAAAAGCATTAGAAAGTCTTCAAAAAACGTTGTTTTTAAAGCATTATTGCGACCGTCTCTGCGCGTAGACGATACCCTCCCGGTTAGGGAGTCGTTTGGCAAAGGGTGTGTCCCTGTGATTCGGAGTGCGGATGGCCGAAAAGGCGGAAGCGGCGGAAGCGGCAGAACAAGTCCCGGCGCATAGCGGCAAAAAGAAAAAACTCATTCTCCTCGTCGCGGCGTTGGCTCTGCTCGCCGTCCTCGGGGGGGTGGGGTACTGGCTGTTCGTCCTGAAGCCCTCGCACGAGGCTGGCGAGGGCGGTGCGGAGCAGGAGGCCCTTCAGGCCGCCAAGGGAAAGCCGCCGGTATTCGTCAGTCTCGATCCGTTTACAGTGAACCTGGTCAGCGAAGCTTCCGACCGTTATCTGCAAGTGGGTATCGATTTGAAGGTGTCGGGGCCCGAGGTGGGTGACAAGATAAAAGTACACCTCCCCGAGATTCGAAACGGCGTGCTGCTGCTTCTTACCAGCAAGCGCGTGGAGGACTTGGCAAGTGCCGAGGGCAAGAACCTGCTGCGCGAGGAGATCCGGGACGCGGTGAATCGCCCGATCGGGTTCTTGCGTGAGATGCCCGTGGCAGCGGCGGGCGAAAAACCCGCGCCTAAACCGCCCCAGGCGGGTGTGGTGGACGTGCTTCTCACGTCGTTTGTGATCCAGTAGGCCCATGGCCGAGGACATCCTCTCCCAGGAGGAAGTGGACGCGCTGCTGCGCGGCATGACTGGCGAGCAGGAGGACACTGCACCCAAGGAAGACAAAGGCGGGATCCAACCCTACGACGTAGGTCGCCAGGAGCGCATCGTTCGTGGGCGTATGCCCACACTGGAGTTGGTCAACGAACGCTTTGCGCGGTTGTTCAGGATCGGTTTGTACAACTTCGCGCGGCGTAGCGCAGAGATCGCTGTCTCGCCTCCCAAGGTGCAGAAATACAGCGACTTCATTCGCAATCTGGTGGTGCCAACCAACCTGAATCTGGTGACGGTGACGCCGTTGCGGGGTACGGCTCTGTTCATCATGGACCCCACTCTTGTGTTTCAGGTGGTGGATACCCTGTTCGGCGGCAGCGGCCAGGTTCACACGCGGGTGGAAGGTCGGGACTTCACACCCACGGAGCAGCGCGTTATCCAGCGCCTGCTGGCTGTGATCTTCGAAGACTATCGCAAGGCATGGGAGCCGGTGCGAAGCTTCGAATTCGGATACGTACGCTCCGAGATGAACACACAGTTCGCCAATGTGGCAACACCCACCGAGATCGTCGTTTCCACCAGTTTCGACATCGACCTGGGTACTGGCGGTGGCGGCCTGCACCTGTGTTTCCCCTATGCCATGCTCGAGCCAGTGCGCGATATCATCTACAGCGCGGTTCAGGCTGACCGGAACAACGGCGACTCCCGCTGGGTCAGCATGCTCGCCGACCAGATTCAGGGCGCCGAGGTGGAACTGGTGGCGATGCTGGCCCACACCGAGGTTACGCTTCGCCAGGTTCGCGATTTGCAGGTTGGCGACGTGATCTCACTGGACATCCCGGAGAGCATCGAAGTGCAAGTGGACGGCGTACCTCTCATGCAGTGCAAGTACGGCGTTTCCCGCGGCCAGTACGCGCTCAAGCTCGAGCGCATGCTTTCCTCAGGGGTGGGCGGGCGCGACCATGGCTGAGGGCTCGAATGACGACTTGAGTGCGGACGATTGGGCGGCCGCCCTTGCCGAGCAGCAGGCCGGCGATTCTTCGCCCGTCAAACCGGCTGCAGGGGTTTTCCCGGAGCTGCGCCCGGATGCGGGTCCAGCCGCCGGGGGGCGGTTGGAGATGATTCTCGACATTCCCGTTTCGATGTCGGTGGAACTGGGCCGCACGCGCATTGCAATACGCAACCTGCTGCAGCTTGCACAGGGCTCGGTCGTCGAACTCGACGCCCTGGCTGGCGAACCCATGGATATTCTCGTTAACGGTTGCCTCATTGCCCATGGCGAAGTGGTCGTGGTCAACGAAAAGTTTGGCATCCGCGTCACCGACATCGTGACGCTTGAGGAGCGGTTGCGCGGGCTGCAAAACCGATGAAGCGAGGCAGATGGGCGTTGGCGTTTGTGTTGCTGGCATCGGTATCCCTGGTTTTCGCGGCCAATGCACCTAGCGAAGCATCGACGTTCGGCACCTTTTTTCAGGTGGTGGCGGCGCTGGCTGTGGTGGTTGCCGCAATTGCCGGTGCAGCATGGCTGATGCGGCGTGCGTTACCACTTGCGTCGGCGGGCGGCCACGTGCGTGTGGTGGGAGGCACAATGGTCGGGCCGCGAGAGCGGGTGGTGGTGGTGGAGGTGGGAGACACCTGGATCGTGCTGGGCGTCACCGCTACTCAGGTCAATGCGCTTCACACACTGGCGCGCCCCCCAGTTACTGCCACGGCGGATTCTTCGGTCGGGTTCCCCTCCCTTCTGGCGCGGTTGAGGAAACCCTCTCCCTGAAGCCGGGGTGCGCCAGGCAACCGGGTTTGGCCGCCTATAATCCTGCCATGAAGACGTGGGTCTGCGCCGCTGTTTTGGTCATGTTAGCGCTCGTCGCCGAAGGCGCTGCGGCGCAGGCTGGATTGCCTGCGGTTCGTTCGACGCCAGGCCCGGGCGGCAGCCAGACCTACAGCTTGTCGCTTCAGGCGCTGATATTCCTCACGGCGCTCACCTTCCTTCCTGCGGCGCTCCTGATGATGACCAGCTTCACGCGCATCATCATCGTTCTATCCCTGTTGCGCCAGGCGTTGGGAACGGTTCAGACGCCGCCAAACCAGGTGCTGGTGGGGTTGTCCCTTTTCCTCACCTTTTTTGTAATGGCGCCCGTGTTCGACCGGATTTACACCGAGGCTTATAAGCCGCTGTCGGAAGAGCGCATCAAGTTCGAACAGGCCGTCGAACGTGCCGCAGTACCGCTCAAGGGATTCATGCTCCGCCAGACCCGGGAGTCCGATCTGGCGCTGTTCGTGAAGCTGTCTGCCTCGCCCCAGCCGCAGAGCCCTGAAGACATCGGCATGAAGGTTTTGGTGCCGGCGTTCGTTATTTCCGAACTCAAGACAGCTTTCCAGATCGGCTTCGTGGTGTTTCTGCCATTCCTGATCATCGATCTGGTGGTGTCGAGCGTGCTCATGTCCATGGGCATGATGATGCTTTCTCCCGTGATCATCTCGTTGCCGTTCAAGCTGATGTTGTTCGTGATGGTGGATGGCTGGAATCTGCTGGTGGGTTCCCTGGTTCGCAGTTTCGGCGTCTGACAATGACCCCCGAAAATGTCGTGTCACTGGTCCGCCAAGCACTGGAGATACTGGTGCTGATCTCGGCGCCACCGCTCGTGGTCGCGCTAGCCGTCGGTTTGCTGGTGAGCGTGTTCCAGGCGGCCACCCAGATCAACGAGATGACCCTGTCTTTCATCCCCAAGTTGCTGGCGGTGTTTGCTGCGTTGGTTCTCGCTGGTCCCTGGATGCTTTCCACCATGGTGGAATTCACCCGCGCTTTGTTCGAGGCCATCCCGCAATTGGTAGGCTGACTCAGGCGCAGCAGAAGGCTTGCGTGGCGTGATATCCCTTACCGTCTCCCAGATGGAGGGCTTGCTGGCGCAGTTTGGCTGGCCCTTTGTCCGTATCCTTGCATTCATGGCGACCGAGGCCGTGCTGGGGAACCGCGCCGTGCCCTTCAGCATCAAGGTGGCACTTGCCCTGGCGGTCACGGTGGTTGTGGCGCCGGTATTGCCAGCGCCGCCGCCGCTGGCGGTGGTTTCTCCGGAGGGGCTGCTCATCCTCGCCCAGCAGGTTCTCGTGGGGGTGGCCATGGGCTTCACTACGCGAATCGTGATCGCGGCTGCAGAGATGGCAGGCCAAATGGCTGGGCTGCAGATGGGCCTGGGCTTTGCGGTGTTCTTTGATCCCCAGGGCGCTGGCCAATCTCCGGTGGTGGCGCAGTTCATGGGTGTGCTTGCCGTCCTGGTGCTGCTCGCTTCCAACAGTCATTATCTGATGCTTACGGCGCTGGTGGAGAGTTTTCGCATCGTTCCACTATCGCCGGCTCCTTTGGCGGCGAAAGGGTTTCTGACGTTGGTGTCCTGGGCCTCACAGATTTTTCAGTTGGGGCTGATGCTGTCACTGCCGGTCGTTGGGGCATTGTTGGTGACCAACGTCGGGATTGGCATACTGACCCGCGCCGCGCCGCAACTCAACGTCTTCGCCGTAGGCTTTCCCATCACCATGGGAGTCGGTTTCCTGATGCTCTATCTCTCCCTGCCGATGTTGGTTCCGGTGATCGAGCAGTTTTCCCAAGCCGGCTTTGCCGTGATTCAGCGTATTCTCGAAGGGCTGAGACCGTGATGTTCGTCCGGGCATGCCTGTTGTGAACGCGTCGAGCGCCACAGTCCCTGCTGCTGACCCTCGCTGCAGGCCAAGCTGTGAATTCGCCTTGCGGCGTGGTCGGGACTCCATCGACGGACTTGTCCACCGTGCCTCCCTGCTCGCCATGCGCGGGGGAGTGTCGTGACAGGGCAGGCGAACGCTGTCATGGCGCCGCCGTCGGATTGGGTGGTGCGCTGGTCAGATCTCGCGCGACCGGGCACCAAGGTGCTGGATGTGGCTTGCGGTGGCGGGCGGCATGCACTTTTTTTTGCCGCGCGCGGGCATCCTGTGGTTGCAGTGGATCGAGACCCTGAGGCTGGTCGCCGATTGGCGGGCGTCGAGGGAGTTCTCTTCGAGCGCGCTGACCTGGAAACCGGCTGCTGGAGTGCTTCTGGAAGGCAGTTCGGGGTCGTGGTGGTAACCAACTACCTGCATCGACCGCTTTTCCCGGCGTTGTTGGATGCCGTGGCACACGATGGTTTGCTCATCTACGAGACCTTCGCGGCGGGCAATGAGCGCTACGGGAGACCCACCAACCCGGACTTTCTTCTCGTGCCCGGTGAGTTACTGGAGCAGGTACGAGGCAGCTTTCGTGTGCTGGGCTATGAAGACCTGGACATAACCTCGCCCAAGCCGGCCGCCGTGCAGCGCGTTTGCGCGCGGCGCGCTTGAGCGTCGCCGCTCCACCAGCGGTGTGGCGTTACAATCGCCGTTTTTAGGGACGGAGTTCTTCGTCATGCTCACTGGCAGCATCGTAGCCATCGCGACGCCCATGCACACGGATGGCGGTCTCGACATGGACAGCTTTCGGGCGTTGATCGATTTTCATGTGAGCCATGGCACCGACGGCATTGTGGCCGTCGGGACGACGGGCGAATCGCCCACCCTGGACTTCGACGAGCATTGCCAAGTCATCCGCACTGCCGTCGAGCATGCCGGCGGGCGCATCCCCGTGATTGCTGGAACCGGGGCCAATTCCACCCGTGAGGCCATCGAGTTGCAGTCGTTCGCGCGGGCTGCAGGAGCGAGCATGGCGCTCTCGGTGGTGCCGTATTACAACAAGCCGTCCCAGGAAGGTTTGTACCAGCACTTCCGTGCCATCGCCGAAGCGGTTGACATTCCCACCATCCTGTACAACGTGCCAGGGCGCACGGTCGCCGATCTTTCCAACGACACTGTCTTGCGGCTGGCACAGGTGCCCAACATCGTTGGTCTGAAGGACGCCACCGGAAACCTGGAGCGCGGAGCGGACCTTTTGCGCCGTCTTCCGCGGGAGTTTGCGGTCTACAGTGGCGATGACGGGACGGCTTTGGCGCTGATGCTCATGGGTGCACATGGTGTTATCTCGGTCACAGCCAATGTGGCGCCTCGATTGATGCACGATCTTTGCACTGCCGCGTTGGCCGGGGATCTGGGCCACGCCCGCCGCATCAATGACCAACTCATGGGGCTTCACCGGTACTTGTTCGTCGAGGCGAATCCGATCCCTGTCAAATGGGTTCTGGAGCGCATGGGCCTCCTGGGGTCTGGCATACGCCTTCCTCTTACGCCGCTGGCAGCGGCACACCATGGGGCCGTGCTCGCGGCCATGGAGCAAGCGGGTGTCTCGCGGGAACCTCAGCCAGCCTGAGCACTCACAGGGCAAAGGAGCGAAGTCTATGGCGGAGCGTTGTTCAGGCGGGCTGGCGGTAATGTTGATGTGCACGATGGTCTTCAGCGCTGGTTGTGCCGGTGTGTTCGAGGGCAAGAAGATCGACTACAAGTCGGCCAAGAAGCTGCCGCCATTGGAGGTGCCGCCCGATCTTGCGGCTCCCGGTACGCCCGGGCGTTACGTAGTCCCCGATTCCTCAGGCTCGGCCACCTTTTCCGATTACGAACAGCGCCGTACGAGCAAGGGGCCTGTGGTTCCCGAGGCCTCGCCGGTGCTCCCGGTGTCTGAACGTGCGCGGGTATTGCGGGCTGGCAGCCAGCGCTGGTTGCTGGTCATGGCCACACCTGAGCAACTGTGGCCTCAACTCAAGGATTTCTGGCAGGAGAACGGCTTCCTCGTGAACGTGGAGGATCCAGCCGCAGGGCTCATGGAGACAGACTGGGCCGAAAACCGCGCAAAGATTCAGGTGGGGGGTATTACCGGCTTCATCAATCGCAGTCTCGATGTGCTGGTATCGCTTCCCGAGAGAGACAAGTTCCGTACCCGCCTCGAGCGTGGCACCGAGCCCAACTCCACGGAAATCTATATCAGCCATAAAGGCATGGCGGAGGTTTACTTTCGCGAGCGCGACAACAACACCAAGTGGCAGGTGCGTCCCTCCGACCCCGAGTTGGAGGCGGTGATGCTTGCCCGGTTGGCGGAAAAAGTGGCCGGTATCGATGCGGCGCGCGCCCAGAGCCTGGTGAAAACTTCCAACCAGCAGAAACCTGCGGCTGCTGTCTCGCGGGTCGCTGGTGCCAATTCGAGTCCGGGGTTGCTGCGATTGGATGACGGGTTCGATCGCGCCTGGCGTCGCGTGGGTCTGGCTTTGGATCGCGTAGGTTTCATGGTGGAAGACCGTAACCGTGCGGAAGGGTTGTACTTCGTGCGCTACCAGGATCCGGATGCGGCGCTTGCCAAGAAAAGCGCGTTGTCCCGGTTGGCATTCTGGCGCAGCGATGACGCCAATAAACCGGGTCCGGAGCAGTATCGTGTCAAGGTGACAGCGGCCACCGACGGGGACGGCTCCACGGTCACCGTCCTCAACCGAGAGGGCGTGGCTGACGACGGGCCCACAGCCCGTCGCATTCTCGGCCTGCTGGTCGAGCAACTGCGCTAGCGCAGCGGGAATCTCCCGCCCGTGCGATTCGCCTATCTGGGTAGCGGCAGCCAAGGCAACGGGCTGTTGGTTGAATCGGACGGCAGCACGGTGCTCCTCGATTGCGGCTTCACCATTGCCGAGACCGTCGCACGCCTGGGGCGCTTGGGGGTCGAGCCCGAGCACATTGATGCCGTGGTGGTCACCCACGAGCATGACGATCACCTGGGGGGGGTTGCGCGTTTCGCCCGGCGGTTCGGCATCGACGTTTGGAGCACGCGGGGTACCCTACGCGGCCTAGATGCGCGGTTCGAGGGCGTGACGGTGAACTGGATAGAGGGCTATCGGCCCTTTAGCGTGGGGGCGTTGCACTTACAGCCCTACCCAGTGCCCCATGACGCGGCCGAGCCTGCGCAGTTCGTTTTCAGCGACGGCGACTTGCGCCTCGGCGTGCTGACCGATGCCGGCAGCATCACGCCGCACATCGAGCAAACGCTCGGTCACTGTCATGCGCTGCTACTGGAGTGCAACCATGACCTCGACCGCTTGCACGCGAGCGCCTATCCGGCCGTACTCAAGCAACGCATCTCGGGACGATTCGGCCATCTGGACAATGCATCTGCTGCCGGGTTGCTTTCGGTAGTGGCGGGCCCGCAGCTACAGCACGTGGTGGCCGTGCACCTGTCGCAGCAGAACAACTCGCCTCAGCTTGCCCGCGCTGCCCTTGCGCCTATCTTGGGGTGTGCGCCTGACTGGATCGCGGTGGCCGATCAGGCCACGGGTCTGGACTGGCGCGACCTGCGCTAGGTGGGCGCACCAGACGAAAAAAGCCGGCCGTAAAACAGCCGGCTTGAACTGCAATGCAGTGACAGACTTACTTCTTCTCGGCGGGCTTTTGCTCGGCAGCGGGCGGCGCGGCCGGGGCAGCAGGTTCCGCGGGCTTGGCGGCGTCAGCGGCCGGCGCGGCAGGGGCCGGCTCAGCGGGCTTGGCAGCTTCAGGCGCAGGGGCGGGCGGCGGGGGCGGAGGAGCGGCTTCTTCCTTCTTGCCGCAGGCGGCGAGGGCGAGGGCCAGCATGATGGCCGTGAGGGTCGTGCGGATCATGGAAAGTCCTTCATGTATGCAGTTGACGGGGTGTATTTCTCGAAGGGCTGCGTTCACCTGCAAGTGACCGAAGCACATCTGGGAGAGATTGTAACAGAAATTTACAAAGCCTCGCCAAGTTTATGCGTGCTTCTTTGCACGCGATTGTTGCGTGGCTGCTCCGGGCTCGATCAAAGACCGAGGGTGGTCGCAGAAACGGCCTGATCCGATTCCAGCCACATCGCCTCGAAGCGGTCGAACAGCGCCTGGGCGCCCACGGGCTCATTGATACCCAGCACACCCAGGCCCTGACTGAAGTGGAAGCGGTGCACATAGTGGCGGTGGTCGGTGATGACAAAGGGGTCGTACACCGCCTTGGCTTGATACGGGGTTTCGTGGACTTCCATCAGGTGACTGAACTGCCGCAGAAGAGCCAGCAAGCGCGGGCATTCTCCATAGGCGGGCCGCGGGTCATGCAAGAGGATGCGAATTTTTCCGCGACGGGCGTCTAGACAAAAGCGGCGCAGTATGCTGACCCGCGAAAGCTGATTCCAGGCGGGCCCCAGGGAACCCGCAAACACCAGGATTTGCTGCCCGGCCAGCGGCAAGATCCGGTCCACGCCCGCCTCCAGGCCGGCCCGGCTGTCGATTCGCTCGTAGATGGGCTGGGGTGTCTCGCTCATGATGTGGCTGCTGCGGAATCATCGGGATTGACCAGGCGCAGGAAGCCACTGTCGTGCCAATCGTGTAGCAGCCCCACAAGCCCGGGCGCGTGGCTGCCGGGCGAGAGTCGCCGCCCATCGGCCAACAGCCGCAGAGTCTCAGGCACGCCACGGGGAAATCTGCAGGCTTCGCCGTTAACGTACAAGGCTCGGCTCCCATAAAGGAGACGTGTGCGCCTATCCAAAACGGCCCCCCAGCGTCCAATGCGCGCGGCGAAGTCCCGGTAAGAAAGGGCTGGCTGCGGCCTATCGAAGAACACCCCTGCCTTGGGTTCGCTCAAGTAGCGGCCTAAAAAATCCTCAACATCTCCGCGGGTCCAGCGAATACGCGCCAGCACTGCTGCGGTTGAATCGAGCATGTGAGGGCTGATGCGGCCGGGATGTCGCGTGGGCGCCAGGTCTGGATCGGCGTACCGGCCCTCGAAGTCGAGACGCTCAGCGAGATCCGACAGGAACTCGGCAGCTAGTTCACGGTGTGCCGGTGCGCGAAACCCCACCGACCAGGTGGTGCAGGTATCCACGGCCACGCCATGGTGTGCCACGCGCGGTGGCAGATAGAGCATGTCGCCCGGATCGAGCACACAACTGCCCATGGCGCGGAAGCGTCGCAGGATGCGCAGCGGCGCGCGGGGGTCAAGCTCCAGGTCATCCTGCTCGCTCACCCGCCAGCGGCGGCGCCCTTCCCCCTGGAGCAGGAACACGTCGTAGGAGTCGAAGTGCGGTCCCACACCGCCCCCGGGCACGGCGTAGCTCGCCATGAGATCGTCCAGGCGCGCGTGAGGAATGAAGTCGAACCGTTCCAGCAGTTCGGCACCCGCGGGGTGGTGCAGGTTGATTCCTTGGACCAGCAGCGTCCAGTCACGTTTTGGAAGGGCCCGCAGGTCGCGCAGCCGGAACGGCCCGTGCTCGAGGTGCCAATGGCGCGCCTCGCGCCGCACCAGTCGTGACTCCACCTCTTCGCGGCAAGCCAGCGCAAACAACTCGTCGCGGTCCAGGCAACCGCTGAAGCCCGGAACTGCGCCACGGACCAGCAACGGGTGCTTGTGCCAGTACGCAGTCATGAATCGCCGCGGCGTCAGGCCTCCCAGAAGTGGATCACCCATCACCCGATTATAGGTGGCGCCGTCCTGGCCCGCGTGTCAACGAAAGCTTTTCCGCTAGAATCGTTTTGACGTTTCTCGGGAGCGGCAGCATGCTCAAAATTGGAGACGCGGCGCCGGATTTCGAGTTGCCGGACGCCGAGATGGAGTCGGTAAGCCTCGCTTCGTTCCGCGGCCGCCATCATGTGGTGCTGTATTTCTATCCGCGGGACGACACGCCCAGTTGTACCCTTGAGGCCATCGACTTCAGCGAACGCGATGACGACTTCCGCCGGCACGGTGCCGTGGTGTTGGGCGTGAGCATGGATGATTGTCTTGCCCACGGCTCTTTCCGGGACAAACACGGCCTTAGCGTGAATCTGCTCTCGGATGTAGAGGGTGAGGTCTGCGAGAGCTACGGAGTTTTGCAACACAAGACGGTGGATGGTCAATCACGCCGCTGTATCCAGCGTTCCACCTTCATCATCGACAAGAATGGCTGCCTTGCCCACGCCCTGTACGGCGTGAATGTGAAGGGCCACGCGGTCGAAGTCCTCAACCTGGTCAAGGAGCTTTGATGTCCGCAGCAATCGCCAAGAATTCCGTCGTTTCGCTCAACTACGAGTTGTTCGATGCCGATGGCGCCCTCATCGAGCGGACCGACGAGCCCATCACTTATCTCCACGGCGGCTACGACGGAATCTTCCCTCTGGTGGAAGAGGCTTTGCACGGCAAGCTGGTGGGCGACACCTTGTCGGTGCGCATGGCGCCCGACGATGCCTTCGGCGAATACGATGCCGAACTGATCCGAGTGGAGCCGCGCGACCTTTTCCCGGGCAATGTGAAAGTGGGCATGCAGTTCGAGGGTTCGCCCCAGGGATCGAATCATCCCACGCTCTACACTGTGACCGACGTCACCGACGACCGGGTGGTGGTGGACGCCAACCACCCGTTGGCGGGCAAGACCCTGGAGTTCAAGTGCACCGTGACAGCGGTGCGCGGCGCCACCGCCGAGGAAGTGCGTCACGGGCATGTGCACGGTCCCGGTGGACATCATCATTGATCGGTGGCGAAAGGGCGCCGCCCGGCCGCCTGCCCGGGCCCCGAGCACGCCTCCGCGCGGGGGTCGAAAACGCTCGCCCCGCGGGGCGCCTAGCGGCGTCTCCCCGTGATCTGGCGGATCACTGGCTGGAAGGCGCTTTCTCCGGAAAAGCGCGCACAGGCCACGGCCAGCGCAGCCAAAGTGAAGCTGACCAGCACCACCGCATCCACGGCAGCGGGAAACTCCGCGGCAAAGCTGCCTCCCATCCCGCCCAGCAAGGCATGCTTGAGCAGGTCCACGCCATAGGTGTAGGGGTTGGCCATGGCCACGGCCTTCAGCCATGCGGGCAGGCGCGTAATGGGGTACAACGACCCGCTCAGGAAGAACACCGGGAAGATCACGAAGTTCATCACCGCTGCGAAGTTGTCGAGAGTGCGCGTGAAGGCCGCCGTCAGCATGCCCATGGCGGCGCAGGCTGCGGATACCGTCAGCAGGGCTGCCACCAGCATTGGCCAGGAGACGTTGTGCCAGTCCAGGAAACCCAGCGCCGCGAGCAGCGCCAGCAGCATGAGGGCCTGCACCAGCGCAGCCGCGACGGCTGCCGCCGCCTTCGCCAGCACGATCCAAAAATGCGGAAATGGGGCGATTACCAGCATGCGCATCACTCCCGATTCCTTGTCGTAGACCATGGTGAGCGCCGAAAGCATGGCGGCGAACAGCATGGTCATGCCCACCACTCCAGGGGCCAGGAACTGCTGATAGCGCAAGCCGTCGGCGGTAAGCACGGCGCCGAAGCCACCGCCAATCACCAACAGCCATATCAAGGGCCGCACCATGGCGGCCAACAGCCGGGTGCGCTGGCGCAGCATCTTCACCAACTCGCGCTGCAACACCGCCAATACTGCACGGCCCGTCATGGGGGTACCTTGGTCGGGTCCGCGGACACCGGCGATTGCCCGGCGTGTACCCACAGGAACACGTCTCCCAGAGTGGGCCGCCGCACCCGCAAGCCCGCTGCGAGCGGGCCCAACTCGTCCTGAAGCTGCGCCAACGGGCCGATCTCCTCGTGGGGCCAGCGGTACAGCAGCAGAGGTCCATCGCGCAGGGCTTGCCCCAGCAGCGGCCGGGCCCGCGCCTCCAGTTCTTCCGGGCGCTCGCTCTCGAATTCCGCCATGTGCCGTCCAAGTCCATCCACCAGCGCACGCGGTGTGCCCTCCAGCACCAGACGGCCCTTGCGCATGAAGGCCACGCGGTCGCAACCGTCCGCCTCTTCCAGGTAGTGGGTGGTGAGCAGCACGGTCATGCGGTTTCGGGCCCGAAGACCCTCGATGAAGCGCCAGATGCGCCGCCGCACGGGCAGGTCGAGACCGATGGTGGGCTCGTCGAGGAACAGCACGCGCGGTTCATGCAACACGCCACGGATGATGTCCACGGCGCGGCGCTGGCCTCCCGACAGCGCGCCCACGGGCGAGCGCCACTGTCCGGCCATGTCGAACAGGTCCAGCAAGCCGTGAGCACGGCGCTCCACCTCCTGGCGCCCGAGGCCGTACAGCGCACCCGCAAAGCTTAGGTTCTCGGCCACCGACAGGCTGCGGTCGAGAGCGGACTCCTGGAACACCAGACCGATACGACCGCGCACTGCCACACCTTCGGCGGTCACATCGCAGCCTGCAACCGAAGCCGTACCGCCGCTGGGACGCACCAGGGTGGCGAGCATGTGAATGGAAGTGGTCTTGCCTGATCCGTTTGGGCCGAGCAGTCCGAAGAATTCACCCTCGGCAACATCCAGATCCAAGCCGGCCACGGCCTGGGTGTCACCGTAGCGGCGGGCGAGGGCGCGCGCGCGGATGGCCGGGCCGCCGCCGTCGCTCATGTGACGGGCGTGGCGGGTCCGGATGCCGCGGACAGGGCGCGCGAATTACGGTCGTCGCGGAACACGATGGGCTTGACGCCTGCGGGCAACGACGGCCGGTCGGCGCGTTCCACCGCCTCGGTAACCAGATGGTGATGAGGCGAGAGGTCACACACCGGATCGGTATTGGTTGCGTCGCCGGTGAGCATGAAGGCCTGGCAGCGGCACCCGCCGAAGTCCTTGGCTTTGTCCGGACAGGAGCGGCAGGGCTCCTGCATCCAGCCGTCTCCGCGGTAGGCGTTGAAGCCTGGCGAGTCGTACCAAATCCAGCGCAAATCGTGGTCACGCACATTGGGGAAGGAGAGCCCCGGCAGCATGCGTGCTTCGTGGCAGGGCAGCACCACGCCATCGGCAGTGACCGTGACAAACACGGAGCCCCAGCCGTTCATGCAGGCCTTGGGGCGCGTGGAGTGGTAATCGGGCACGACGAAGTACACCTTCATGGCATTACCCGCCCGATCGCGGAACCGGTTGGTGACCTCCTCGGCGCGCTTCAACTGATCGCGGCTGGGCAGCAACTGGTCGCGGTTCTCGAAGGCCCAGGCGTAGTACTGCGTATTGGCCAGTTCCACGTACTCTGCACCGAGTCGCTCCGCCATCTCCAGAATCTGCTGGGTGTGGTCGATGTTGTGCCGGTGCAAGACCACATTGAGCACCATGGGGTAGTCGTACTTTTGGATGAGCTCGGCCACCCGCTTCTTGAGCTCGAAGGTCTTGGTGCTGGAGAGGAAATCGTTCATCTCCCGGGTGGAGTCCTGAAACGATAGCTGGATGTGGTCCAGACCCCCTTCCTTGAAGGCGGCGATGCGCTTTTCCGACAACCCGATGCCCGAAGTGATGAGGTTGCTGTAGTAGCCCAGGCGGCGCGCCTCGCCAACCATCACCTCCAGGTCGTCGCGCATCAGCGGCTCTCCGCCTGAGAATCCCAGTTGCGTGGCGCCCAGTTCCCGGCCCTCGCGCAGCACCTTGAGCCACGCCTGCGTGTCCAGTTCAGGGCCGTAGCGTGTGTAATCCACGGGGTTGTAGCAGAACACGCAGTGCAGGGGGCACTTGTAGGTCACCTCGGCCAACAGCCAGAGGGGATTACCGGACTTGTTCGCGGATCCAGCCGTTTCCATGGGCCACCTCAAGGAAATCCACCACATCAGCGCGCAGGTCGGGCACGCCGGGAAAGGCCGCCTGCAGCTCCGCCACGATGGCCTCCAGGCTGCGGCTGCCATCCACCCGTTTCATGATCTCACCGGCGCTGCCCGGGAGCTTGACCATACCCTCGGGGTAGAGCAGCACGTGGCAGTTCTGCGCCGGCTCCCACTGGAACCGGTAGTACTTGGCCAGGGTGATGGGTGCGCCATGGTCAAAGGGCGCCCGCTTGGGCTGGGCCACGCTCAAAGCACCTTGCGATCACCGATGCCATAGGCCACTGCCATGGCATCGCACATGGTCCACAGCACGTCGAGCTTGAACTGGACAATGTCGAGGGCGCGCTTCTGCTGGTCACGGGTCTGGAAGTAACCCAGCGTTACGCGCAGGCCGTGCTCCACATCCCGGCGCGCCTCCGACAATCGTTTGCGGAAGTAGGCGTAGCCGCTCTGGTCGATCCACGGGTAATGCTGCGGCCAGTTGGCCAGCCGCTCCTTGTGGATCTCCGGCGCAAACAACTCCGTGAGAGAGGAACACACCGCCTCCTGCCAGGGACGGGTGCGGGCGAAATTGATATACGCGTCGACGGCGAAGCGCACCCCGGGCAGCACGCGCCTCAGGGACGTTACCTCTTCCCGGTCCAGGCCCACCGCATCGGCCAATGACAGCCAGGCCTCGATGCCGCCCTCGTCACCGGTGGTGCCGTCGTGGTCGATGATGCGTTGAATCCACAGCCGCCGGTGGTCGCGATCGGGCATGTTGGCCATGATGGCCGAATCCTTGATGGGGATCGCAATCTGGTAGTAGAACCGGTTGCACACCCAGCCCTGAATCTGCTCGCGGCTTAGCCCACCGCTGTTCATGGCCACCTGATAGGGATGGTAGATGTGGTAGCGGCTGCCCTTGGCGCGGATCTGCGCCTCGAATTCTTCACGACTCCACGGCAGCGTCTCGGCGGCGCCCATGGCGGTGTCCTCAGAGCTGGATGTCCATCCCGTCGAAGGCCACTTCAATACCGTGGCGCGCCAGTTCCGCGCGTTGCGGCGAGTCTTCGTCCAGGATGGGGTTGGTGTTGTTGATGTGGATGAGGATTTTGCGGCTCGCCCGCAAACCTGCCAACACCTCGATCATGCCGCCCGGTCCCGACTGGGGCAGGTGACCGATGTCGCGCGCCCGCTTCTTCGAGATGCCCAGCTGCACCATCTCGTCGTCGGTCCAGAAGGTGCCGTCGACCATCACACAGTCGGCCTGGGCCAGGAAAGGCACCAAGTGCGGTTCGATCTCTCCCAGGCCGGGCGCGTAGAACACCTGGCGGCCACTACGCGTGTCGGTGATGCACATGCCGATGTTGTCGCCCTCGTGCGGATCGTTGCGATGAGGCGAGTAGGGTGGCGCTTTGCTGCGCAGGGGCACGGCAGTAAAACTCAACCCATCGATGCCCGGGATGGAGAAGACGTTGCCCGCCGCGGTGGGCAGGCAATGCCAGTCCACGGTGCAGTAATGACCGAGGATGTTGAACAGCGGATTCCCGGTGGTCATGTCCTCGCGGACCATGTCGGTGCACCACACCGGCAAGGGCTTGCCCTCGCGCAGCATGAGCAGCCCGGTGGTGTGGTCTATCTGGCCGTCCATCAGCACCACCGCACGAATGCCAGTGTCGCGAATGCCGCGCCCCGGTTGCAGCGCTGGAAATGCCCGGATCTGCGCCAGGATGTCAGGGGAGGCGTTGAAGAGAACCCAGTCGGTATCGCTGGTACCCACGCAGATGGAGGACTGGGTGCGGGCCGCGGCGCGCACGCGCCCTTTGCGCAGTCCGTCGCACATGGGGCAATTGCAGTTCCATTGGGGGAACCCACCACCGGCGGCAGCGCCGAGGACCCTGATTCGCATGATGTCGTGTGCGCGCTGGGGCAGAGAAACGGAGGCTTGGCGGCGACCTTGAGCACAACGGGCCACCTGAGGGGCGGCCCGTTGTGACGCCAAACCGATTAGCGGTTGGCGATGTACATCGTGACTTCGAAACCAAAACGCATTTCGGTGTACTCAGGCTTGCTCCACATGGCGACCTCCGGGGTGTTAGAGTTTGTGACATGACGGGTACTCGACGAACCCGCCTTCGATGCCGTAGCGTCCGCACCCGCCTCGTTGCGAGCGCCCAGCAAGGGCATCGCACGAAAGGCATTGATGCTTTCTCAACGACAGGTGGAAATGTTCCCGGAATGATGCGAATAGCAGGCACACGAAAATCAGCAATGTGGTCTCATGATTTTCATGAGTTTGCGCGCAGTATCCTGTCCGCGACGTGGTCGGTTCGGGGCTGGGCGTGAGCACAGCCGTCATGAACTTCTCCGGTGCGCCGGCCTTTGGCGAGTGGCGTCGGGAAAAGCCCTTCAAGCTCGCCTTCGTTGTCTCACTGTTGGCCCACGGACTGCTGGTGTTGTTTCTGCCACAGTTGCGCCACCTGCCGCCGGCAGAGCGTCCAGTGCTGCAGGTGGAGATAATCGAGCCAGAGCGTGAGCCGCCGCCGCCGCCGAAGCGCGAACCGCCACCGCGACCCCAGGTGGAGCGCAAGCCGCCGCCACCGGTTGAGCCGAAGCCCGTGCCCAAGCCGGTGGAGCAACCCGAACCCTTGCGCGAACTGGCGCCACTTGAGAGCCGCGACGTTCCGCAGCTGCAGCCTGTTCCGGAGTTCAAATCGCAGCCCAGGCCCGAGCCCCTGCCGGCGCCGCGCCCCGAGCCGCGCCCCGACCTGCGACCCATGCCCCGGCCTGAAGCCGCCGTAGCCCCGCGGCTGGAATCCCGCACCGCCCTCACGGCGCCCGCGCCGGCACCGGATCTCAAGCCCACTGTTCGACCCGACGCGCCGGTGGAGCTCCGGCGCGAGCCAAGGCCCGAGGTACGCGTGGACCCGCGGCCGGTGGTGCAGGTGGCGCCGACTCTTACGGCCAAGGCAGAAACGCGTCCGGAACCTCTTGCGCCTGCGGTGCGCACCGAGGCCCCCGTGCCACGCCCTGAACCGCGCGCCGAGCCGCGCCCCGACCTTCAGGCCGCACGGCCGGCGCCCCTGGCGCAGACCGCGCCCGTGGCCAGCCCGTCGGCTGCGCCGCCGCCGCCCCCCGTTCAAGGGCCCGCCCTGCGCGCCGAGGCACCCGTGCCCCAGGGCGCGGCGCAGCCCATCCCTGCGCGGCCAGGGCCGGAACGTGCCGCTGTGAGCGGTGCACCTGTCGCGAGCGGTTTCGACCGCGCTTTGATGGAGCGCTACGCGCTGGATTTTTCGCGTGCCATCGGCAAGAGCCAGAACTATCCGCGCCGCGCTCTCCAGATGGGGTGGCAGGGAAAGGTGGAACTGGAAGTGCGGGTGAACACCGAAGGCAAGGTGCGCGAAGTGCATGTGGCCAAGTCCAGCGGGTATCCCATGCTCGACGAGGAGGCTGTGGCCATGGTCAAACGCACGGGGCAACTGCCGGCGGTACCGGCCGAGTTCCGCGGGCGCGACTTCACGGTGCTGGTGCCGGTGGTGTTCAGGATCGATTAGGCCCAGGCGGCGACCCCCGCCGGGCCCGGCCGCGAGTTCAAGCAAGTGCTCTATCCCCCCATCGAGCCGTACCTGAGCGGATTGCTGCCCGAATCCGAAGGCCACCGTGTGCGCTACGAGGTGAGCGGCAACCCCGCCGGCGTCGCGGTGTTGTTCCTGCATGGCGGACCGGGCAGCAGCAGCAAGCCCGACCACCGCCGCTACTTCGATCCAGCGCGCTATCGCATCGTGCTGTTCGACCAGCGCGGCTGCGGCGGCAGCCTGCCCTCGGGCAGCGTGAGCGCCAACAGCACCGCCCATCTGGTGGGCGACATGGAAAGGCTGCGCACACTCCTGGGCGTACGCGCCTGGGTGTTGTTCGGCGGTTCCTGGGGCAGCACTCTGGCGCTGGCCTACGCGCAAGCCCACCCCGGCGCCGTGAGGCGCCTGATTCTGCGCGGCATCTTCCTCGCCTCGCGCGCCGAACTGGACTGGTACTTCAACGGTCTGGAGGCCTTCGTGCCAGAGGCCCGCGCCCTGCTCTTCGCGCCCGCCCCGGGGGCTGCCTGGCCGGTGCTGCTGAACACCTACGAAACCCTGCTCAACCATCCGGAACCTGCCGTGGCGCAACAGGCCGCTCTGCGCTGGAGCGCCTTTGAAGCGGCGGTCATGTCCATCGGCGAGGCGGCCGCGCCCTTGCCTCCTGCCGCCGATGCCGCGGGGCTGCTGGCGCGCGCCCGAGTGCAGGTGCATTACCTCGCGCACGGCTGTTTCCTGTGCCCGGGTGAACTGCTCGACAACATGGCGCGCATTGCCCATCTGCCAGCCACTCTGGTGCAGGGGCGCATGGACTTCGTGTGTCCGCCGGTCACCGCCGTCACGCTGCACCGCCGCTGGCCAGGGTCGCGCCTGGTGATGGTGGAACAGGGCAAGCACGCGTCTTCGCATCCGGCCATCGAGCGGGCCTTGGTGGCCGCTGCCGACGCATCGATGGTTGATGAAGGTGGCTAGCGTGCCTGCCCTGAGTTTGCGCTTTCGCATCAACCTGCTGATCAGCGTGGTGACCGTGTTGTTCGTGGCGGCTCTGCTCAATGTGGTGATCGATGATGCGCGCCGCTCCATCCGGGAGGAGATGGAGGGCGCGAACCGGGTGACACTGCAACTGCTGTCCACCGTCCTGCGTGACTCCGGTTCGCGTGGAGAACCGGGGAGCGCGGGCGAGGCGCTCAAGGTGTTTTTGCGTGAGCTTGGAAGGGTGCGCGCCCACGACATCAGGCTTTTCGACCGGGATGACCGCGAGATCTACGCCTCACCACCGTCTGTCTACAAGGCTGGCCGAATGGCGCCGCAGTGGTTTGCGGCTCTCGTCCGCCCGCAGTTGGCGGTGGTGAACATCCCCGTCGACGGGGGGCACCTGGTGGTGATGGTGGATTCCTCCCGTTCCATACTGGATGCCTGGGATGATCTTGCCGAACTCATGACCCTCGCGGTGGTCTTCGCGGTGGCCGTGAACGCGCTGGTGTTTTTTCTCGTGGGCCGGTCGGTGCGCCCAGTGCGCACGGTGGCCGAGGGCTTGCTGCGCATGGAGCGCGGTGAGTTCCACACCCGTTTGCCAGGCTTTGCCGTGCCCGAGTTCGACGCCATTGGCGGCAGCTTCAACCGCATGGCTGACGCGCTCGAAGCAAGCCAGGCGGAAAATCGTCGTCTCGCGCTCATTGCCCAGCAATCGGGCGACGCCATTTTTACCCTTGATCTCGACGGCCGCGTGGGGTACTGGAATCCCGCCGCCGAACGCCTGCTGGGCTACAGCGCTGCCGAGATGGTGGGCCGCACCGTGGAGGGTACTGTGCCGCAGGACAGGCGCGCGCAACTCGCGGCGCACGCCGGGTTGGTGCGTGCCCGCGGGTTGGTGGACCACGTGGAGACGGTGCGCCTTGCCCGCAGCGGCAGGCGCCTGGAGGTGGCCGTGTCCGCGGCGCCGCTGGTGGATCCGGCCTCGGACGCGGTGATTGGCGAGATCTGGTCGTTGCGCGACATCACCGAGGCGAAGCGCGCCCGTGAGGCGGAGGCAGAGCTTGCCCAGAATCGCCATCTCACGCGGCTCATCCAGACGCGGCTCGAGGAGGAGCGGCGCCTCATCGCCCGCGAGCTGCACGACGAGCTCGGGCAGTACGTCACGGCAGTCAAGACCCTGGGCGCGGTGATCGCCAACCAGACCCGGGCGGGCGGCGGCGAAACCCACCGCGGCGCCGTCACCATCGTGGAGGTGGCCGAACGCATCTACGATATCGTTCATGACATCGTGCGCCAGCTGCGTCCCAGTGCCCTCGATCACCTCGGCCTCAGGGAAGCCCTCGAAGAGGCGGTGGGCAACTGGCGGCGGTTGCAGCCGCACACGGCCGTGGATCTGCGCGCCGAGGGCGCCATCGATGGTCTCGGCGAAGACATCAACATCACCGTATACCGCATCGTGCAGGAGTGCCTCACCAACGTGGTCAAGCATGCCAAGGCAAGCCGCGTTGACATCCTCATCCGCCGCCCGCCCGGTGAGTCCTGGTTGGCCCTGTCGGTGAGCGATGACGGCGGCGGCCTGAGCGAGCGCAACGCCGTGGAGGCCGCGCGCTTCGGGTTGCTGGGCATGCGCGAGCGTACCGAGGCGCTGGGCGGGGTCTTCGAATTGGACGCACCGCCGGGGCAGGGGGTGACCGTGCGGGTGCGCCTGCCCGTGCCGGCGGCAGCTGGCGAGGCGGCAGCGTGAGCGGCGGAGACATCCACGTGATGCTGGTGGATGACCACGCCGTGGTGCGCATGGGTTTTCGTTTGCTGCTGGAGAGCGCCGTCGACATCCGTGTGAGCGGTGAAGCCGAAAGTGGCGAGGAGGCGCTGCGCCGACTGGCGGACGTGAAGCCCGACGTGGTGGTGCTGGATCTGTCCATGCCCGGCATTGGCGGCCTGGAAGCGCTGTCGCGCATGTTGGCCCACGCGCCATCCACTCGGGTGCTGGTTCTCACCGCCCACGAGGACGCCATGCACGCCAAGCGCGTGCTGAAGGCGGGCGCGCTGGGTTATCTCTCCAAGCGCAGTGCTGCCGAAGAACTGATCCGCGCCATCCGCCAGGTACATGCGGGGCGCACCTTCCTGGAGCCAGCCATCGCCCAGCAGCTTGCCTTGCAGCAACTCACCGGCGAACGCAATCCCGTGGATATGCTGTCCGAGAAGGAATTCAAGGTGTTCCTGAGCCTCGCCCGCGGCCAGTCGGTGGCCGAGATTGCCCAGGTGATGTCGCTCAGTCCGCGCACCATCGGAACGCATCTCTACAACATCAAACAAAAGCTTGGCGCATCCAACTCGGCCGAACTGGCGATCGTCGCCATGCGCCACGGATTGCTCGATCCCGGCTCCGCAGGCCCCGTCTCATGAAAATCATGAGGCTCTTTTAAGGCTTTTGCGATGGTTTGATGCGGTCTGATCCGTAAACTAAAGCTCATTGGCATGCGTACTGACGTCCGAGACCTCACCATCCGGCGTCTGTAAACAGGTCAATTTATGTCAAACCCGAGTGTGTGTCGTCTTAAGCCAATAGGAAATTGCCATGTGGACCAAGCCTGAATACACCGAAATGCGCTTCGGCTTCGAAGTCACGATGTACATCGCCAACCGCTGATCAGCGGTTCTGGCTGAAGGAGGGCTGCGGGAACGCAGCCCTCTTTTCTTTTCCGGCTTGGCGCGCTTGCGGTGGCCACCAAGCTGATAACAAACACAACATGCCGCGCCAGGAGATTCACCATGCCTCGCCGAGTCCTCGGGGGTGCCATCGCGCCCACGCTTGTGTTCTCGACCCTTGCCGCCTGTGCCTGGGACGCCTTGGCCCAGCAAACTGAGACGGTGCGCACTGTGCCCGTGGTGGTGACGGGCACCCGCTCCGAGCAGCGCAGCTTTGACCTGCCCATGTCCATCGATCTGGTGGACAAGGCGCGCATCTCGGAAGCTCAGATGGGCGTCAATGCGTCTGAGGCCTTGCAGGTGGTGCCCGGCGTGGTGGCCAACAACCGCAACAACTACGCGCAGGATCTGCAGATATCGATCCGCGGCTTCGGTTCGCGTTCCACCTTCGGCGTGCGAGGTCTGCGCCTGTACGCCGACGGCATTCCACTCACCATGCCGGACGGTCAGGGTCAGGCCGCCAACATCGACCTAGGTACCGCCCGCAGCATCGAAGTGCTGCGCGGCCCGTTTTCGTCCTTGTACGGAAACTCGTCGGGAGGCGTGATCAGCGTCTTTACCGAGAACGGTCCTGATGGCTTGGTGATCACGCCCAGTTTCGGCGCCGGAAGCTTCGACACGACCAAGAGCGGCATCAAGGC
>JBIIUM010000276.1:0-3772 GCA_044339985.1 Burkholderiales bacterium | reverse complement strand
TTGCTGGTGGCGCTGGCCGTGGCTCTGCCGCTGTGGGAGGCGCCGAAAAACCTGTTGGCCGCCGCCTTCGTGCTCACGTGGCTGACCAATCGTCTGCGGGCACGGCGTTTCGGCGGACCGTGGGACCGCTGGGACACACTGATCGCGATATGGATCGGGTCGGGTGTTCTCGTGGCGGCCTTCGCGGGTATCCGCTTCCAGGAGTGGCGTGGCACCACCGACCTGCTGCGCTACGGCCTCGTGCTGTGGTGCGTGAAGCGCTCGAATCTCAGTGACAACGCGATTTTCGCCGTGATCGGCGCGGCCTTTGTCGCCACGGCGCTGGGCCTTGCCTGGGGCTACTGGCGCTGGGTAACGGAGGGGAAACGCGTGTTCATCGAGCTTCATTCCGTCGGCCACGTGAACCACAGCGCCATCTACGTGGCAATCGTACTGGGGATGGCCCAGAGCGCTCTCATGGCACTATGGCCGCGCTTGGGCCTTACGGCCCGCGCCGCCGGATTGTCGGGCCTGGTCTGCCTGCTGGCCTTCCTGGTGGCCATGGAAAGCCGCGGGGCGTTGGCCGCGGGTCTTGCTCTCGCGGTCGTGCTGCCCATCGCCTGGTGGCCGCGGGAGCGGCATTTCGGCGCCGCGGCTTTGCTTGCCGTCGCAATGGTTACCGCCGCCCTGCTGGTGATGCGTCCAACCGTGGTCACCAAGCACCTTCAAAATGCCGCCGCGGACAACGTGCTCAGCTCCCGGGATCGTATCTGGGCCACCTCCTTGTCGGCATTGCGCGAGTATCCCGTCTTTGGCGTCGGCATGGACAACTACAGCCGCCTCGATGCACAGCGGGTGCTCGGTTGGTCCAAGGCCCGCGGCGAGCCGGTGGACGAGCAGGCGTTCTTCTTTGCGCCCCACGCCCACAGCCTCTACTTCAACACGCTCGCCGAGCGCGGCCTGGCGGGCTTTGCTGCGCTGCTGGCGGTGCTGGGGGCATGGCTGGCAAGCCTGTGGCGCGGCTATCCCGGCGCGCGCGGGCGCGACGCGCAGTGGGCCGCATGGGGAGCGGCGTTTTCGGGGTGGTTCGTCACCGTCGTCGCCGGCATGGCCAACACCACGTTGCACCACGAACACGCGCTGCTCGCGGTGCTGATGCTCGGCCTGTGGCTCAACGTGAGACCCGGCCACGCGCCTTGATCTCGGCTCCCCGCATCCTGGTGATTCGCCGAGACAACATCGGCGACCTGATCTGCACCACGCCGCTGCTGGCAGGCCTGCGCCTCGCCCATCCTCACGCCTGGATCGGTGTGCTGGTGCACAGCTACAACGCCCCCGTGTTGAAGGGGTGTGGCGACGTGGACGAAGTGTTTGTCTATCGCAAGGCGAAGCACAACCCGGGCGAGAGCCGCCTGGGGTTGCTGGTGGCGCGAGCGCGGCTCTGGCTGCGGCTGCGGCAACTGGCGCTGGACGCGGTGCTGGTGGCCTCGCCCGGGGACCGGGCCGAGCGCATGGCCACCGGGTTGCGCGCTGCCCGCATCGTGGTGCGCGGTCAATCCGCAGCCGTGCGCGGGCGCATTACCGTGGTGGCGGAAGGTAACGGTCACGAAGTGGAGCGCGTATGTGCCCTGGGCGCGCCGCTCGGGGTCACCGGGCCGCCGGCGGCGGTGCGCGTGCATGGCGCAGCACCTCGCCCATCGCACGGCCCCTTCACCCTCGGCGTCCACATCAGCGCCCGCAAGCCCTCCCAGCGCTGGTCCATAACGCACTTCGAGCAGACGCTGCTTGCCTTGGATCCCTCCTGGCGGGTGAAGCTTTTCTGGGCGCCAGGCGACGAGCGTGACCCCAGGCACCCTGGAGATGACCGAAAGGCAGCGGCGCTCATCCGGTCGATGGCGGGCCGAGTGCAGCCTATGCCTACAAGCACCCTCGGCGCGCTGATGGACGCTCTGGCGGGTTGCGACGCGGTGTTGTGCGCCGACGGCGGTGCCATGCATGTAGCCGCCGGGCTGGGCAAGCCCATCGTATGCCTGTTTGGCGATTCCGATGCCGCGCGTTGGCATCCCTGGGGCGTGCCCTACCGGCTGCTGCAGGCGCCCTCGCGCCACGTGGACGACATCGCAGTGGACGCCGTGGTGGCGGCACTGCGTGATCTCTGCCCGGTGGACGGCGCGAGCATTGCTCCGCGCCCTTCTCAAACGCCGTAGAACTGGCGATACCAGGCCACGAAGCGCGCCAGCCCGTCTTCGAGCGGCGTGCGCGGCGCGAAATCCGCGTCGCGGCGCAGATCGTCCACGTCCGCGCAGGTGGCCTCCACGTCGCCGGGCTGCATGGGCAACAAGCGTTTGCGGGCGGTTCGCCCGAGCAGCGACTCCAGCACCGCGATGAAGTGCATCAGATCCACGGGCTCGTGGTTGCCGATGTTGTAGAGGCGCCATGGCACCGCGGCCGTGGCCGGGTCGGGCGCCCCGGGGTCAAAGGCTGGATCCGGGACTGGGGGCCGGCCCATGATGCGCACCACACCCTCCACGATGTCATCCACGTAGGTGAAGTCGCGCCGCATGCGCCCTTCGTTGAACACATCGATGGGACGGCCTTCCAGGATGGCGCGCGTGAACAGCATGGGCGACATGTCGGGGCGGCCCCAGGGACCGTAGACGGTGAAGAACCGCAGCCCCGTGGCCGGCAGCCCGTAGAGGTGGCTGTAGCTGTGGGCCATGAGTTCGTTGGCGCGCTTGGTGGCGGCATACAGGCTCACCGGGTGATCGGCCGCGTGGTGTTCGGAGAACGGCAGGCGCACATTGCCGCCATACACGCTCGAACTGCTGGCGTACACCAGGTGCGGCAGGCCGTGGTGGCGGCAGGCCTCCAGCACGTTGAGGAAACCCACGAGGTTGGCCTGGGCATAAGCGTGGGGGTGGGTGAGGGAGTAGCGCACACCAGGCTGGGCGGCGAGGTGGATGACGCGCTCGAATCCGCCGTCCTCGAACAGCCGCATGAGCGCCGGCAGGTCGCAGATGTCCCCCATGACGGCGCGAAAGCCCTCCCGCCCCTCAAGCCGGTGAAGCCGCGCGCGCTTGAGCATGGGATCGTAGTAATCGTTGAGATTGTCCAGGCCCACCACGTCATGACCACTGTCGAGCAAGCGCTCGCAGGTGTGCATGCCGATGAAACCGGCGGCACCGGTGACGAGGATCTTCATTGCGTGCCTCCGCGCCGCCAAAGCTCCAGGAGCTTGGCGTGCTTCTGAAAACTGTTTTGGCAACCGATGGCGATATGCACCAGCCCGGCGGCGCCGTCGAGAAAGCCCAGCCGCAGGAAATAGAACTTGATGAAGCGCATCAGCGGCGACAGCACGAGCTTCGCCACCGAAGCGCGCACCCCGGCCGCGAAGGCCGCTTCGGCCTGCAGCGAGGTGTAGCGATTCTGCTTTTCGAGATAGCGCGTCAGGCTCTCGGCCGAATCGTGCAGCAGGTCGCCATCGAGTCTGCCCACGGGCACTCGCGCCTCCACCTTCTCGTGCACGGTGTCCATCGACCACTGGGCCTCGCGCCGGTCGAACAGGCGAAGCGACCAGTCGGGATAGCCCTCGCCATGGCGCAGCCAGCGTCCCAGAAAGCGATTGCACCGCGGGAACTGGTAGGCGCCGTGGGATGGCGCCGCCAAGGCGCGCTCCATGGCATCTCGCAATTGGGGGGTGACGCGCTCGTCGGCATCCAGGCACAAAACCCAGTCGTGGCGCGCGCAGTCGACCGCAAGACGCTTCTGGGGTCCGAAGCCCAGCCAATCCTGA
>JBIIUM010000275.1:0-3773 GCA_044339985.1 Burkholderiales bacterium | reverse complement strand
CCTTGAAGTAGGCCTCGAAGGCATCGATCTCCGCACGGGTGCGGCCAGTGCCCGCGAAGTACTCCACGGTCTTCGCGTCCACGGGGAAGAAGCCCATGGTGGCGCCGTACTCCGGCGCCATGTTGGCGATGGTGGCGCGGTCGGGCACGGCGAGGGAGGCGGTGCCTTCGCCGAAGAACTCCACGAACTTGCCCACCACCTTTTCCTTGCGCAGCATCTCGGTGACGGTGAGCACCAGGTCGGTGGCCGTGACGCCTTCGCGCAGGCGGCCCTTGAGCTCGACACCCACCACGTCGGGCGTGAGGAAGTACACCGGCTGGCCCAGCATGCCGGCCTCGGCCTCGATCCCGCCCACGCCCCAGCCCACCACGCCGATGCCGTTGATCATGGTGGTGTGGCTGTCGGTGCCCACCAGCGTGTCGGGGTAGTACACGCCGTCCCTGGCGTGCACGCCCCGGGCGAGGTATTCCAGGTTGACCTGATGCACGATGCCGAAGCCGGGGGGCACCACGCCAAAGGTGTCGAAGGCCTGCATGCCCCACTTCATGAACTCGTAGCGCTCGCGGTTGCGCTGGAACTCGAGCTTCATGTTGAGGTCGAGCGAGTCCTTGCCGCCGTAGTGATCGATCATCACCGAGTGGTCCACCACCAGGTCCACGGGAACCAGGGGCTCGATGGTCTTGGGGTCCTTGCCCATGCCGGAGGCCACGTTGCGCATGGCGGCCAGGTCGGCCAGCAGCGGCACGCCGGTGAAGTCCTGCAGCACCACGCGCGCCACCACGAAGGGGATTTCGTCCACGCGCTCGGCGACGGGCTTCCAGCCCGCGAGCTGCCTGACGTGCTCCTCGGTGACCTTCCTCCCATCGCAGTTGCGCAGCACCGCCTCGAGCACGATGCGGATCGACACCGGCAGGCGCGAGATCCGGCCCAGGCCGGCTTTCTCGAGGGCATGCAGCGAATGGTACCTGCCCTTCTTCGAACCGATGGCGAAGGACTGCAGCGAGTCGAACGGGTTGTGGCTCATGGCGGGCTCCGGGGCGCGGCGGTTGGATCGGCTGAGCTCAGATCACGAACAGGTCGGTGAACTCGTTGACCGGCATGGCGGCAAGCTTCTTCGCGTCCATGCACACGTCGAGGATGGCTTTCTGCTGGCGGGCGGGGAAGCGCCGGGCGAGGTTGGTGCGGAACTTCTCCACCAGCACCGGCATGCCTTCCTTGCGGCGACGCTTGTGGCCGATGGGGTACTCGCAGACGAACTCGCCGAGCTTCTTGCCGTCGTTGAACTCCACGGTGAGCGCGTTGGCGATGGAGCGCTTCTCGGGGTCGTGGTAGTCCTTGGTGAACTGCTTGTCCTCCACGCACACGATCTTGTCGCGCAGCTTGTCGATGCGCGGATCGGCCGCCACGTTGTCCTCGTAGTCGGCGGCGGTGAGACGGCCGAACAGGATGGGCACGGCCACCATGTACTGGATGCAGTGGTCACGGTCGGCCGGATTGTCCAGGGGGCCCTTCTTGTCGATGATGCGGATGGCCGCCTCGTGGGTGCGGATGGTGATGCGCTTGATGTCCTCGGGCGCGCGGCCGGCCTTCTTGAGGGCGGCGTGGATGTCCATGGCGCACTCCACCGCGGTCTGAGAGTGGAACTCCGCGGGGAAGGAGATCTTGAAAAGCACGTTCTCCATCACATAGCTGCCGTAGGGCCGCTGGAATTTGAACGCGTTGCCCTTGAACAGCACGTCGTAGAAACCCCAACCCTTGGCTGAGAGCACCGAGGGGTAGCCCATTTCGCCAGTGCGGGCGATGAGCGCCAGGCGCACGGCGCGGGCGGTGGCGTCTCCGGCCGCCCAGCTCTTGCGAGAGCCGGTATTGGGGGCGTGGCGGTAGGTGCGCAGCGACTGCCCGTCCACCCAGGCGAGCGAGAGGGCGTTGACGATCTCCTCGTGGGACAGGCCCAGCATCTGCGCCACCACGGCGGTGGAGGCCACCTTGACCAGCACCACGTGGTCTAGCCCCACCTTGTTGAAGGAGTTCTCCAGGGCGATGCAGCCCTGGATCTCGTGGGCCTTGATCATGGCCGTGAGCACGTCCTGCATGGCGAGCGGGGCCTTGCCCTGGGCCACGGCGGCGCGCGACAGCCAGTCGGCCGTGGCGAGGATGCCGCCCAGATTGTCCGAAGGGTGGCCCCACTCGGCTGCGAGCCAGGTGTCGTTGAAGTCGAGCCAGCGGATCATGGCACCGATGTTGAACGCGGCCTGCACCGGGTCGAGCTGGAACTGGGTGCCGGGCACGCGCGCGCCGTTGGGCACCACGGTGCCGTGCACCACGGGGCCCAGCAGCTTGGTGCACGCCGGGTACTCCAGCGCCTCCAGGCCGCAGCCCAGCGTGTCCATCAGGCAGTAGCGGGCGGTCTCGTAGGCTTCCTTGCTGGTGATCTTTTTCTTGGAGACGTAGTCGGCGATGTCCACCAGCACCTGGTCGGGCTTGGGACGGACGTTGGAGATGCGGGCGGACATGGGCGGGGTCTTCCGTGTCTGGGGGTGGCGGGCGGGAGAAGGGCGCGGGTTACTTGCGCTTCTCGATGGGGATCCACTTCTGGTTTTCGGGGCCGGTGTAGTTGGCGCTCGGGCGGATGATCTTGCCGTCGATGCGCTGCTCGATCACGTGGGCGGCCCAGCCGGACGTGCGCGAGATCACGAACAGCGGTGTGAACATGGCGCGTGGCACGCCCATCATGTGATAGCTCACGGCGCTGAACCAGTCGAGGTTGGGGAACATCTTCTTCTCGCGCCACATCACCGCCTCCAGCCGCTCGGCGATGTCGAACAGCTTCATGTCGCCGTCCGCCCTCGACAACCGCCGCGCCACTTCCTTGATGACCTTGTTGCGCGGATCGCCGATGGTGTAGACGGGGTGACCGAAGCCAATGACGATTTCCTTGTTCTGCACGCGCCTGACGATGTCGGACTCGGCTTCGTCGGGCGTGTGATAGCGGCCCTGGATGTCGAAGGCCACTTCGTTGGCGCCGCCGTGCTTGGGCCCGCGCAGCGCGCCGATGGCGCCGGCGATGGCTGAGTGCAGGTCGGCGCCCGTGCCCGCGATCACCCGGGCGGTGAAGGTGGAGGCGTTGAACTCGTGCTCTGCATAGAGGTTGAGGGAGGTCTGCATGGCGCGCTCCCACAACTCGGAGGGCGGTTTGCCGTGCAGCAGGTGCAGGAAATGTCCTGCGATGGATTCGTCGTCGGTTTCGGTGTCGATGCGACGGCCGTTGTGGCTCCAGTGATACCAGTACAGCAGGATGGAGCCCAGGCTGGCCAGCAGCCGGTCGGCGATGTCGCGCGCGCCCGGCACGGAGTGATCATCCTTTTCCGGCAGCAGCGTGCCCAGCACCGACACACCGGTGCGCAACACGTCCATGGGATGCGCGGCGGGCGGGATCCACTCCAGCGCCGCCTTCAGGCTGGTGGGCAGCCCGCGAAGCTGCTTGAGCTTGTTGCGGTAGGAGGCGAGTTCGGCCTTGGTGGGCAGTTTCTCGTGCACCAGCAGGTAGGCCACCTCCTCGAAGGTGGCGTCGTCGGCGAAGTCGAGGATGTCATAACCGCGGTAGTGCAGGTCGTTGCCGTTGCGGCCAACGGTGCACAGGGCGGTGTTGCCGGCGGTCACGCCGGAGAGGGCAACGGACTTCTTGGGCTTGGGGCCGGCACCGGCCTCGGGTTGGGGAGTCTCCATGCTCACTTGCTTTTCTCCTTCGCGAACAGCGCGTCGAGTTTGCTCTC